>JAGWAK010000024.1:0-4304 GCA_021296435.1 Acidimicrobiia bacterium
GCAGACCACCCTGCTGGCGCTCACCGACTACGACCACCCCAGCGGCCGCCTGCTCAACCCGCGGCTCGACGACGGCACCCCGATCCCCGTCGAGGTCGCCGCAGAGTTGGCGGTGAACGCCAGGGTCATGCCGGTGCTGTTCGACGCCAACTGGCAGAACATCGCCATCGGCACCAGCCGCAACCCCAACGAAGCCCAACGCATGCTGCTCGCAGCCCGCGACGGCGGCTGCAACGGCTGCTGTGCCACCGACGAGGAATCCGAGGCGCACCACATCAGATTCTGGAGACACGGCGGCCCCACCCTCATCGAGAACCTGGCCCTGCTCTGCCACTCCTGCCACGACCTGGTCCACGAGCGAAACTCCGAGCTCCACACCCCGCCCGGCGGGCACCCCAACCTCCGTCCCCCCGCACACCTCCGCCTCGCCAACCCCCCGCCCGCGACCAACCCCGAACTCCGAACCTGAGGCGTGGGGCTGACACGATCCTGGAGACCTGGCCATCCCGTATACTGTTTGTATGACAACGGCAGTGCCGACGCGATTCAGTTCCCGGCAGATCGAGGTCATCGACCGTCTCGTCGCTGCGGGCATCGGTGATACGCGCTCGGCGGTGATCCGCCGGGCGGTCGAGCATCTCGCCGAGTCGGTCGAGCGAGCGCGCATCGGCAGGTCCATCGCCGACTCGTACCGGGAGCAGCCGCAAACAGTCGATGACGACGCCCAGGCGATGGCCAACGCGATCGCCATGACCGAAGCCGAGCCGTGGTAGCCCAAGGCGAACTGTGGCTCATGGAGCCGCCCAACCAGAAGCGTCGCCCGGCACTGGTCGTCTCGCGTGACGAGGCGATCGCTGTGCTCAACAACGTGGTCGTGGCGCCGGTGACGAGCACGATTCGCTCGATTCCGACTTGTGTCCCGGTCGGACCGGACGAGGGGATCGACCACGACAGCGTCATCTCGTTCGACAATCTCGCCGCGGTGCCGAAGTCGGTCCTCACGCGGCGGCTCGGACAACTGGACGGGGTCGGGCGCCTCCGGATGTGCGATGCACTCCGGGCAATGGCCAACTGCTGAGTCTCAGTCGCCGGAGCGGGAACTACCGAACTCCGCAAGCATGGACTCCGGCCTTCACCGGAATGACGATGGTGAACCAGCACGCCGGGGGATTCCCCACACCCGCTGTGACTGGATTCCACTCCGGATGGAGTTCGGGACAGGCTCTGCGCCGGAATGACGTAGGGGCGAGATCTCGGACATTGACAGCAGCCGCGGAGAGCGTGGGCTGCAAGGTCGCTGCCGATTTGCCAGATACGAACAGATGTTCGATGCTGGTCGGATGTCCGATCCAGAGGACGCCCCGGAGAACATGGCCGCCGGTGGTGCGCCCGAGAGTGGGCGGGGTCACCTTCGGTGCAGGAACACGACGGGGCACGCGTCCGGTGGGGCGCTTGGGAGCGGGCGGGATCATCTGCGGTTGCTGGGAGAGCGGGTCGCCCCCCTCACCGCTGCCCATGAGCGGACCCTGCCGGTGCTGGCCCCGCTGCGGGACCTTTTCCCCGGCGGCGCCCTGCGGCGAGGATGGGTGGTCACCACCGCTGGTGACGGTGCCACCTCGCTGGCTCTGGCCGTCGCCGCAGGCCCGTCGGCCGCCGGCTCGTGGACCGCGGTGGTGGGGGAGGAGGGTCTGGGCCTGGCCGCGGCGGCCGAGGCCGGGGTGGTGCTCGAACGCCTGCTGATGGTCGCCGCTCCCGAGCCTCGTGGCGCCGCCGAGGCCACAGCGGCGCTGGTGGGTTCGGTGGACATCGTGCTGGTGGGCTCAGAGGTCCGGCTCGGGGCGGCGGATCATCGCCGGCTGGCGGCCAGGCTGCGTGAGCGGGGATCGGTGCTGGTCCAACTCGGCCGGGAAGTCCCCGGTGGCGCCGATGTGCGCCTGCAGGTCGTCTCGTCGCGCTGGAGCGGGCTGGGTGACGGCTGGGGCCTGCTGCATTCCCGCCATGTGTCGGTACGGGCGCAGGGGCGCGGCGCGGCCAGCAGGCCGCGCTCGGTAGACCTGCTGCTGCCGGGCCCGGACGGTGCGCCGGTCCTGGCGGAGGATCGGTCCGACCGGTTGCCTGCAGGCGCCGGCGAGCCAGCCACCCCGGCGCTCCCCGGCGCGGCACTCCCCGACAACGGGGCGTCGGCGGTCGTGGCATGACCGCCCCGGTCCGCTCGCTGGTGGTCCGCTGCGTTCCCAGCGAGGCCGGTTCTATCGAGGCCGGTGCCGGCGAGCCGGCCGTGGCGGCGCTCGGTGGTCCCGGGGCGTCGGCGGTCGTGGTATGACCGCCCTGGTCCGCACGCTGGTGGTCCGCTGCGTTCCCAGCGAAGCCGGTGCCGGCGAGGGCGACTTCCTGGGGGCCGGCGCCTTCGAGCCGGCCGTGGCGGCCCTCAGCGACGTCACCCCGCAGGTGGAGGTGTCGGCGCCTGGGACCTGCGCCTTCGCCTCCCGGGGTCCGTCCCGTTACTTCGGCGGCGAAGCGGTCCTGGCCGAGCTGATCCTCGAGCGCATGTCGCAGGCCCTCGGGGGGCGTGCCGGGGTGCGGGTCGGCATCGCAGAGGGTCCCTTCACCGCGGTGGTGGCGGCGGAACTGGCGGATCCGGTGCGCATTGTCCGCCCGGGCGGCGCTGCCGCGTTCCTGGCGCCCCTGCCGGTCCGGATGCTGGGTCGCCCCCAACTCACCGATGTGCTGGTTCGCCTGGGTATCGGCACCCTCGGCGCCCTCGCGGCGCTGCCGGAAGCCGACGTGCTGGGGCGCTTCGGCGCCGAAGGTCGGTACGCCTGGCGCCTCGCCGCCGGGGTTGACGAGCGATCCCTCGCCCCGCGGGAACCTCTCGCCGACTGGTCGGTGAGCACCGAGATCGAGCCGCCCGCCGACCGCCTGGACCGGGTGGCCTTCTGTGGCCGCGCCCTTGCCGAGGAACTGCACCGGCGCCTGGAGAAGGCCGGGATGTCGTGCCTGCGGATCGCCGTCGAGGCCGAGACCACCGAAGGCGAGAGCTTCTTGCGGCTCTGGCGCCACGAGGGAGGACTGTCGGCGGGTGACATCGCCGACCGGGTCCGCTGGCAGTTCGGCAGCCAACTCGCCGGCTCGGGTGCCTCCCGGCAGGGCGGCGGGATCACCCGGTTGGTGCTCGTTGCCGACGAACTCGCCCCGGTCCGGGGGCGTCAGTTGGGATTCTGGGGCGGCGAGGCCGAGGCGGACGAGCGCGCCGCCCGGGTCGCCGCCCGCCTCTGCGGCCGTTTGGGTGCCGAAGCGGTCAAGGTCCCCACCCGGGGCGCCGGCCGCGGGGTCGACGAGCAGATCGCGCTGGTTCCGGCGGCCAGCACCGATGTCCGTGACCGCCGGATCGCCGGCGATGACCGTCCCTGGCCCGGCAGGCTGCCGGCCCCGTCACCGGCTCGTCTCCTTCCGGCCCCGTGGCCCGCCGAGGTGCAGGACGCCTCGGGCGCCGCTGTGCGGGTCGACGGCCGGGGTTCGCTCTCGGCGCCGCCGGCCCGGCTGCAGGCCGGCGGGCGCTCGGTGGCGGTGGCGGCTTGGGCCGGGCCCTGGCCTACCGAGGAGCGCTGGTGGGATCGGGGGTGCCGGCGCCGCCGGGCTCGTCTCCAGCTGCTCACCGGTGACGGTCTGGGGTGCCTGGCAGTGCTCGAGCGGGGACGGTGGCAGGTGACTGCCCTGTGGGACTGATGGCCGGTCGACCCCGACGATAGCGAACATATATTCGTATAAAGTAGGGGAGTGGGTTGGAACAATCCCAATGTGCCATGGAGTGATATCGAGCGCCTGCTCTCGGACCGGGCTTCGGCAGGTCGCCCCACCGACATCTGGGCGGGCGACGGGAACGACAGCCCGGCCTGGTCACGCAAGCGGCAGGCGTACCGGCCACCGGCCGATCTGGCCCGCCGCCAAGGGTCGATCCGCTACGCGGAACTGCATTGCCACTCCAACTTCTCTTTCCTGGATGGGGCATCCCATCCCGAGGAGTTGGCAACCGAGGCGGCCCGGCTGGGGCTCGAGGCGCTGGCCATCTGCGATCACAATGGCCTCTACGGCGTGGTGCGCTTCGCCGAGGCGGCCGGGGCGCTCGGGCTCCCGACGGTCTTCGGCGCCGAGCTCACCTTGCCGCCGCAGGCGCCCTCCCCGGTGCAGCCCGCCCGGCGCCGCCGGAAGGACCCCGAGCGTGCCGGGGTGCCCGACCCCGCCGGCGTCCACCTGCTGGTTCTGGCCCGTGATCCCCGCGGCTATGCGCTGCTGGCGCGAGCCAT
>JAGWAK010000024.1:4317-19601 GCA_021296435.1 Acidimicrobiia bacterium
GCGCCCCGGATCGACTACGAGCGCCTCGTCACCCTCGGCGGGGCGGGCACCGGCGACCGGTGGCTGATCCTCACCGGCTGCCGCAAGGGGGCGGTGCCGCGGGCTCTGGCAGCGGGAGGCTTGCCGGCCGCCCGCCGGGCGCTGGAGAGGCTCACCTGTGACTTCGGTGCCGCCAACGTGGCCGTCGAGCTGTGGGATCACGGGCTGCCGGACGACTCGGTTCGCAACGACGCCCTGGCGGAACTGGCCGCCGGCAGGGGTCTGGCGCTCGTCGCCACCGGCAACGTGCACCACCACTCGGTGGGGAGGCAGCGGCTCGCCACCGCGCTGGCAGCGGTGCGGGCCCGCCGCAGTCTCGACGAGATCGACGGCTGGCTGCCGCCGGCCGGTCGCCACCTGCGCTCGGGCGCCGAGCAGGCGGCGCGCTTCGCCCGCTGGCCGGGGGTCGTGGAGAGGGCCGCCGACCTGGGGCGCGAGTGCGCCTTCGATCTGCAGCTGCTGGCCCCCGACCTGCCGCCCTACCCCTGCCCCGACGGGCTCGACGAGGCGGGCTACCTGCGCCGCCTGGTCACAGACGGCGGCACCCGCCGCTACGGGCCTCGCGGCGCCGAGCGGGTCACCGGCGCCTGGGCGCAACTCGACCGGGAACTTCACATCATCGAGACGCTGGGGTTCTGCGGTTACTTCCTGGTGGTGTGGGACATCGTGGAGTTCTGCGGTCGATCGGGGATCCTCTGCCAGGGGCGCGGCTCGGCCGCCAACTCGGCGGTGTGTTACGCCCTCGGCATCACCAACGTGGACGCCGTCTCGCTCGACCTGCTCTTCGAACGGTTCCTATCCCCGGCGCGCGACGGTCCCCCCGACATCGACGTGGACATCGAGAGCGGTCGCCGCGAGGAGGTCATCCAGTACGTCTACGAGCGCTACGGGCGCCACCATTGCGCCCAGGTGGCCAACGTCATCACATATCGCTCCCGCTCGGCGGTGCGCGACGCGGCCCGGGCACTGGGCCACACCGACTCGCTGTCCAAGCTGGTCGAGCACCGGCAGGGCATCCAGCAGGAGGCGGCCGACCCGCACAGCCCCGTCCCGGCCGAGGTGCTGGAACTGGCCGCCGAGATCGAGGGGTTCCCGCGCCACCTGGGGATCCACTCCGGGGGCATGGTCATCTGCGACCGGCCCGTGATCGAGGTGTGCCCCGTGGAGTGGGCGCGCATGGAGGGTCGCAGCGTGCTGCAGTGGGACAAGGACGACTGCGCCGCGGTGGGGCTGGTGAAGTTCGACCTGCTGGGGCTCGGGATGCTGTCGGCGCTGCGGTACGCCATCGACCTCGTCGCCACCTCCGACGGCACCGAGATCGACCTCGCCGCCCTGCCACAGGAACCCGAGGTCTACGACATGCTCTGCGCGGCCGACACGGTGGGGGTGTTCCAGGTGGAGTCGCGCGCCCAGATGGCCACGCTGCCCCGGCTGAAGCCCCGCTGCTTCTACGACCTGGTCGTGGAGGTGGCCCTCATCCGGCCCGGCCCCATCCAGGGCGGCTCGGTCCACCCGTACATCCGGCGCCGCAACGGCACCGAGGAGGTCACATACCCCCATCCGCTGCTGGAGCGGGCGCTCGCCAAGACCCTCGGCGTGCCGCTCTTCCAGGAGCAGCTCATGCAGATCGCCATCGACGCGGCCAACTTCAGCGCGGCCGAGGCCGATCAGCTCCGCCAGGCGGTCGGCTCCAAGCGCAGCCACGAGCGCCTGGGGCAGCTCAAGGAGCGGTTCTTCGCGGGCATGCGGTCCAACGGCATCGACGAGGGGGTCGGCGAGCAGATCTGGCGGAAGCTGGACGCCTTCGCCAACTACGGCTTCCCCGAGAGCCACGCCGTGTCGTTCTCGTATCTCGTCTACGCCTCGTCATGGATCAAGTACCACTATCCGGCGGCGTTCTGCGCCGCCCTGCTGCGAGCCCAGCCGATGGGGTTCTGGTCACCCCACACCCTGGTGGGCGACGCCCGCCGCCACGGGGTGGTGGTGCGCACCCCCGATCTCAACGCCTCGGCGGCGGCCGCCGGCCTGGAGCGGGCGGAGGACTCCACCGGCGGCTGGGCGGTGCGGCTCGGATTCGAGGACGTGCGGGGCGTCGGTGAGAAACTCGCCGCCGAGATCGACGCCGGCCGGCCCTACAGCTCGGTGGAGGATCTGCGCCGGCGGGTGCCGTCGCTGTCGCCGGCGGCGCTGGAGGCGCTCGCCACCTCCGGGGCCTTCGGCTGCTTCGACCTCGACCGGCGCGCCGCGCTGTGGACGGCGGGGGCACTGGGCCGGGCGGGCGCCGACCGGCTTCCTGGCGTCGTCGTCGGCGAGCGGGCGCCCCCGCTGCCGGCCATGTCGCCCGCCGAGGAGTCCCGGGCCGACCTCTGGGCCACCGGCGTGGCTCCCGACGGCCACCCCACCCGCTTCATCAGGGAGCAGCTGGCGGCACTCGGCGTGGTGACGGCGACCGATCTGGTCGGCTGCAGCGACGGGGAGAAGGTGCTGGTGGGGGGAGTGGTGACGCATCGCCAGCGTCCCGCCACCGCAGGCGGTGTCATCTTCCTGAGCCTCGAGGACGAGACCGGGCTGATGAACGTGGTGGTCTCGCCCGGTTGCTGGCAATACCACCGCAAGGTTGCGGCCACCGCGCCGGCCGTGCTGGTACGGGGCCGGCTGGAGCACTCCGAGGGGGTGCTGAACGTCGTCGCCGAGAGACTCGAAGCGCTGCCCACCGCCCCGGTACCCGCCTCCCGCGACTTCCGCTGAGCCCCGCGGCGCACCGCGCACCGGCGACCGGCGACAGGTAGCCTCGGCTCAATGGCACACCACGGCCATCCCTCGCCGCGCTTCGGCCGCGTCGTCACCGCCATGGTGACGCCGTTCAGCGACGACGGCGCTCTGGACCTCGCCGGCGCCGCCGAGTTGGCTCGCTGGCTGGTGGCGTGTGGTAACGAGGGGCTGGTCGTGGCGGGCACCACCGGCGAGTCGCCCACCCTCAGCCACGACGAGCAGATCGACCTGATCGCGGCGGTCACAGACGCCACCGACGTGCCGATCCTGGCCGGGGCCGGCAGCAACGACACAGCCGCCGCCGTCGAGTTGACCGAGCGGGCCACCGCGGTGGGCGCCGCCGGCATTCTGTCGGTCGCCCCTTACTACAACCGCCCCCCGCAGGCCGGCCTGTACGACCACTTCCGGACCATCGCCGAATCCACGCACCTGCCCATGATCATCTACGACATCCCCGTGCGAACCGGTCGCAAGGTCGACACGGCCACGCTGCTGTCGCTGGCGCACGACACCGAGAACATGGCCGGCATCAAGGACGCCGCCGGCGACCCCGCCGAGACCGGTCGCCTCATCGCCGCCGCCCCCGACGGCTTCGAGGTCTACAGCGGCGACGACGCCCTCACCCTGCCGCTGCTGGCGGTCGGAGCGGTCGGCGTGATCGGCGTGGCCACGCACTGGACCGCCGCCGAGCACCTTGAGATGTTCGAGGCCTGGGAGCGGGGTGATACCGCGACCGCCCGGGATATCAACGCCGCCATGGGCCCGTCGTTCGATTATGAGACGGGCGATGCGGCACCGAACCCCATCCCCACCAAGGCGCTCCTGCGGGTGCTGGGCCGCCCGGCCGGACGGTGCCGTCCCCCGATGGACGCCGAACCGGCGGGGCTGGCCGACGACGCCAGGGCCACGCTGGCGACCACTCGCCTGGGTCGGGAACTCGGCTTTGGCTGAGGCTGTACGGGTCACCTTTCTCGGCGGTCTCGGCGACATCGGCCGCAACTGTGCGGCCATCGAGACCGGCGAAGCCCTGCTGCTGCTGGACTGCGGTCAGATGTTCGCCGGCGAGGACCGTCCCGGGGTGGACTCGATCCTGCCCGATCTGTCCTACGTCTTCGAGCGGTCCGACAAGGTCGTCGGTTGCATCGCCACGCATGGTCACGAGGACCACGTCGGGGCGCTGAACCACCTGCTCGCCAAGGTTCCCTGCGACATCTACGGCACCCCGTTCACCCTGGGGCTGGCGCGGCGCCGCATAGTCGAGTCCGGCTACGGCGACCGGGCCCGGCTGATCCCCATCGCCGACGGTGAGACGATCCAGGTCGGACCGTTCACCTGCGAGTTCGTGCCTGTGACGCACTCGGTACCAGGTGGAGTCATCACCGCCATCGGCACGCCGCAGGGTGTGCTGCTGCATTCCTGTGACTTCAAGCTGGACTTCTTTCCCGTCGACGGGCGCCGGACCGACCTGGCCCGCATCGGCGCCATGTCCCAGGACCCGGGTGTGCGCCTGCTCCTGGCCGACTCAACCAACGCCGAGCAGCCGGGGAGCTCGCGCTCCGAGAGTGACATCGGACCGGTGCTGTCGCGCGTCTTCGCGGCCAACGCCGGGAGGCGCATCGTGGCGGCGTGCTTCGCCAGCCACCTGCACCGGGTGCAGCAGATCATCAGCGCGGCGACCGCCGACGGCCGGCGCGTGGCCACCCTCGGGCTCTCGATGAAGAAGAACGTGGCCCTCGGCCGGGAGTTGGGCCTGCTGCGGGCGCCCGACGGCGCCGTCGTGGACATCGCCGACACCGCGGGCATGGCGCCCGGCGAGCTGTGCGTGATCTCCACCGGGTCGCAGGCCGAGGAGCGCTCCTCGCTGGCGACAGCGGCCGCGGGCGACAGCCGCTGGATCGAAATCGGTCCCGACGACACGGTGGTGCTCAGCTCCAACCCGATCCCCGGCAACGAGTTCCGGGTGAGCCGCATGATCAACGACCTGATCGAGCGTGGCGCCCGGGTGGTGCACTCCGGCGAGATCGAGATTCACACCTCCGGCCACGGCCGCCAGGACGAGCTGGCGGCACTGCATCAGGCGGCCTCGCCGGACTGGTTCGTGCCGGTGCACGGCGAATTGCGCCACCTGCGGGCGCACGCCGCTCTGGCGCGCCGTCTGGGAATGCCCGCCGAGCGCGTGCTCGTAGCACGCGACGGCGACCAGGTGGTGCTGGACGACGGCGGCCTCCGTGTGGAGCCCGGCGTGTGCGCCGGTGAGCACGTCTTGGTGCACGGCCCGTTCACCGGATCCGACCGGGGCGTGCTGGGGGAGCGGCTCATCCTCGGCGCCCAAGGGGTGGTGGTCGCCACCGTGGTGGTGGACTTCGGGGCAGGCGAACTGGTCGGGGCGCCGCGGGTCACCAGCAGGGGCTGGCTCGACGAGTCCGACGCCGACTCCCTCGAGATCGAGATGGAGAAGGAGTTGGCCACAGCGGTGGCGGAGTTCCTGGGCGACGAGTCGGTCGCCACCGCCGCAGACGTCCGTCGCGTGGTGCGCCGCACGGCCGGCACCCTCGTGTCCAACCGCTCCCAGCGCCGCCCCATGATCGTCCCGGTGGTGGTGCCCTCGGACTGACGCCGGCGGGATCCGGTGGCCGGCGACCCTAGAGGTCGAGCGACCCCCCGAGTGCCGAGGCGATCGTCCAGGGGCCGGTGGGGGTGAACTGGTCCTGGCCCAGGCGGGCGATGGAGGGCACGTGTTCGGCCAGCGCCAGCATCGGCACGATCCACCCCGTCCAGTCGGTGGGCTGGGACAGCATCCAGAGCGCCCCGTCGGCCGCGGTGGCGGTGTCGGCCCAGGTCGAATGGTCGGCGTCAGGCGCGTTCATGACGTACCCCTCCGAGGCCACTTGGACGTCGATGCGGTAGCAGTTGACGGCGATGCCGTCGGGTGCCAGCACCGCCGCGGAGGTGACGGTGAGGTGTTCGAGCGCCGCCTTGGACATGCCGTAGGTCAGCATGGTGGGGAAGTACCCGGTTGCGGTGACCGAGCCCACGTTGAGGATGCGCCCCCCGTCGGGTGCGGCCGCCAAGTGGGGTTGGGCCAGCCGGGTAGCCACGAGCGGTGCCCGCACGTTGATGCGCATCAGCACGTCGAACCGTTTCATCGGGATGTCCAGGTCGCCGCCGAAGCTGACTGCGGCGTTGTTGACCAGCATGTCCAGCCGTCCGAAGCGTTCCACGGTGACGGTGATGAGGTGCTCGATGTCGCCGTCGCCGGTCAGGTCGCACGGCACCGCCAGCCCCACCCCACCGGCCTCGTTGATCGCCTGGGCGGTCTCGTCAACCGTGCCGGGCAGGCGGAGGGGGTTCGCGGCGCTGGCACGCGCCGCGCAGACCACGTTGGCTCCCCGCCGCCCCAACTCGACCGCGATCGCGGCGCCGATGCCGCGGCTGGCCCCGGTCACGATGGCGGTCTTGCCTGAGAAATTCATGCGCGCACGCTAACCGGCCCGGTGCTCCGACGTGGCCTGCCGGCTGCCCAGAGGATGCACGCACCGGCGAGCAATCCGTAGCAGAGATACCCCAACGACAGCGGCGTCACCGAGCCGGAAATGAGATTGTTGGTGATCGACGACAGCAGGGAGGCGACGACAAGGGAGACAGCGCCGATGACCGCCGAGGCCGTCCCGGCGATCTCGCCCATCGGGGTCATGGCCAGCGAGTTGCAGATGGGTGCGATCACGACGTGGAGGGCGTTCAGCCCGGTCAGCACGGCGTACCAGAGCCAGAACGACGGGGCGCCCCCTCCGGTGAGGGAGATCGCCACCAGCGCCGACCCCCCGATCGCATGGGCGAGGATCGCGGTCCGCAACACCTTCTCCGAGCCCACAGCAGCGATGGTGCGGGCGCTGCCCAGGGCGGCCATCGCCATGACCGCCGCGCTGGCGCCGAACAGCAGGGCGAACTGCCCGCTGCGGTCGTACACATCGTCGAGGAGCAACTCGAAGCTGGCGAGGAAGGCCGTGAAGGCGCTCAACTCGAAGGTGAGGGCCAAGCCGTAACCCAGCGTGACGCGGGTGCCGACGATGGTCCCGAAGGCCTTCGAGAGGCGCTTGAGGTCGAGGGGCAGCTGGTGGGCGGGGTCGAGGGTCTCGTCGAGGCGGACCAGCCAGACGGCCAGTCCCACCGCGGTCACGACGGAGAAGCCGAAGACCCACCGCCACGTCCCGCTCAGCAGCAGCAGCTCCCCGATCGCCGGTCCGAGGATCGGGGCGATCAGGAACACCGCGATGATCAGCGACATCACCCGTGCCATGCGGTCGCCCACATACCGGTCACGGGTGATCGTCAGTGCCATGACCCGCGGGGAGGCGGCGCCGAAACCCCAGACGACGCGGCTCGCCAGCAGGAACCCCAGCGAGGGCGCCAGCGCGGAACCGGCCGCTCCTGCGACGTACAGCGCCAGGCCGGCATACAGCGTCGGCTTGCGACCGAACCGGTCGGCGAGAGGCCCGAAGACGAGCTGGGCGCATCCCAAACCCAGCAGGTAGAGGCTCACTGTCCAGGAGAGGGTTGTGGAGTCGCCCGGCAGTCCGAACGTATCCCGGATCTCGCCGAGCGCGGGCAGCATCACGTCGACGCCCAGGGCGGTACTGGCGGTGAGGGCTGCCATGAGCGCGATGAACTCACGCTCGCCCATGCGTTGGACTCTCATTGGGCCGGTTACTGCACCAAGTCGCCTGTGAGGGGGAAGTGGCAGGCCACGAACTGCCCGTCGGGGGCCGGGCGCAACTCGGGCACCTGCTCGGCGCACAGTTCGGTGGCCCGCGGGCAGCGTGTCCGGAAGCGGCATCCGGAGGGCACGTCGAAGGGCGAGGGTGGATCACCGGCCAGGATGTCCTCCTCGGCCTCGCCTCCCGGATCGAGCTGGGGGATCGAGGCCAGCAGGGCGTCGGTGTAGGGGTGGGCCGGGCGGTCGAAGATCGCCTCGGTGGGGCCGATCTCGCAGATCCGACCCAGGTACATCACGCAGACGCGGTCGCTGATGCTCTTCACCACCGCCAGGTCGTGGGCGATGAACAGCATCGTCAGGCCGTACAGCTCCTTCAGATCCTCCAGGAGGTTCAGGATCTGAGCCTGGATCGACACGTCGAGCGCCGAGACCGGCTCGTCACAGATCAGCACGCGCGGGTCCAGGACGAGTGCCCGGGCGATGCAGATCCGCTGGCACTGGCCGCCGGAAAACTCGTGCGGGCGGCGGCTGGCGACCTCGTCCAGATCCATGCCGACGCTGCCCAGGACGGCCCGCACCCGGTCGCTGGCCGCAGCTTCCCCGCCGTCGCCCTCGGTGACGCGGTGCGGATGGTCCGGCCAGATGTCCAGACCCTCTCGTACGATGTCGCCGACGGCCCGGCGGGGGTTCAGCGAGGCGATCGGATCCTGGAAGATCATCTGCAGGCCCGTGCGGACCCGCCGCAGTTCCTCGCCCCGCAGCGTTGTGAGGTCCACTCCGTCGAAGACGACCTCTCCGCCGGTGGGGTGGGGGAGTTGCAGCACGGCGCGGGCGGTCGTGGATTTCCCGCAGCCGGACTCCCCGACGAGCCCCAAGGTCTCGCCGGCAGCGACATCGAAGCTGACCCCGCTCACCGCGCTCACCTTCCGCCCCCGGCCGACCGGGTATTCCACGTGCAGATCGGTGACCTGCAGCAGCACCTCGTCGGCCGCTCGCAGGTGGGCCGAGCCGACGCCGGCCATCAGGAACTCACCTCTTCGCCGGTTCCGGTGCCGTTGGCGAGACGCAGTCCCCCAGCGGTCCGGCCGGCGGCGCGGTTGGCGGCCGCGGCGGCCTCACCCTCCAGCGAACCGGCGGGGTAGAAGCAGGCGAAGAGGTGCTCGGTGTCGTCGCCGATCGAGAGCGGTGGCGCCTCGCTGAGGCAGCGCGGTTGCGCGTGCGCGCAGCGCGGTGCGAAGGCGCAGCCCGCCGGCAGTTTTGCCAGGTCGGGGGGACGTCCCGGGATGATCTGCAACCGGGTGTGGCTGGGATGCGCCACCTTCGGGATCGACTCGAACAGGGCCTTCGTGTAGGGATGGCGCATTGCCGTGAACAGTCGCAGGGTCGGCGCCTTCTCCACGATCCGTCCCGCGTACATCACGATCACCTCGTCGGTCCGTCCGGCGACCACGCTGAGATCGTGGGTGATGAGGATCATCGCCATCCGGTGCTGGCGGCGCAGGCGGTCCAGCAGGTCGAGGATCTGCTTCTGCACGGTCACGTCCAGTGCCGTCGTGGGCTCATCGGCGATCAGCAGCTTCGGCTCGCAGGCGAGGGCGATGGCGATCATCACCCGCTGGCGCATCCCACCGGAGAGCTGGTGGGGGTACTCCCGCAGCCGGCGATCGGGATCGGCGATGCCCACCTGCTCCAGCAGTTCCCGCGCCCTCCGCGTGGCGGCCTCGCGGGACAGCCGGCGGTGGTAGCGGAGACCCTCGCCGATCTGCCGGCCGATCTGGATGACCGGATTCAGCGTGGTCATCGGGTTCTGGAAGACCATGGAGGCCTCCACGCCCCAGATGTGCCGGCTCTCGGCGCGAGACAGGTTGCGGACGTCGCGCCCGTCGAGCAGGACGCGCCCGGTGCTGGTGGATGCGCCCGGCGGGAGCAGGTTCATGATGGAGCGCGCCGTGGCGGACTTGCCCGAACCCGACTCACCCACGACGCCCAGCGTCTGCCCGCTGTGCAGGGCGAACGACACCCCGTCGACCGCCTTGAGGGCACCCCGCTCGGTGGCGAAGGAGGTGCGGAGATCCTCGACGACGAGCGTGGGAGTATCCGCGGGATGGCTCACTTGCGTCTCGGCCGGGTGGTCGCTGCGGGTGGGCGCGGAAGGTTGGCTGGCGGAGGGTTCAGAGCAACTCGAGAACCGTCTTCGGCGGCCTGGCGATGACGGCTCGCTCGCCGCGCACGACGACGGGCCGCTGCATGAGCTTCGGGTGCGCCGCCAGCAGTTCGACGACCTGCTCGGCGCTTGCCACGTCCTCGGAGGTCAGACCCAGGTCGCTGAAGTTCTTGTCGCGCCGCACCAGGTCTGACGGGTCGTTGTCCAAGACCGCCAGAAGGGCCTCCAGAGCGGCCCGATCGAGAGGTTGCTTCAGGTACTGAACGACGTCGAACTCGACGTCTCGCTCTCGCAGCAGGTCGAGAGTTCTGCGCGAACTGCCTCAACCGGGGTTGTGGTACACGAGAATGTCGGCCATGGGCGAACCTTAGCGGACCGCCTCCGGCGGATCGCCGAAGGGGTTCGGATCATCACCCAGTCCCCAGGCGGGCGCGATCACGCCCCAGACCGCCTCGGCGAGACGGTTCCCGCCGTCGACGGTGAGGTGGACGCCGTCCTCGCGCCGCAGCCGGACACCGTCGATCTCGTCGACGTAGTCACCGTCGCCGTCGCTGAACAGCGCCCACGTGTCGATGTAGGTGATCTGAGGATGCCGGGCGGACACCTCGGCGTAGACCGCGTTCATGCGCTCGAGGCCGCCCGCCAGCCGCGACTCGCGGACCGGCGGCTGACCTACCCAGATGGTCTGGGTATCGGGCTGGCTCACCAGGGTCATGATGCGGTCGACGCGCTGGCGGTAGAGATCCAGCCACTCGTCGCCGAACCGGTCCAGGATCTCGCCCTCGTGCTCCACGTTCTGGAAGTCGTTGGCTCCGAAGAGCACCACGATCACATCCGGCCTGCTCTCGGTGAGCACGCCGGCCAGGTGCTGGGCCCAGTCGAAGAAGTCCGGGCGTGACAGCCCGGTTGCCGGCCGCGGGTCAAGGTCGATCCGCACGACGTCCGCCGGGCTGACGCGGGCCAGGCCTTCACCCAGGTCGCGGCTGATGGAGTCGCCGCCGACGTACATCACCAGCGGCCTCTCCTCGTCGGGCATCCGCGGTGCCTCGAAAATGACCGGCTCGAAGGCTCCGGCTTCGGGGCCGGGCTCGCCCTCCTCGGATCCTGCTGCATCCGGTGGCGGTTCGGCGTCCTCGGAGGCGGGAACGTAGCCCGGGGGGCATTCAGGGAGACCGGCGTCGTCCCCAGGCTCCTCGCCTGCCGGGTGGTCGGTGGCCGGGTCGTCGATGTCGGGTTCCTCGCTTGCCGGGTCGTCGGTAGCGGGGTCACCGGTGTCGGGCTCCTTTGGTGCCGGGTCGGTCTCGTCGGGCTCTTCGGATCCCGGGTCGTGGGTCGCGGGTTCGCCTACGTCGGGTTCGCCGGCGCCGTCCACGCCGTCGCGATCCGGGGTGGCCCCGCCGGGCTGTTCGGCCTCGGTGGGGTCCTCACTCGCATCGCCGGTGGTGGGAGCCGGTTCGGACCCGGTGACAACGCAGTCGACCCCCTCGATCGGTGTGACGAGACCGTCAAGCGGTGGGCCCGTCTCCGGTTCGGCATCAGCGGCCCCTTCGTCCTCGACAGCGACCCCGCCGTCCTCTACCGGAGGCATCGGCACCTCGTCCTGCGGATCCTCGGCTTGCGCCGCCGGTGGCGGAGACTCGGTCACCGCCGGGGCGGTTGCCCGGGCTCGGGCGATCAGGGCCTCGACGTCGTAGACCTGCTCCTCGCCGTCGAGCGCCTCGGCGAGCCGCTCGGCGGGACGGTTGAGCGAGAGGCCGTGGGCCAGGCGGTCGGCGACCTTGGCGGCCCCCAATGCGACGTCGCGTTGGGTCCCGAGGGGCTGGCGCTCGGCGAGCCCCACAAGGGCGCCGGAGCCCAGCAGGGCCCCGATCCCCAGCGCCACCAGCACCGCCACGACGACCTGGCGCGGCCGCAGCGGCCGCCGGCGGTCGGGCCGCAGCCCATCGGTGGCCAGGGGCCGGATGGGTGGCCAGGAGGGTCGGTCCTCTGGGGGAGCCCCCTGTGGCGGCGGCGGGTGCGGGGACGCCGGACGCCCGCCTGACGGCCGCGGCCCTTGCGGGGGTGGTGGCGTCGAGTCGGGGGGTGGACGGCGTGCCATGGCTCAGAACTGGAAGTAGATGAAGGGCGCCACGCCCTCGGGGCCGAACTGTTCCAGGACGACGAGCCAGCAGGAGAAGGCCAGGGCGGTGACGAGCACGGGCAGGTGGCTGGCGGCCCGGAGCGTCGGTTCGGTGGCGGATCGCGGCCAGAACTGGGTCGCCAGGGCCACGGCGATCAACGCCACAGGAACCCACGTCAGGCTGGCGGGTTCGGCACCCCAGCCAGTGAAGAGCCGGCCCAGCACGTCGCCGGCCGCCCCCAACGACTCGGCCCGGAAGAGGATCCAGCCGAAGCAGACGAAGTGGAACGTGACCACCCGGGCCACGACGCCCGGCAGGCGCCAGCCGAGCCGCCGCTCCACGAGCAGACCGAGGCCGTGGAGGGCGCCCCACAGCACGAACGTCCAGGCGGCGCCGTGCCAGAGGCCCCCGAGCAGCATGGTCAGCAGCAGGTTGCGGTCCCGGCGCCACTCCCCGCCGCGGTTGCCGCCGAGGGGGATGTAGAGGTAGTCCCGCAGCCAGCGGGACAGCGACAGGTGCCAGCGGCGCCAGAATTCCTGGATCGACGCCGCCCGGTACGGCTGGTTGAAGTTCTCGGGCAGGCGGATGCCCATCAGCAGGGCCACCCCGATGGCGATGTCGGTGTACCCGCTGAAGTCGGCGTAGATCTGGATGGCGTAGCCGTAGACCCCCAGCAGCACCTCCAGCGAACTGAAGCGGTCGGGGAAGGCGAACACGTCGTCCACCAGGGCCTCGGCCAGGTAGGTCGCCACGACCATCTTCTTGAACAACCCCGCGGCGATGAGTACGACCGCCCGGGTGAAGTCGGTGTGGCGCAGGGTTCGCGGCTCGTTCAGCTGGGGGATCAGCTCGTGAGCCCGCACGATGGGTCCGGCCACCAGCTGGGGGAAGAAGGCCAGGTAGACGGCGAAGTCCAGCGGCCTGGCGGGCTCGGCGTCCCCCCGGTACACGTCGAGTACATAGCTGATGGCCTGGAAGGTGAAGAACGAGATCCCTACCGGCAGGATGATGTTCAGCAGCGGCAGGTCGGCTGAGATGCCGAGGCCCTCCAGCGCGCTCTCGGCGCTGTCCACGAAGAATCCCGCGTACTTGAAGAACCCCAGCGAGGCCAGGTTGGCGGCGACGGCCACGCTGACGACGGCCCGCCGGGCGCCGGGATGCTGCAGCCGGCCCAGCCAGGTCGCAGCAGTCTGGTTCAGCACCGTGGAGGCCGCGATGAGGCCCACGAAGCGGGCGTCCCAGTAGGCGTAGAAGAAGTAGCTGGCGGCCAGCATGAACAGCTTCCACCAGGCGCGCCGACCCGGCATGAGCCACCCGACGGTCAGAACGACGATGAAGAAGAGGGCGAACGTGAAGGTGGGGAACAGCATGCGGGGTCGGATTCAGTTCGGGTGAGCGGCGCCTCCGGCGGCGGTTCACACCACCGAAAGGCAAGCTACTACCGGCGGTTGCGCGCCCCGCGGACTTGTGGTTGCCCGGGCGGGGGCCGGGGTGCCGCTCTGCTTCTCCACGCACGGGCGAAGAGTCGTCGCAGCCCGACCCCCCGACCCCCACCCTCGTTCTCGGCTGCCGACCGGTCAGCGGAACGTGGGGATGATCTCCTCCGCTATGCGTTGCAGGATCTCAGGGGTCTCGGCGGGTGACATGTTGAAGTCGGGGATGATGACCTCGTCGACGCCGGCGGCGTGGTACTCGGCGAGCGTCTCGGTGACCTGCTCGACCGTCCCGATCAGGTGGGGGTGCGGTTTGGTGAGCCCCGCGGCGCGCTCGGCGGCTCCGGCGGAGTTGTGGCGCAGGTCCAGAAGCAGGGCGGCCGAGCGCTCGATCTCGCCCGGGTCCCGGCCGATTTCGGTACAGCAGCGGTCCAGCACGGCCATCTTCTGGATCAGGTGATCGGGCGAACCCCAGGTGTTCCATTCGTTGGCGAATCGGGCGGTGATGGGAAGCGTGCGGCGCTCGCCGCCACCGCCGATCATGAGCGGGAGCCTCCCCACCGGCTTGGGTGCCAGCGGGGCACCGTCGAGTTGGTAGTAGCGGCCGGCGAAGTCGGTCCGCTTGTTGGCGAACATGCCGGTGATGATCTCGCAGGCCTCCTCGAGGCGGTCCGCCCGCTCGCGCGCCGTGCCGTAGACGATGCCGTAGCGGCGGTGCTCGTTCTCCTGCCAGGCGGCGCCGAGGCCCAGGACGAAGCGCCCTCCGGAGATCCGGTCCACGGTCGCCGCCATCTTGGCCGTGACCGCGGGATGGCGGTAGGTGTTGCCCAGCACGAGATGGCCGAGGCGCACCCGCGGCACCGTGGCCGCCAGCGCCGCCATCAGCACCCAGGACTCGTTCACATCGGCCAGTTCGGGCTGGCCGTCGGGATAACCGGTCTTCATGGGGTAGCCCTCGGGCGGCGGCATGAAGTGGTCGGGTGCCCAGATGCCGTCCCAGCCGGCCGCCTCGGCGACCCCGCAGACGTGCCGCATATGTTCGAAGGAGTTGGAGGTGTCGAGCCAGAATCCGAAGCGCATGGGTTGCATTATGGCCCGCGCCGGCCGGCTCGGGCTGCGGCGACTCGTCGAGGGCGGCGGCTGCGGCGTTCCACCGGCGGGGCGGAAGTGCGACCGCGTGGGGTCTCGCCCAGGCCATGCTCGAGTCCGACTTAGACTCGGCGTTTGTGACGACCCTGCCCGCCGGCGACCCCGGCGCATCCCTCAACGCCGACGACCGCGCTGCGATCGCCGACCTGCTGTACGCCTATGCGTGGCACTTGGACCGCAACGAGCCCGAGGAGGTGGGCGAAGTGTTCACCGAGGACGCCTCGCTCGACTACGGGCCGGAGTTCCCCACCATCGTCGGGCGTCGGGAGATCGTCGCCGCCGTGGCTCGCGGCCAGCAGGAGATCTTCAGCGCCTGCTCCCACCACATCTCCAACGTGCGCATCAGCCCCGACGGCGACGGCGAGGCAGCCGTCACGTCCTACGTCTACTCCTGGACCCAATATCGCAGCGGCGCGCCTGACGGTGACATGTGGGGGCAGTACCACTGCCGGGTCCGGCGCACCGCCAAGGGCTGGCGGATCGCCGAGATGGTGCTGCGCGTGGCGGGCATGAAGAACTTCCACCGGGGGTCCATGCACCCGATCGGGCGCCGACCCTGACCCTCGTCGGCGTGCGGGCCGGCAGCGAGCTCGCTGCCGGGCCCCGCCGCGGCCGCGTCTAGCGTTGCCTCATGGCTCGAGGTGCCGCCACGCCCGACGGGAGGTACGAGCCGCACGAGGCGCCGCCGCTGGGGCGGGCACTGGGGTCCGCCACACAACTCTTACTGCTCCTGGTGCCGCGGATGATCCTGTTGCCGCTGCTCGTGGTGCGGGTTGCCGACGGCGGCAGCGCGCTGGAGTCGCGCATCGTGGTCGCTTCGATCGTCGTGTCCGGCCTGCTGATCCTGCTCACATCCGCCGGCCCCGGGCGGCTCCGGACCGACAACCTCTACC
>JAGWAK010000025.1 GCA_021296435.1 Acidimicrobiia bacterium
GAACAGCACGCCCACCCTCGCTCCGTCCGCTACGAGCCCCTCGCGGTGAGCCGCCAGCAGTCCCGCCAGGCCGGCCGTGCCCGTCGGATCCACCGGCACGTCGGTCCAGCGCCGGGCCAGAGCGTGGGCCTCGGCCACCAGATGCTCCGGCGCCACCACCACGTCGCCTCCCGTAGCCGCCACGCCCCAGGCAATCGGCAGCCAGTCGTAGGTGACGTCGTCCAGGATGCCCGTGGCGATGCTCTGAGGGGTGTCCCCCTCCGGTGGCGCCCACGGCTGCATGAACCGCTCGGGCTGCGCCTCGGCCGCCTCGAGGGCCGCGTCCATCCCCACCTCGGCGCCCAACGACGAGAGACGCTCCCAGGCCTGCCGCAGCGGCGCGCATCCCTCGGTCTGCACCATGTAGAACGCCGGTAGCCGGCCCACGACACCTGCATCGGCGGCCTCGACGAAACCCTGCACCACGCTGGACGCCAGCGCCCCACCCCCCACCTGCACGAACAGCGCGTCCAGATCCCCCGTTCCGGCGAGCGACTCGATCATCTCGAACGCCAGCGTGCGACCGCCGTCGATGGTCCAGAGATTCTCGACGGCGACGGCGCAGAACGGCAGCGAGCCGGCCGACGTGGCCTCGCGAAACCGGCTGAAGCAGGGATCGCCCAGCTCGCCGGGCCGCCGCGGGCAGACCCCGATATCAGCGCCCAGAGCCTCGAGGGCGCCCACGATGTAGGCGTCGGCCCACGGAGGGATGAACACGTCCAATGGACGGTCGGCGGCTCGGGCCACGGTGGCCGCAGCCAGGGCCGCATTCCCGCACGAGGCAATGGCCAGCCGGCGCTGCGGGGCGTCGGCGTCGGCCTCGAGGTGCAGCGCCAGGCCCATGAGATGGCGCGCCTTGTGCGTGCCGGTGACGTTGCCCGTCTCGTCCTTCACCCAGAGCTCCACGCCGAGACGCCTACTTAACCCCGGCGCGGGCCCGCTGGGCGTCACCCGGAATCCCCGCCCGTCGATCTCGGCAACCCGGCGGTCGAGCCGCTCCACCGCCGTCACGAAGTCGCCGTCGGAGCGACCCGACTCGGCGAATCGCCGGTGGGCCCACAGCAGGCGTCGATACCGCAGGAAGGGGTTGTCGCTGCCGTCGTCCACATCGAAGCGAGGACCGGCCGGCGACCCCAACCAGCCGCTCTCAGAGGTGAGACGGTTCATCGGCCGATCCCACCCCAGCCGGACCGCCGAGCGGCGGTCCCGTCAATCAGCACAATGCCACTACCCGACGGCCACGCGTGCTCAGAGCAGGGCCGCGGCTCCACTGCGGGCGTTGAACTCGTCGATCATGGCGTCCCAGGCTGGGACCATGGCGTGCAGCCGATCCCAGAACGCCGCCTGACGGCGAGCCTCGAAGTCCTCCACCGAGACACCCTGCTGCTCCACCCAGGTGAAGTAGCCGAGATTGAAGATGCGGCTGCGGCCGACCTCGTCGAGCAGCAGCACGTGCGACGTGTCGGCACCGAACAGGTGCGTCTCGATCTGCGCCGCTGCGGCGGCACCGTCGAAGGAGCCTCCGAAGCGTGCGCCGCTCAACCGCGGCCGCTCGCTCTCGTAGAGGGCCGCACCGTCGGTGGCAACGGTCACGATCACGTCATCGGCGCCTAGAGAGGCCGTGCGGGCGTACTTGATGGCGGCGAGCACGTTGCAGATGCTCGACAGACCGAAGTGATCCAGCGACGCCAGCACGCCTGCCGGGGTGCCGCGCTCGGCGAGGACCCGCCGCCCTCCCTCGTGGCCGAAGGCCATGAACAAGCCGTCGGTGGCCGCGTCGGAGACCGCCACCGCGGCGTCGCTGTTCATGACGTTGTGGACCAAGGGGATGTGTTTGTCGCCGATGCCCTGGATGTTGTGCTCGCCGAACCCGTTGTAGAGCATGGTCGGGCACTCCAAGGCCTCGACCGCCACGATGCGGGTGTCGTGCCGCTCCTTGAGATAGTCGCCGGCGCCAAGCGTTCCCGACGAGCCGGACGCCGCCACGAAGGCGGCGAGGCGAAGGCCCGGCTGCGCTGCGGCGTGGTCGGCGAAGGCGTGCGCCAGGGCCGGTCCGGTCACGGCGTAGTGGCCGGCATGGTTGGAGAACTCCGAGAACTGGTTGAAGATCACGTTGCGTTCGGTGGCCGCCAAGTCGGCGCAGGCGTCGTAGATCTCCTTGACATTGCTCTCCGAACCCGGTGTGGCCACGATGTCGCCGGGGTCGGCCACCCAGCGCTCGAGCCACTCGAAGCGCTCGCGGCTCATGTTCTCCGGAAGCACCGCCACCCCGCGACAACCCATGATCCGGCTGATCGCCACGCCGCCGCGGGCGTAGTTGCCCGTCGACGGCCACACCGCGCGCTGGGCGGTGGGGTCGAAAGCGCCGGTGACAAGGCGGGGCACCAGGCAGGCGTAGGCGGCCAGCACCTTGTGGGCGCCGATCATGGGGAACGTGTCCCCGAAGGCCACCAAGATCGGCGACGCCACGCCCGTGAACTCCGGCGGCAGCACGACGTAGGAGGGAACCTCCCGGAGACCCCCCGAAGCGGTGTCGTTGTACCAGTGCACCCGCCACAGGTTGCGGGCGTCAGCCTCGTTGCGACCCACGCCGGCCAGAGTGGCCAGGACGGCGGCAGGAATCCGCTGCGGTTCGGCCAGCTGAGCGAACGTGGGGAGCACGATTCCCTGCTCACCGAATCGCCGTGCCGCCCGCTGGAGCACCTCGGTGGACGTGCCCGGTCCCGTACGGGCTTCGCGCGAATCCTCGGCCACCGGCGTGCTCATAGGCGTCACACGCTACCGGCCGGCGGCATCGCCGACCGCGTACATGGCGCCGCTGCGTCCCCCCACGTAGATCACGCCGTCCCACATCACCGGTGAGGACTCGAAGCGCCACTCGTTGCCGACCTGTAACTGCCAGATGACCGGCGGCTCCACTGAGGTGTCGCTCACGTCGTAGGCGGTGATCCGCCCCGCTCCGTCCGCCAGGATCAACGTCTCGTCGATCACGATCGGGCTGCTCCACAGCAGGTCGCTGAACCGCTTCTCCCAGCGGATCTCGCCCGTCTGGCGGTCGACGCCCCAGAACCTGCCGGCGTGGGTCGTGGCGAACACCATGTCGCGCCACACCACCGGCGTGCTCCACACGCCCCGCTGGGGAAACTCTGAAGGGTCGTGCACCGACCAGACGATGGGATCGTCGGGGCGCGACGGGTCGAGCTTCACGAGCTGGCCCACCTCGCGGGCGCGCGCCGTGTCGCGCTCCTCGTACTCCACGCCCACGTACAGGTACCCCTCGGCATCCACGATCGGTGTGGCGTCGATGTCGTCACCCGCCCAGAACCGGAAGACCTGCTCGGGCATGATCCCCTCGTCGAGACCCGAGATGTCCCAGCCGGTCACGAGACCACCCGAGTTGGCGAAGTAGAGCGTGTTCTCCCAGATGGCCGGAGAGGACTCGATGGCCACGTTGAAGTGGCCCTCATCGGGTCCCTCCAGATCCGCCAGCAACTCGTCGTCCCAACCCGCCCAGTGGAACAGCAACTCGGGAGCCACCGTCACGAGACCGTTTGCGTCGTAGCCCCGGTTCAGGCGGATGACGAAAAACCGGCTGTTCTCGCCGCCCAGGAAGAGGTGGTCGTCGATCACCAGCGGGCTGGAGTCCCAGTCATCGTTCCACAGCGTGGGCGACACGTCGTAGGCACCCAGCCGCCATAGCTCCGTCGGCTCGGCCCTGTCGAAGGCCACGATCCGGAAGTAGTTGTCCCGAGACCCGAAATACGCCAGCGGGAACTCATCCGGATCGATCGTGACCGAGGTCTTGATGAGGTCGCCGGTCTCGAAGGGCGGCAGCAGCTCCTGCCCGGTGGCGGCGTCGAGGAAGTGCACGTGGTTGTCGAACGCCCCGAACACCAGCCAAGTGCGCCCATTGCGTTCGAACACCGCCGACTGGCCGGTCCAACCGGTGCCGCACCACCGCACGATCTCACCGTGATAGCTGGACTCGGCGCACATGTCGCTGTTCCGCGGATACCGCCAGAGCAACTGCGGGTTGCGCGGCACCGGGCCGGTTCCGTACCAGCTGCGAGTCGGCGATCCGCGGAACGTGAGCACCCCCCGAATCGTGCCGGCAGGAGGCTGACCGAACGATGCTCCGTCCACCCAGGTCTCCGGCTCCTCAGCGGCGCCGACCTCCGGTGGTGCCTCGGGTGACACCGCCGCGGGAGTAGCGACCGAGGTGGTCGGCGGCTGCGGGGGCGTCGCGGGCAGCGGTGCCGGATCAAGCACCGGCGGCGGGTCGTGCGTCGAGTCGGTGGACACCTCGCCGGCGCGCTCGGGGGTGCCGGCAAGCAGGACCGGCAGTACCAGAGCCAGCAGCGCGGAGAGCCCGAGCAACGTGACGCGCACCGGGACGGCGCGGGCGCGCGAAGAGGTGTTCACCGAGTCAGGAGTGTGCCGCACCTAGGCGGCGGCGTCAGATCGCGGAGTTAGCAGTCGTGCGGAACGCCCGGGTGAGCAGCGGCGTCGGCGCCGGCTCCTGGGCAGGCGCGGGTTCACCGGACTCCGAATCATCGGCCGATTCGGCGCCGGACGCCGCCGGTTCCGGAGCAGGCGAACCCTGGCTGTCGGACCGCTGCCGAC
The DNA here is from genome assembly GCA_021296435.1 of Acidimicrobiia bacterium. Classification (GTDB taxonomy): domain Bacteria; phylum Actinomycetota; class Acidimicrobiia; order Acidimicrobiales; family CATQHL01; genus VXNF01. The sequence continues at coordinate 4,663 of JAGWAK010000025.1, forward strand.
GGCTCGGGCTTCGCTGGTCCGACAGAACCCAGCCGACGGGCGGCCGGAACCGGTTGGCGTGCGCCGTGCACATGGGCAGGCCGCGCCAAGCCCGGCCCTCGAGGTCCATGAGCCAGGCTGCGGTCACGCGAGCGTCGAAGAGCAGCAGCGCGGTTGCGGGCTCGGGGCACAGCATGTGGGCACAGCCGACCGCTCCCTGGGCCCCGTTGCGGGGCGGCGTCACGGCATTCCCGGTCGCGATCGCGGCCGCTCCACCTCCGGGGTGGATTGCGTCCATGCGACAAACGTACTGTCACGACACGCCCGACCGGGGGATTTATGCACCCTTCATTGCATCCCTGAGTTGCCCTGGTCGCGGGTGTAGGCTTCACGCCATGTCTCATGCGCGTCCTCGTAGGCGAATCACTCTGATCGCACTCACCGTTGTTCTGGCGCTGGTGCTCACCTCGTGTTTCGGCGAAGACGACCCCGATTCGACGACGACCACGACGTCCCAGGAGTCGTCCACCTCCCCGTCTCCCCAGGACGCGCCGACGACCACGCAGGCAGTCGTCATCGAAACCCCGACAACCACGCAGGCGATCGTCATCGAAACCCCGACAACCACGCAGGCGATCGTCATCGAGACCCCGACGCCTCCTCCGACCGAACCGGTGGTGGGTGACGACGGAATCCTCCTCTACACGGTGCAGGCCGGCGACACCCTGTTCAGCATCGCCCAGCGGTTCGGCGTCAGCCTGGACGCCGTCATCGAAGCCAACAACATCAGCAACCCCGACGTCATCTTCGAGGGCGACACGCTGACCATCCCGCCGGCCGGCTGACCGGCGGCCGGCACGGGACGCATTGCGGGGACTGCCAATTCTTGTAGTTGCAGCCGACAGAGTCGGATCTTCAAATGACCCCAGATCGACTAAGTTCGTGCATATGGCACGCGCCACTACTCTCGGGCGCATGACCCTGGCCGGCCTTTCGGCCGTGCTGGTCATCACGCTCACCGCCTGCTTCGACACCGGTGACGACACCGAGGGTCCCACGACCGACACCGGTGGCGCCGGCAGCAACACCGTCGTCACGCTCGCTCCCCCGCCGCCACCGGAGACCCCGGCGACCGGCGTCGTCCAGCAGCCGCCCGCCTCGCCGCCCGAGCCGCCGCCGACGACTCCTGCCACCGCCCAGCCGGCGCGGGAACTCGGCAGCCAACACGTCTACGAGATTCAGTCCGGCGACACGCTCTTCAGCATCGCCCAGCAATTCGGCGTCAGCCTCGACGACCTCGTGGCGTTGAACAACATCGAGAATCCCGACAACATCCGCGCTGGGGATCAACTCTTCATACCGCCGCCGGAATGAGCGGGATCCGGCCGCCCGCGCAGCCCGCCGGCCGGACATCCACCACCCCGACAAGGCGCCTGCGTACAATCCCGCGCCGGTGGGCACTGCAGACGGCGCCGAGGCCGAAACGAGCACCGTGGACAGGGAAGCCGTCATCACCGTCATGGCCTGTGGTGTCTGCGACGTCACATGGCGCGGCCGGCCCGGCGACAGTTGCTGGGCGTGCGGACACTCGGCGCACACCGTGAAGGCGCCCCCGCTCCAGGTCAAGATCCCGGCGCCGGCTTAGCCGGATCGGGTACCGCTCACAGCTTTGGGCCTGCGGCCTGCTCAGCACTCCGATCGGGCGAAGTGAGCAGCGTCTACGTCCGCTACCTCCTGCCGGCACTGGTCGTCGCCGCATGCGCGGTGCTGGCCCTCGTCGGTCGCCGCCGGCGCGGCCACCGCAGGGCAGTCGAAGAGCACTCAAGTCGGATCGTCGAGGCGACGCTCCCCCCGGACCCCACCGATCCCGCCTCCGAGCAAGCCTGGCAGCGGCTGCACGGAGCGGTGCTCGATGACTGGATCACCGCACACGAGAACCTCCTCGACCGCGCCAGTGCGGATGACTTCAGCGAGGCGCGGGCCGCCCTGGACCTGTCCGACGAGGTGGCCTCGGAGCAGCTGGACATCGCCGTGGCCGCTCACCCCAACCCGCGACGGCGTGCCGAACTCAGCGCCCTGCGAGCCGCCGCCCGGTCCACGCTGGTCGCGCTCGCCCAAGGGGACTACGAGCGGGCGCGACAACATCACCTCGTCTATTGCGACTACCGCGACCTCTGGCGGGAGCACGCAGCGACCGAGCCCGGCGCCGGCGACCCCTGAGGGGTGCGCCGCCTCAGCCACCCCGAGAAGTCGAGAACGCCGCGGCCACCGCTTCGGCGATGGCCGCCATGCCGTCGCCGGTGGGGTGGATGCAATCGAACGAACTGACCCACGATCCGGAGGGGTCGTCTGCGGAGCAGTACGCCCGCACCTGCACGCCCAGGAACGTCTCGATCGGATCGCGCAGCCAATCGGGTCCGAGCGCGTCGCCCGCCTCGTGGCCGGCGAACAGCGGGGCGATGTCCACGAAGTGCACTCGCGAGTCGTGACGCGCCGCCGCCTGCGCCAGCGCCTCGTTGAGGGCTTCGTGTACGAGGGCCGCCTGCTCGACGAAACACTCGCCACGACATCCGGGTAGCCCGGTCGGGTTGGTCGCCGTCGGGTTGTAGTAGTTGCTAAGAGCGATCCGGGCATCGGTGCGCCTCACCAGCTCATCGAGGAGATGCCCCACCTTGCCCGCCACGGCTTCGAGGCGCCCGGCCAACTCCTCTTGGTCCAGCTCACCACCCTCGAAGATCGACAGGTCGACCACTCCCACGTCGTTCGCCCCGACGGTGAGCGTGACGTAGCGAGGATTGAGGTGGACGGCCCAGTCGAGTTGGCTCCAGCCGGGTTCGCCGAGGTCCTCCGGCGCTCCCGCCGGAAGCCAGGTCGGAACCTCCCAGACGTCGCTGATGGATGTCCCGGCGCAGGCGGCCAGAACCAGGCGCGCTTGTCGGCTCGGCAGCTTGCCGCCGGCTACGAGGCGATCGAGCACGCCCTTGGGGTACCCCGCCCTCGGTGCCCGCCAGCAGGGGTCACCCAGCAAGGCATCGGTCAGGTCGAGGCCGAAGCCGGCCGCAACGGAGTCGCCCAGGGCCACCAGCACGTTCTGGCGATACCGGTGGCGGGCGACAAAGGTGACATCGGAGGTGGTGCTGGCCCCGTCGTTGTCGGTGGCCGTGACCTGCCCGTCCCACGTCCCAGCGACCGGAGGCGTCCAGGCGAACGAGTCGTCGGCGCCGCCGGGTGAGCTGAAGCCGGGCGGCGGGCGGCGCCAGATGATCCTCGTCACGTGGCCGTCCGGGTCGCCGACGCTCAGGCGCGCCTCGAGCCGCTCCCCGACGGTCCACACGATCGAGTCCACGTGGAGGTGGGGTGGCTGGTTCGGGGGCTGCGTCGTCGGGGACGCGGCCGGGACGATGGCGTCTCCCAATCCTGTGCCGCCATCGTCGGGACAGCCCGTCGCCGCCACCGAGATCACGGCCAGAGTGACGGTCGCCGGAAGCGCCAGGCGGCTACGCGCTGTCCCCCTTCGTCGCCCGGTTGTGTTCCCGCCGGCCCGCGCTAGCCTGATTGCCGACGAAATCAGTCTGGAATTACCGGCCACACGACCACCGATCAAGGGAGGACACAGCGGCATGACTGTGCAACTGGGGGACGTTGCCCCCGACTTTACGGCAGACACCACCGAGGGCACCATCAACTTCCATGAGTGGAAGGACGGCAGCTGGGCGGTGTTGTTCTCGCATCCCAAGGATTTCACACCGGTCTGCACCACCGAGTTGGGTTACACGGCCAAGCTTCGGAGTGAGTTCGCAGCGCGAAACGTGAAGGTCATCGGGCTCTCGTGCGACTCGGTGGAGGATCACCGGGTGTGGTCACAGGACATCCTCGACACCCAGGGCATCTCGCCCAACTTCCCGATGATCGGCGACCCCGACGCAACGGTGGCAAACCTCTACGGCATGATCCACCCCAACGCCAGCGACACCATGACGGTCCGCTCGGTCTTCGTCATCGGCCCCGACAACGTGGTCAAGCTGATGATCACCTACCCGGCCAGCACGGGCCGCAACTTCGACGAAGTGCTGCGGGTCATCGACTCCCTGCAGTTGACCGCCCACCACAAGGTGGCCACCCCGGTGAACTGGCAGCACGGTGAGGACGTGATTATTGTGCCGGCGCTCAGCAACGAGGACGCCGCCGAGCGCTTCCCCGGCGGCTGGGACGAGCAGAAGCCCTACCTGCGGGTGGTCCCCCAGCCCACGGGCTAAACCCGCCACCACTCGCTCCAACCGCGACCCCCCCGGGTCAAGCCCGGGGGCGTCGCGCGTCCAGGTAGGCCGAGTGCCCGAAAAGTCCAGCCGGACCACAACATCACCTGAACCGCACCAAAAGATCATGCTTCGAGACTTAGGTAATTTCTTCGTAAGAGCAGCGTCAGGTCCGTGACCCCGCCGGTAGGCTCGCCCACGTTCCCAGCGTCCGAATATGGAGGGCCAACGGTGGCAGGAAACGGGCAAGAGCCGGCGGTCGGCGCGGCGCGTGCCGTCGAGGCCGTGAAGATCTACGGCAGCGGCGAGACCGAGGTTCGCGCCCTTGACGGCGTGGACGTGACCTTCGATACCGGGAAGCTGACCACCATCATGGGTCCGTCGGGGTCGGGAAAGTCGACGCTCATGCACTGCATGGCCGGCCTGGACGCGGTCACCACGGGGCGGATCTTCATCGGTGACACCGAGCTCGGCAGCCTCAGCGAGCGGGACCTGACGCTGTTGCGCCGCCGGCAGGTCGGCTTCATCTTCCAGGCCTACAACCTGCTCCCCACCCTCACCGCGCTGGAGAACATGACGCTCCCCATCGCGCTGGCCGGCGAGGATCCCGACAGCGCCTGGCTCACCGAGGTCGTGGATGCGGTCGGCCTGGCCGACCGTCTCACGCACCGGCCCAACGAGCTGTCGGGCGGGCAGCAGCAGCGGGTGGCGGTGGCGCGGGCGCTCGTGAGCCGCCCGCGCATCATCTTCGCCGACGAGCCCACGGGAAACCTGGACTCCCGTACGGGCGCCGAGGTCCTCGAGTTCCTGCAGCGGGCCTCCGAGCAACTGGGCCAGACCATCGTGATGGTGACCCACGACGCCGGGGCCGCCAGCTACAGCGACAGGATCGTGTTCCTCAACGACGGCCGGATTGTGGACGAGATGCGAGAGCCGACCGTCGACGGTGTGCTCGACAAGGTGAGGACCATCGGTGCCTGAGTCGCCGGGCCAGCTTCACCTGAACCTCACCGCGACACGCCCGAAGGCCTGAGAATCGGCATGTTCCTGCTGCGACTCACCCTCAAGAACATCGCCGCCAGGAAGTTCCTGTTCCTGGGCACGGCGTTGAGCGTTGTGCTGGGTGTCGCCTTCGTGGTGGGCGTCTTCATCGTCACGGACAGTCTCCGCGCCACCTTCGACGACATCGCCGACGACATCGCCGGGTCGATCGATCTTCGCGTGCGCAGCGAGATCGAGTTCGGGGATCGACTGAACGCGCCGGAGGTGGACCCCGCACTGGCCGACGAGATCGCTGGAATCGACGGGGTCGCGGCGGTCACCGGTGGTGTCGCCGCCTGGAACGTGGTCATCATCGACTCCGACGGCGAACCGCTGCAGTCCCTCGGTCCGCCGCAATTCGGTGTGAGTTGGTCCGACGAGGAGGCCCTGACCGAACTGTTCCTGGCCGAAGGCCGGCCGCCGGCCGGCCCGGACGAGTTCGCCACCAACTCGGGAACTGCCGAGTTCGCGGATCTCCGGATCGGCGAGACATACCGCGTCAGCCTGCCGGAGGGCACGCGCGCGTTCGAACTCGTGGGCACGGTGAACTGGGCCGACCCGGACGAGGACCAGTCGCAGGGCGTGCAGTTCACCGTCTTCGACCTGGCCACCGCCACCGAACTGCTCAACGGCGGAGGGGGCTGGGACGAGATCCTCGTGGACGTGGACCGGGAGGCCGACATCGCCGCCGTCGCCGTCGCGCTCCGCCAGGCGCTGCCGCCGGGACTCGAGGTGCTGACCGTCGAGGAGGTGGCCGAGGAGCAGAGCGCCGAATTCGACACGTTCATCACGATCTTCCAGAACATCCTGCTGGCGTTCGCCGTTATCACGCTCGTGGTGTCGGCGTTCCTGGTGAACAACGTGTTCTCCATCGTCATCGGCCAGCGCATCCGAGAGTTGGGCCTGCTGCGGGTCGTCGGCGCCACGGGAGTCCAGATCCGGCGCTCGGTGCTCGGCGAGGCGGCCACCGTCGGCGTCATCGCCACGGTGCTCGGTCTCGGTGGCGGCATCGGTGTGTCGGCGGCGCTGAAGGCCATCTTCGGCGCCCTCGGCGGCGAGTTGCCCATCGATCCGCTGCTGGTGACGGGGCGCACCGTGGGCGTGGCCATCGCCGTCGGTGTGGGCATCACTGTGCTGGCCGCCCTCTCGCCGGCACTCAAGGCCCGGCGGATCACGCCCGTCGAGGCCCTGCGGGAGGACGCCCGGCTCTCGAGCCCGGTGGTCGCCCGGCGCCCGGTGGCCGGTGCCGCTGCCCTGCTCGCCGGCGTGGTGCTGCTGGTCCTCGGCCTGGCCGGCGACTGGCCGACCCTCATCCCGCTGGCGCTGCTCGCCGCCGTCCTGGCCAACTGGGGAGGTAAGCGGCTGGCCTGGTGGGCCGGGAGGCTGGCGGTGACCGCCGTCGGGCTGGCACTGCTCCTCACCACCGTGTTCGCGGATCTCGACACAACGCATCTGCTGGTGGCCCTCTCGGTCGGTGTGCTGACGGTGTTCGTGGGCATCAACATGACCAGCCCGCTGTTCGCACGACCGATGGCCCGCGCCCTCGGCGCCCCGCTGGCTCGCATCGACGGCATACCGGGGCACCTGGCGCGCCAGAACGCAGCCCGCAGCCCGCGACGCACCTCCTCGACAGCGGCCGCGCTCATGATCGGGCTCGCTCTGGTGGTGACCGTTAGCGTCGTGGCCGACTCGCTCAAGAGCAGCTTCGCCAAGGTGCTCGACGAGCAGATCAATGCCGACTGGTTCGTCTGCATCGGCAACTGCGCCGACCAGTTCAGCGGGTTCAGCCCGAACCTCGGTGAGGAGCTCGAGGCTCTGCCCGAGACACAGTCGGTTGCGACATACCGTTTCCTGAACGAAGCCTTCCGCACGACCAGCGACGGCAGCACCCATGGCCTTCTGGCGGTGAGCACCGCCGAGTTGGACGCGCACATCGACACCGACCCCGTCGCCGGATCGGTGAACGATCTGCCCCCCGGCGGTCTGCTGGCCCACGTCGATCAGGCCGAGGCGTACGGACTCTCTGTCGGCGACACGCTGGACGTCGAGGTCCTCGGCGGCGAGGAGGTCACCTGGACCATCGCCGGGATCTACTCCGACGACGCGGTCGCCGGGAGTTGGGTGGTGTCGCGGACCACCTGGGACGATCACTTCGATGTGAATGTGGACCAGTTCCTGTCGGTGGTAAGCGCCAATGGTGTCAGTGAGGAGGCCACCGAAGCCGCCATTATCGAAACGGCAGCGGAGTATCCGCAGGTGACCGTGCGCTCGCGCGACGATTTCCGTGACTTGCAGAGCGATCAGATCGATCAGGCACTGATCGTGGTGAACGTCTTCCTGGGGCTCTCGCTGGTCATCGCCGTGCTGGGCATCGTGGCGACCCTGGCGCTGTCGGTCGTCGAACGAACGCGGGAACTGGGCCTCCTGCGGGCGGTCGGCATGACACGGGGCCAGATGCGCCGCATGGTCTGCTGGGAAGGTCTCGTCGTGGCGATCTTCGGCGGGATCCTGGGAACCGTGCTCGGCGTGGCCTTCGGCGTCCTTGCGGCGGACATCATCCCGGACTCGGTCGTGAGCACTCTGTCCATTCCGGGCGGCCAGATCGTGCTGTATCTCGTCATCGCCGCGCTGGCCGGACTTGCCAGTGGAATCCTGCCGGCAATCTGGGCGGGTCGCCTAAAGGTGCTGGAGGCCATCGGCTACGAGTAGCCACCCGGCGCCACGGAGCGCGCCGGCAGGCTCCATACTTGTCGGCATGCCGGTCGCCCCGAGACGGTCGATGAACCCGAGGCGGGCCATCGTGGTGGGCCTCCTGGGCGTCACCGCGGGGGTCGCCCTGGTGTGGGGGATGAGCCGCCTGGCCAGCACCGGCGATGTGACGGTACGGCTCGGCGACGACACGTTCGAAGCGGGTGACCCGGCCGAGATGAGCCAGGTCATCGCCCGGGACGGGCCGATCCTGTACGCCGATGCCGCAAGCGGGAACCGCGACATCTGGCTGCAGCACCTCGGGGCCGACCCGGGGCGCGGCTGGTACGCCTTCGACGCCCGCCGGCCGGGAGCGGGGCGGGACTGCACGCTGCAGTGGCAGCCGCCTGCAGCGGTGTTCGTGGACCCCTGCGACGGGATGATCGTGGAGGCACACGGCGAGGGACTGCCCGGCTACGAGGTGCGCATCACCGACGGCGAACTGATCGTCGACCTGAACGCGGTCGGCGAGGGAGGCTAGGGGGCGATCCGCTCCAAGGGCGCCCAGGCCACCAACAACCGCTTCTCCCCCACCTCTCCGAAGCGGACCGTCACCTCGGCATCCTCACCGGAGCCGGCGGCATCCACGACCACCCCGACACCCCAGGCGGGATGGCGCACGTCGCTGCCCACCGGGAGTTCAGCAGGCCCGGGACCGGCCGGGGAGGCTGCCCGCTCCGTAGCCGCGCCCCGTAACGCCTCGTCGACCCGCGCCTCCCGCCAGGCTGCCCGGCGGCTACCGGAGTCGGCGGCCGGCCGGTCGAGGCGATCACGCCTCGAGGCGCGATCGGGTCGGCCCGACACTTCCTGCAGCACCTCGCTGGGGATCTCCTCGAGGAAGCGGCTCGGCCGGTTGTACTGCGCGGCCCCCCACATGGTGCGGCGCTCGGCGTCGCTCAGGTAGAGGCGCTCCCGAGCCCGGGTGATGCCGACGTAGGCCAGGCGCCGTTCCTCGGCCATCTGCTCGGGATCGTCCCGCGCCTGCTCCCGGGGGAACATGCCCTCCTCCAGTCCGGTCAGGAAGACCACCGGGAACTCCAGGCCCTTGGCGGCGTGGGCGGTGAGCAGGACCACCTGCGACCCGTCGGGATCCAGGTCGTCGGTGGGCGACACCAGGGCGGTCTGCTCCAGGAAATCTCCCACCTCGGTGTCATCCTCGGCCAAGGCCAGCAACTCGGCCAGGTTCTCGAGGCGTCCCTCGGCCTCGATGCTGCCCTCGGAGGCATCCTCGTACAGTTCCTCCAGGTACCCGCTACGGGTCAGCAGGAAGTCCAGCACCGGCTTCGGACCTTCGGCAAGCCACCCCGCTGCCTCGTCCAGGAGGGTCGTGAACCTCTGGATGCCTGCGAGGGCCGCGCCGGAGACTCCAGCCTCTCCCGGCCGCCTCAGCGCCTCGCTGAACGGCAGCCCGGCGCTTGCCGCCCACTCGTCGAGGCGTTCGACCGAACGGTCGCCGATGCCGCGCCGGGGTACGTTCAGGACCCGCTTCAGGCTCACCTCGTCGGCGGGGTTCACCACGGCGCGCAGGTACGCCAAGGCGTCGCGCACCTCGCGGCGGTCGTAGAAGGCGGTACCCCCGATCACCACGTACGGCAGATCCTCGGCGTTCAGCGCCGTCTCCAGTGCCCGACTCTGAGCGTTGATCCGGTACATCACGGCGAAGTCGCTGAGCGCGTGGCCGTCGGCGGCAAGCCTCCGGATCTCCCGCACCACCCAGCGGGCCTCGTCGTCCTCGTCGCCGGCCCTGTACCAGACGATCCGGCCGCCTCGCTCGGCCTCGCTCCAGAGTCTCTTGGGGTGGCGGTCGGCGTTGTTGGCGATCACGGCGTTGGCCGCGTCCAGCACGTTCTGCGTCGAGCGGTAGTTCTGCTCCAGCAGGATCACGGTGGTGTCCTCGAAGGCGCTCTCGAAATCCAGGATGTTGCGCATCGTGGCGCCGCGGAAGCGGTAGATGGACTGGTCGGCGTCACCCACCACGAAGACGTTGCGGTGCCGTGCTCCGAGCATCAGCACGATCTCGTTCTGCGCCCGGTTGGTGTCCTGGTACTCGTCCACGAGCACGTGCTGGAAGCGCTCCTGGTAGGTGGCCAGCACGTCAGGATGCTCCCGGAACAAGCGGGCCACCAGCGTCAGAAGATCGTCGAAATCCATGGCACCGGCACGCTGCAGGCGGCGCTGATACTCGGCGTAGACCTCGGCCGTCTGGCGGCGAATCGGATCCGGGCCCATCCCCGCATCCAGGTACGACCCGGGACTGAGCAGGTCGCTCTTGGCGGCGCTGATGCGACCGTGCACCCCTTGGGGCGTGCTGCGCCGGGTGTCGAGGCCGAGATCAACCATGACGTAGCGAGTCAGACGGACCGAGTCGGCCTGGTCGTAGATGCTATAGCCCAGACGCTCGGCCTCGCGGCGCAGGATCTGGGCGCAGGCCGAGTGGAAGGTACGCACCCACATGCGCCGGGCCACCGGACCGACCAGTTCCACCACGCGGGAGCGCATCTCCTCGGCGGCCTTGTTGGTAAAGGTAATGGCCAGGATGGCGAAAGGGGAGACGTCGCGGTCCGCGATCAGGTGGGCAATCCGGCGTGTGAGCACCCGCGTCTTGCCGGAACCGGCACCGGCGCTGACCAGCAGCGGACCGCCCTCGTGCAGGACCGCGTCGTACTGGGCGGGGTTCAGCGGCACCATCGCGGGCACCCTACCGGTGTGCACCGACAGCGCCCTGCGGTAGATCCTCGAGTCCGATGCGGGGAGCCGCTGGGGCTGGCGATACCATCGGCGCCGTGACCGAGCCAGTGAACCAGCCCGACGCTGAGGAACCCACCGCCGAGGAACCCGCC
>JAGWAK010000026.1:0-17545 GCA_021296435.1 Acidimicrobiia bacterium
CTCGGCGAGGCTGAGCCCCAGCAGCCGCTCGGCGGCGTTCTGCATCACGCCCGGCTCGGTGGAGACGCCGACGGTGAACGTGGCCGGCGTGTTGACCCTGATGTTCTGCTGCGACAGTGCCCCCTGCAGCTTGATCTCGATGGAGATGGGGGTGAGATCCAGGAAGGCGTAGCCCTGGATGATCGGCCAGACGAGCGCGCCACCGCCGTGCAGGCAGCGGGCCGACTCGCCGACACCGCCGACACGGCCATAGATCACGAGGATCCGATCCGACGGGCAGCGCTTGTAGCGCGACGCCACCCACAGGATTGCGATCAGGAGGACGGCGACGAGGCCGACTACTAGGGCGATGACTGCCATTTGGTTTCCTTTCGGCGGGTCTCGGGGAGAGAGTCCAGGAGGCGGGTTCGGCCGGCGCTAGGTCAGCGGCTCGACCAGGACGGTCGTGGGGTCCACCAAGTCGGTCACCTTGACGCGGGTCTTGGCGGGCAGGTCCTCCGGCGCGGTGGTGTAGGCGTCGATCACGCGCATCCGCCCTTGCACCATCACCTCCACCTTGCCCGGCTGGGTGCGGTCGGCGGCCACTGCTATGTAGACGGTGCCGTTGACACCGATGGCGCTGTGGTAGTCGAGCGAGCCGCTCTCGTTCATCCTGGCGAACCGCCGCCAGATGAGCGCCACGATGAAGAACACCGCCAGCCCGACGATCACCGCCACGATCACCGAGACCGACGTGGAGTTGTCGCCCTGCTTCATGAGCACGCCCGTCCAGCCGAAGGCGAAGAAGAAGGCCGTGAGGCTGCGCAGCGACAAGTAGCCCACGTCGGCGTCGCTGGCGTCGAAGTCGATGTCGAAGTCCAGACCGACACCAAGGGTCATCAGCACCAACTGCAGCATCAGGAAGGCGCCCGCGACGATGCCGATCAGGTAGAAGACTTGCAGGTCGCCGGTCAGGGCGTTCCACCAGTCGCCCATGGGAGCTTCACCTCTCGTCGGTTCGGGGCGGAGCCGCCCGCTGGGGCTCCGATCCCTCTCAGGCTACCGGCACCATGGCGCGCCGGCCAAGGTCGGCGCCCGGTCCAAGCCGCCGCGCTGCGGGATATCACCGCCGCGCAACCACGGCTCCTCAACCATCGGCGACTCGGGTGCCGGGGGTACGCTCAGAGTTCGTGGCGCGGCGGTACTGGTTGGAGACCTTGGGATGCCCCAAGAACCAGGTCGACTCCGACAAGATCGCCGGGCGGCTCGCTGCCGACGGCTTCCGGCCCGCCGAAGACGTCGCCGACGCGGACTTGGTGGTCGTCAACACCTGCGCCTTCATCGACGAGGCCAGGCGCGAGTCGCTGGAGACCGTCGACAGCCTGGCAGCGCAGCGGCGCGCCGGTGCGCAACTGGTGGTGACCGGCTGCTTGGCCGAACGGGCGGGCTCCCGGCTGGCCGAGGACCGGCCCGAGATCGATGCCGTGGCGGGCTTCGGCGAGCCGATCGCCCTGGGGCCCACCCGCCGCGGGCGGCGTCGTTCGCTGCAGGTCGCCGGGGGCGGTCCGGTGCCCCGCTTGGACCTGCTCAACATGCCCCGGCCTCGGGCGCAGGCGCCCTGGGCCTACGTGAAGATCGCCGAGGGCTGCGACCGCCGCTGCGGCTACTGCGCCATTCCCAGCTTCCGGGGGCCGCAGCGCTCGCGCAGCGCCGAGTCGATACTGGCCGAGATCGAGGCCCTGGGCGCCCGCGAGGTTGTGCTGGTGGCCCAGGATCTGGCCTCCTACGGCCGCGACGGGGGTCGCGGCGAGCGCCGCCTGGTGCCGCTGGTGGAAGCGGCGCGGGAGCTGGTGCCGTGGGTGCGGCTGCTCTACCTCTACCCCTCGGATCTCACCGATGAGCTGATCGCGGCGATTCTCGCCACCGGCGTGGCCTACTTCGACCTCTCGCTGCAGCACGCCTCCCGCCCGCTGCTGCGCCGGATGCGCCGCTGGGGCGACGGGGAGCGCTTCGCGGCGCGCATCGCCGAGATCCGCCGCGCCGCGCCGCACGCCGCCTTCCGTTCCAACTTCATCGTGGGCTACCCCGGCGAGACCGAGGAGGACCACGACGCCCTGCTGGACTTCGTCGCCGCGGCGGAGCTGGACTGGGTGGGCGTGTTCGCCTACTCGCCCGAGGAGGGCACGTACTCGGTCGACCTGGACGGCGAGGTCCCCGCGCCGCTGATCACCGAGCGCATGGCCGAGCTGCGCGAGCTCTGCGACGAGATCACCGAGCGCCGCCGCCGCGCCCTCGTGGGCAGCGCTGCGACCGTGCTGGTGGATCGGCCGGGACGGGCGCGCAGCCACCGGGAGGCCCCCGAGATCGACGGCCTCGTGGAAGTGCCCGATGACCTGGCGCCGGGGAGCTTCGCGGAGGTCGAGATCATCGGGGCCGCCGGCGTCGACCAGATGGCGGCGCCGCAGGTCGCCGCCGGCTCCCGAGGGGCGCGGCGGTCTCGGGCTGTCCACGCCGGCGAACATCATCACCTTGGCGCGCATCGGCGCCTCGCCAGTGCTGTTCTGGTTGATCCTGCGCGCCCGCGACGACGGCGGGGCCTCGTGGCTGGCCGTGGCGGTGGCTTTGGTATTCGCCGCCTCCGACGCCTGGGACGGCCACCTGGCGCGGAACACCGGCACCGTCACCCGCACAGGAGCGTTCCTGGATCCGCTTGCGGACAAGATCGTGGTCCTGGGTTCGATGGCGTCCCTCGCCGCCATCGGCAGGGTGAGCTGGATCCCGGTCGCGCTCATCGCCGCCCGCGAGGTGGCACTGCGCCCGCCGCGGGGTCTCGGTCCCCGCCCGGCGCTCGGCCAAGTGGAAGGTCATCCTCCAGGGACTGGCGGTGATCCTCACCCTCGTCCCGCCCCTTGCTGCATCCGACGCCCTGGCCCGTGAGGCGTTCGTTCTGGCTGTCTGGTGGCTGGCCGTGGCGGCCACCGCCGTCACCGGCCTGCTCTATCTTCTCGACGGCCGCAGAGCAGCCACCGAGGGCGGCGGCGCCGGCGGAGGTCCCCGATGAGGTGCGAGGTCGTCGCCGTCGGTACCGAGCTGCTGTTGGGGCAGGTGGTCGACACCAACTCGTCGTGGATCGGCGAGCACCTGGCCGGGCTCGGGATTGACTCGTACTACCAGACGAAGGTCGGCGACAACCTGGATCGGATCTGCGCTGTGCTGGGCACCGCTGTGGGGCGCAACGACTTCGTCGTCGTCTGCGGCGGTCTGGGGCCGACCCCCGATGACATCACCCGCGACGCGCTGGCCGCTGTCATGGGGGTGGCGTTGCGCCGCGACCCCGAGCTGGTCGAGCGCATCTCGGCCAAGTTCTGGCGGCGCGGCCGGTCGATGCCCGCCAACAACCTGCAGCAGGCCGACGTTCCCGAGGGCGCCGCGGTCATCCCCGTCTTTCCCGGCACTGCGCCCGGCCTCGTCTGCCCGGTGGGCGACACCGTGGTCTACGCGGTTCCCGGCGTGCCGTGGGAGATGAAGACGATGATGACCGAGTGGATTGCGGAGGACATGCGGCGCCGGGCGGGTGTCTCGGGGGTGATCCAGAGCCGCACGCTGCGCACCTGGGGTGAGTCCGAGGGCGGCCTGGCCGAGCGGCTGGGCGGTGTCATCGACCGGCTCGACGCCTCCGGGACGGTGACGCTGGCCTTCCTGGCGTCGGGGATCGAGGGTCTCAAGGTGCGCCTCACCGCCAAGGCGGACACGGCCACCGAGGCGACCGCGATGCTGGATACCGAGGAGGCGGCCGTGCGGGCGGCCATCGACGATCACCTGGTGTTCGGCACCGACGAGGAGACCATGGAGACGGCGGTGCTGGGGCTATGCCGCAGGGCGGGTCTCACGCTGGCCACGGCGGAGTCGCTGACAGGGGGAATGATCGCGGCGCGCCTGAGCGCGGTACCCGGTGCCAGCGATGTGTTCCGGGGCTCGCTGGTGACCTACGCCGCCGAGACCAAGCGCAACCTGCTGGGCGTCCCAGCCGGTCCCGTCGTGTCCGAGGCGGCGGTAAGGGCCATGGCCGGCGGTGCCTGCGAACAGCTGGGCGCCGATTGCTCGCTGGCTGTGACGGGGGTCGCCGGCCCCGCCCCCGCCGACGGCGAGGAACCCGGGATGGTCTGGATGGCCACCTCGGTCGACGGCGAGGTCGTGGCGCGCCGCCAGCACTTCCCGTTCGATCGGGAGCGGACTCGCCAGTTCACGACCATCGGCGTGCTCAACGAGTTGCGCCTGCGCCTCCGGGAACGGGAGGCGGCTACACGATGACGTCCCCGGATAGCTTGAACCCCGTGGTGAATGGGGCGGCGGGCGAGGTGCATGCCGCCATCGACGTCGGGACCAACTCCTTCCACCTGGTTGTCGCCCGGGTCAGCTCCAGCGGGGGCCTCGAGATCCTCTTCCGGGACAAGGAGGTGGTGCGCCTGGGATCCGGCTCGGGCGACATGCGACACCTCACGGCGGATGCCATCGACCGGGGGATCGAAGCCCTGCGCGGGCTGGTCAAGACCGCCGCCTCCTACGGCGCCGACGTGCGGGCGGTGGCGACGAGTGCGGTCCGCGAGGCTGAGAACCGCCACGAGTTCCTGGATCGGGCAGCCGCCGAGGCCGGGGTCCAGGTGGAGGTCATCTCCGGCACCGAGGAGGCCCGGTTGATCCATCTGGGGGTGGTGCAGGCGCTGTCGGTGTTCGACCGGCAGATCCTGGTCACCGACATCGGCGGCGGCAGCACCGAGTTGCTCATCGGCCGGGGCACGCGGCCCCTGGCGGTGCGCAGCGTCAAGCTGGGACACGTCCGTCTCACCGACCGCTTCTTCCCCGGCGGCGTGGCCACCGACGCCGCGGTGGAGGAGTGCCGCACCTACGTGCGGTCGTTCCTGACCCCCGTGGGCCACGATCTGGGGCCTTTCAGGTACGACCTGGCCGTGGGCAGTTCGGGGACGATCGCCACGATCGCCCAGATGGCCGAGTACCTGCGCAACGGGCGAGCCGATCGCTGGCTCAACAACGTCTCCTTCAGCCGCGCCCAGCTGGCCGAGGTCACCGACGCCGTGCTCCGCGCGCCGACCCCCGAGTCGCGCCGTGCCATCGGCGGCCTCGACGAGCGCCGGGCCGATGTCATCGTGGCGGGCGTCCTGTTGGCCGAGGGCGTGTTCGAGTGCTTCGACATCCCGTCCATCACGGTGTCCGGCTATGCGCTGCGCGAGGGCGTGCTGCTGGACGGGGTGCACGCCGGGGGCAACGGCGATGCCTTCTGGCATCTCAGCGACATCAGGCGGGAGTCGGTGCTGCGTATCGCCGAGGACTACGACGAGGAGCGCCCGCACGTCCAGCGGGTGACCGACCGGGCGCTGCAGCTCTTCGACGAGCTCGGGGAACTGCACCGCTTCGGGCTGTACGAGCGGGACCTGCTGGAGGCCGCCGGGATGCTGCACAACGTGGGGCGTTTCATCTCCCGCGGGGCGCACCACAAGCACAGCTACTACATCATCCGCAGCAGCGACCGGCTGCTGGGGTTCACCGAGCGCGAGGTGGAGCTGATCGCTCTCGTGGCGCGCTACCAGCGCAAGGCGCTGCCCCGGCCGGGCCACGCCGAGTTCGCGGCTCTGACCGTGGCCGACCGTGCCCGGGTGCAGTTGCTGGCGGGGATCCTGCGGGTCGCCATCGCGCTCGACCGGACTCGCAGCGGCGCCGTGAGCGGCCTGACAGCCGAGGCCGGCGAGGCCCTCGTGATCAGTTGCCACACCGCGCCGGGCGCCGATGCAACGGTGGAGTTGTACACGGCCAACCAACGCAGCGAACTCTTGGCCACAGCCACCGGGCTGGAGGTACGGGTCGTGGCTGAGAGCCCTATTCCCGCCGGCTCCGGTTCGGGTGCCTAGGAGCGGATCTGGCCGTCGCCGCGGATGACGTTCTTGACAGCGGTGAGGTGGACGACGCCCATCGGGCCGCGTACGTGCAGCTTCTGGGTGCTGATGCCGATCTCGGCGCCGTAACCCATTTCCTCGCCGTCGACGAACCGGCTCGAAGCGTTGACGAGCACGGCGGCGGCGTCGATTTCGGCGCAGAACCGCTCGGCGGCCGCCTCGTCGGCGGTCACGATCACTTCCGAGTGCCCCGTGCCGTAGTGGTTGACGTGATCGATGGCCTCATCGAGTGAGTCCACGACGCGCACCGACAGCTTGTAATCCAGGAACTCGGTGGCGAAGTCGGACTCGGTGGCCGGTTCGATGCCGGGTACGAGTGCCCGCGAGGCTTCGTCGCCGACCATCTCCACCGTGGGCATCGCCCGGGCCAGGCGCGGCAGGAGGTCCGCCGCCTCAGCGGCATGCACGACCAGCGACTCCGTTGCGTTGCAGACCGAGGGGCGTTGGGTCTTGCCGTTCACCACGATCGCCTCGGCCATATCCAGGTCGGCGCCGCGGTCGACGTAGACGTGGCAGTTCCCGTCGCCGTCCAGGATGAACGGCACGGTGGCGTTCTCCATGATGGAGCGGATGAGGGCGGGCCCGCCGCGGGGGATGAGGCAGTCCACGTAGCCGCTGAGCCGCATGAACTCCACCGCCGCCTCCCGGCTGGTGTCCTCCACGAGAATCAGGGCGTCGGCGGGCACGTCACTGGCGGCGTACGCCTGGCGCAGCACCGCGGCGATGGCCAGGTTCGATCCGATGGCCATGGACGAGCCTCGCAGGAAGGCCACGTTGCCGGACTTGAGGCAGATGCCGGCGGCGTCGCTGGTGACGTTGGGCCGGCTCTCGTAGACGATCGCCACCACGCCGAGCGGCACACGCACCTGCTGGAGGTGCAGACCGTTGGGGCGCACGTCGGTGGCGACGACGGTACCCACCGGGTCCGGGAGGTCGGCTACCTGGCGCAGGCCACCGGCCATGCCGTCGATGCGGGCCGGGGTAAGACGCAGCCGATCCAGCAGGGTCGCCGAGATGCCGGCCTCCTTGGCTGCCGCCAGGTCCCCTTCGTTGGCCTCGAGCAACTCGTCGCCGCGCGCCTGCAGATCGTCCGCCGCGGTCCGCAGGGCCCGATCCTTGGCGGCCGTCGGTGCGGCGGCCAGCAGCGGTGCCACCGCCTTGGCGCGCCGGCCGAGAGCCTCCATGACCTGCCGTTTGGTCGTCGCCTCGCCAACTGCGGGGCCGACCGCTCCGGATGCCTCCACGGCGTGCCTCCCGAGTGCCCTGAGCAGCGCTGATTACGCTCTTGCCGTGAGCGGATTCTACCGGTCACCGCTGGCAGGGGACGGCGAGCCGGGATCTCGAGGCTTCGGCGCCCGACGCCGCCGCAGCGGTCGCAGCGCCACCCTCGTCGGCGCCGGTGTGGTGCTGTCGCGCCTGTCGGGGGTGGCGCGGGAGGTGGTCCTGGGGGCGTTTCTGGGCACGCGCGCCTCCGCCGACGCCTTCGGCGCCGCTCTGCGCGTCCCCAAGCTGCTGCAGAACCTGCTGGGGGAGGGGGCCCTGTCGGCCTCGTTCATCCCGGTGTACGCCCAGGTCCTCGAGGAAGGCGACGAGAAGCGGGCGGGCCGTCTGGCGGGCGCGGTGGCGGGGCTGCTGGCGGTGCTCACAGGCGGGCTGGTGCTGCTGGCGATCTTCCTGGCCGAGCCGCTTACCTGGATCGTGGCCCCCGGTTTCTCCGGAGTCCGGCACGAACTCACCGTTGTGCTGATCCGCATCATGGCCGGCGGGATCGGCCTGATCGTGATGGCGGCTTGGTGCCTCGGCGTGCTGAACGCGCACCGGCGCTTCTTCCTCTCCTACGTGGCGCCGGTGCTGTGGAACGTGGCCATCGTGGCGGCGGTGGCGGCCGCCGGCGTCGTCGGTGCGGCCGAGACCGGGATCGCCGAGGCGGCGGCGTGGGGCGTGCTGGTGGGCGGTGCTCTGCAGTTCGTTGTCCAGATCCCCGCCGTGCTGTCACTGGTGCCGCGCCTGCGGATCAGCCTGCGGCTGCGGCTGCGCGGCGTACGCGAGGTGGCGCGCCGGTTCGGACCGGCGGTGGCGGGCCGCGGTGTCGTCACGATCTCGAGCTACACCGACGTGATCCTGGCGTCGTTGCTGGCCACCGGCGCCATCGCCTACCTGGACCGCGCCCAGGTGCTGTATCTCATGCCCATCAGCGTTTTTGCGGTGTCGGTGGCGGCCGCGGACCTGCCCGAACTGGCACGCGAGCAGGACAGCCGCGAGCGCATGCACGAGCGTCTCGTCGTCGCCGCCGCCCGGGTGCTTCTGTTCCTGGTCTTCGCCGTCGTCGCATTCGTGATCTTCGGCCGACCCATCGTGGGGGCCCTCTACGAGAGGGTGAAGTTCACTTCCGATGACACCTACGTGGTGTGGCTGGTGCTGGCGGCCTACAGCCTGGGAATCGTGGCTGCGGGACTCTCACGGCTGCTGCAGAACACGTGCTACGCCGCCGGTGACACCAAGGGTCCGGCCCGCATAGCCGGCGGTCGGCTGGTCTTCGCCGCGCTGGGGGGGCTGGTGCTGATGATCCAACTCGACCGGGTGGGGATCGTTGACGGCGAACTCCGGCGATTGGGTGACCTCCCGGCTTTCTGGCTCCTCGACAGTGAGATCCGCCAGACGGGCGACATCCGCCGACTCGGGGCGGTCGGCCTGGCGTTGGCCGCGGCCGTCGCGGCCTGGCTGGAGTTCGGGATGCTGCGCCGGCGCGCCCAGCGCACGCTGGGTTTGCGCGTGCCGTTCGCCCGGCTGGCGGGACGGCTGCTGCCCGCTGCGCTCGTGGCGGGGGTGGTCGGCTTTCTGCTGATGCGGGCCCTGGACGGGGCTCCGCACCTGCTGACCGCCCCGGTCTGCCTGGCCGTCAGCGGCAGTCTCTACCTGCTGGTGGCCAATGTCTGCGGCCAGCCGGCGGCCCGCCACCTGTTGCTCCCCCTGCGCCGCCGCTTCTGGGCGGCTCGACGCCGCTGAGCCCATTGCCCGGCTCGCGCCGGCGTCCCGTAGCCTGACGTTCCATGGCTCATCGCTTCTCCAGCGTCGGCGCGGTCCGGGACGGGCTCGACGGCGTGCAATATCTGGCCGATGAGGGCATCGCCGGGGTCGTCTACCTGGCGGACCGGCTGGCCAAGCCCGTCCTGGTGGAGGGCCCGGCGGGGACCGGCAAGACGCAGTTGGCCAAGAGTGTGGCGGAGATGTGCGGGGCCCGCCTCATCCGCCTGCAGTGCTACGAGGGAATCGACGAGGCCAAGGCGCTCTACGAGTGGAACTACAAGAAGCAGCTGCTGCGGATCCAGGCGGAGTCGCAGACCTGGGACGAGGTGTCCGATGACATCTTTTCCGAGGAGTTCCTGCTCACCCGGCCGCTGCTGGAAGCGATCAGGGCCAGCGATCCCGTGGTGCTGCTGGTGGACGAGGTGGACCGCGTCGAAGTGGAGACCGAGGCCCTGCTGCTGGAGATCCTGAGCGACTACCAGGTGTCGATTCCGGAGTTGGGCACCATCGAGGCCACCCAGATCCCCCTCGTGTTCCTCACCTCCAACAACACCCGCGAGCTCTCCGAGGCCCTGAAGCGCCGCTGCCTGTATCTCTACATCGACTATCCCGACCTCCAGCGGGAGCGCGACATCGTGTTGACCAAGGTGCCGGACATCAGCCAGAGCCTGGCCGACGAGGTGGCACGCATCGTCCGTTCGGTGCGCCAGTTGGAGTTGAAGAAGGCGCCGTCGGTTTCCGAGACCCTGGACTGGGCGCGCACGCTGGTGCTGTTGGGCGTCGAGCACGTCGACGCCGAGACGGCCGCCGAGACGGTTCACACGCTTCTCAAGTACCGCAGCGACATCGAGAAGGCCCTGAAGGAGTTCTCCGCCGGCGACGCCCGGAGTTCCGGCCTGCCGCACTGAGCGGCGCCGCGGGTGCTGACAGTGCGGCGGCCCGCAGCCCGGGGCCGATCGTGACAGCGCAGACGGCCGCGACCGGAGCCGGGACGGCCGAATCGCCGCTGCTGGCGCTGCTCGGCGGCTTCATCGCGGAGTTGCGCCGCGCCGGCCTGCCGGTCAGCCTCACTGAGCATCTCGACGCCATGGAGGCGGTGCGCCACATCCCCCTCGACGACCGCGAGGCGTTCAAGTTCGCCCTGGCCGCCACGCTGGTCAAGCACCACGCCCACTGGCGGGCCTTCGAGACCGTCTTCGAGGTGTACTTCTCGCTGCGCGGCGCCGAGTACGAGCCCGGCGACGGCGCCTGGGCCGACGACGTGGATCCTTCCGAACTCCTGGATCCCCGGTCGGAGGGAAAGGGGGGCGGCGAGCCGCTGAGCGACGAGGATCTGGCCCGGCTGCTGTTCGCGGCGCTGCTGCGGGGCGATCAGGCGCAGTTGCGGGCGGTGGCCTGGCGAGCCGTGCAGCGTTACGCGGGCATGGAGCCGGGCCGGCCGGTGGGCGGCACCTACTACCTCTATCGCACGCTGCGCAACCTGGCGCTGGACGACCTGCTGGAGCGGCTCCTGGAGACCATCGAAGAGGAAGCCGAACGACCGCTCACGCCGCTGGAGGAGCGCCTCGAGCGCGACGAGTTGGAGTCGCGCATCGATCAACTTCGCCAGGAGGTGGAGGCCGAGATCCGGCGTCGCCTGGTGGCCGACCGCGGTGCTGAGGCGATGGCCCGGACGCTGCGCAAGCCGCTTCCCGAGGATGTGGAGTTCATGCACGCCACGCGGGAGGAGATGGAGGCCCTGCGCAAGGCCATCGATCCGCTGACCCGCAAGCTGGCGGCGCGCCTGTCCCGGCGGCGGCGCCATGCCAGGCGGGGCGTGCTGGATTTCCGCAGGACCATCCGGCAGTCGCTGAGCTACGGCGGCGTCCCGGCCGAGCCGCGCTTCCGCTACAAGCGGCCCGCCAAGCCCGAGATCATGGTCATTGCCGACATCAGCGGCTCGGTGGCAGCCTTCGCCCGCTTCACACTGCACCTCGTGTACGCCATCAGCAGCCATTTCTCCAAGGTGCGCTCGTTCGTCTTCATCGACGGGCTGGACGAGGTCACGAACCTCTTCGAGACGAGTGAGGACATCACCGAGGCGGTGCACAGGGTGAACACGTCCGCGGACGTGGTGTGGGTGGACGGCCACTCCGACTACGGCCACGCCCTGGGGGTGTTCTGGGACCGCTACGGCGCGTCGGTCGGCCCGAAGACCACCGTCATGGTCCTGGGCGACGCCCGCAACAACTACCACGCCTCCGGGTCGTGGGTGATGCGCGAACTGCACCGCAAGGCCCGGCGGGTCTTCTGGCTGAACCCCGAGCCGCGCTCCTACTGGGACACCGGCGACTCCATCATGAGCGAGTACAGCACCCACTGTGACGGCACTTTCGAGGTGCGCACGCTGCGGCATCTGGAGCGCTTCGTGGAGAAGACGTTCTAGGGCGACCGCGGCGCGCCTCTAAAATGCCCGTGTGTCCCTTGCCGTCCTGCCCGGCGTCGTGATCCGGCGGCGGATCACCGAGGTGTCCCGCCGGCTGGCGCGTTGCCGCCAGGAGTTGCAGGTGGCCGAGGAGCAACTCGTCCACTTCAGCGACTCCGAGGCGGACGCGCACCTCCGGTCACTGGTGTCGGAGACCCCGGTCGCCGACCGCGAGCTCCGCACCGCGGCACGCCACGCCGCGGCGATGACAGGTCACCGTGACCGCCTCCAGGCGGAGATCTCCCAGTTGGAGGAACGCCTGGACGATCTGCTGGACCGCCTCTCGAGCAGGAGGAACCCGTGACTGCTGAGCGAACCGTCGGGACGCGCACGCGTGTCCTGATCGCCGAGGACGAGGCCATCATCCGCTTGGACCTGAAGGAGACCCTCACCGCCGAGGGCTACGAGGTGGTCGCCGACAGCGGGCGCGGCGACGAGGCTCTGGCGCTTGTGCGCGAGCTGCGTCCCGACGTGGCCATCCTGGACATCAAGATGCCGGGCAACGACGGCCTGGCGGTGGCCCGAGCGATCAGCGACGAGCGTCTCTGCGCGGTCTTGGTCCTGACCGCCTTCAGCCAGCGCGAGCTGGTGGCGCAGGCGGCGCAGTCGGGCGTCCTGGCGTACCTCGTCAAGCCCTTCGCGGCCGGCGAGTTGGTGGCGGCCATCGAGATCGCCCTGGCTCGCTTCGGCGAGGCGCAGGCACTCAAAGCCGAAGCCACCGACTATGCCGAGCAACTCCAGACCCGCAAGATCGTCGAGCGCGCCAAGGGCCTGCTCATGGACAACTACGGCTTCCGCGAGGACGACGCTTTCGCCTTCATGCGCAGCACCGCCATGAACCAGCGGCGCCCCATGCGCGCCGTGGCCGAGGATCTGCTGGCGGGCACCCTCTCGGTGGCCTCGACGCCCGCCGACGACTCGCGGTGAGACGCCGCGGCGTGTTCGCGTCGTCGCCCGCCGCCACCTGAATCCGTGACCGGCCTGCTGCTCATCGACGGGCACTCCCTGGCCTACCGGGCCTTCCACGCGCTCCCCGAGGATCTCAAGACCGCCTCCGGGCAGGTCACCAACGCGGTCTACGGCTTCACCTCGATGCTGGTGAACCTGCTGCGCGACCACGCACCGGAACGGGTGGCGGTGGCGTTCGACCTGCCCGGCGGCACGTTCCGTCACGAGCGCCTCGACAGCTACAAGGCCAACCGGTCGAAACCGCCGGAGATTTTCCGCGAACAGCTGGGCCTGCTGCGCGAGGTGTTGGAGGTGCTGGGGGTGCGCACCGTGGAGGCACCCGGTTTCGAGGCCGACGACATCCTGGCGACCCTCGCCACCGAGGCGGCTGTCGAGGGCCTGGACGTGGCCGTCGTGACGGGGGACCGCGACGCCTTCCAGTTGGTGGCCGACCCTCACGTCACGGTGCTGTACCCCCGCCGGGGCATGTCGGACCCCGTGCGCTACGACGAGGCGGGCATCGAGGAGCGCACCGGCGTGCGGCCCGCCGACTACGTGGACTATGCAGCCCTGCGCGGCGACACCTCCGACAACCTGCCGGGCGTGCCCGGCGTGGGGGAGAAGACGGCGGCCCGGCTCATCAACGCCCACGGCGGCATCGACGGCATCTACGCGCATCTCGACGAGCAGACCCCCAAGTTGCGGTCGTCGCTGCAGGAGGCGGAGGAGGCCGTTCGCCTGAACTGCGAACTGATGGAGCTGCGGCGCGATCTGGACCTTCCCGTCGCCGTCGGCGACCTGGCGGTGACGCCGGCGGGCACCGAGGAGATCCTCCGCCTGTTCGAGTTCCTGGAGTTCGGCTCGCTGCTGGGGCGGCTGGGCGAGGCTCTGGGCCTGGAGTTCGCGCCCGAGGCGGACGCCGAGGTGCTCGAGGTTGCCGTGGATCAGCCCGGCGATGTGGCCGCCACCGTGGCCCGCATCACCGCCCTGGCGCAGAGCGGTCGGCTGGCCGTTGCCGGGGCGTGGCGCGGCCGGCGAGGCCGGTCGGAGTTCGAGGGGTTGGCCCTCATCGATGCCGACGAGAGCCCTCCCGATGGGTCATCGCGGACCGGCGAGGACGGCGCCGCCGCTGCCCACAGCGCGGTATGGATTCCGGGAGACCTCCTGGACGACGGGGCGCTGCGGGAGGCACTCGCCGGTCTGTTCGGTGAGGGCGCGCCCGCATTGGTGGCGCACGACGCCAGGGACCTGATGCGCGGCCTGCTGGCCATCGGAATCGATGTCCGCTCGCTGAGCATGGACACCGCCATCGCCGCCTACCTACTGGATCCTTCGCAATCCGACTATCCCGTCGGGGACCTGCTGGCGCGCTACGCCGGTTGCGCCCTGACCGGCGACGGCGGCGAGGAGGAGACGCAGGGACGGCTGGCGTTCCCCGAGACCGGCGAGGCGCTCCGGACCCGCACCGCGCTCGAGGCCCTCGCCGCGGCCCGCCTGGCGGAACCCCTGCGCGCCGAGTTGCGCGACGGCGGCGCCGAGACGCTGCACGACACGATCGAGGTGCCGCTGGTGCGGGTGCTGGCCCGGATGGAGCACTGTGGCGTGGGTGTGGACCTGGCGGGCCTCGAGGCGCTCACCCGCGAGCTCGAGGAGGAGGCCACGCGGCTGCGCGCCGCGGTCGTGGCCGACGCCGGGGAGGAGTTCAACGTCAACTCCCCCCAGCAGCTCGCCAGGGTGCTCTTCGAGCGCCTCGGCCTGCCGCCCCAGAAGCGGACCAAGACCGGCTACTCCACCGACGCCGCCACGCTGGAGCGCCTGCGCGGCGAGCACGACATCGTGGAGCACCTGCTGGCCTACCGGGAAGTGGAGA
This sequence comes from Acidimicrobiia bacterium, assembly GCA_021296435.1. Classification (GTDB taxonomy): domain Bacteria; phylum Actinomycetota; class Acidimicrobiia; order Acidimicrobiales; family CATQHL01; genus VXNF01. Next base: position 14,258 of record JAGWAK010000026.1, read on the forward strand.
AGCTGCGCTCCACCTACGGGCACGGGTTGGCGGCCGAAGTGGACTCGCGCACCGGTCGCATCCACGCCACCTTCAACCAGACGGTGGCCCGCACCGGCCGGCTCTCCTCCGACGCCCCCAATCTGCACAACATCCCGGTTCGCACCGAGACCGGCCGCGCCTTCCGGAAGGTGTTCGTGCCCGCCGCGGGCACCGTGCTGCTGATCGCCGACTACAACCAGATCGAGTTGCGCTGCATCGCCCACCTGGCCGACGACCCGGGGCTCATCGCCGCCTTCGAGGCGGGGGAGGACATCCACACCGCCACCGCGGCGAGGGTTTTCGGGGTCGCACCCGATGTGGTCACCACCGAGCTGCGGTCCAAGGCCAAGATGGTGTCCTACGGCCTGGCCTACGGCATGGAGTCCTACGGGTTGGGTCAGCGCCTGTCGATCCCCACCGAGGAGGCCCAGGTCATCCTGGACGCCTACTTCGGCGCCTTCCCGGCGGTGCGCGATTACATGGACAGCGCCGTGGCCCGGGCCAGGGAGTTGGGCTATACCGAGACGCTCTATGGCCGGCGGCGGCCGATACCCGAACTCCGCTCGGACAACTTCCGGGTGCGCCAGGCCGGCGAGCGCCAGGCCAAGAACGCCGGCATCCAGGGTCTTGCCGCCGACATCTTCAAAGTGGCGCTGGTGCACATCGACGGCGCCCTGGAGCGCGACGGCATGGCCAGCCGGCTCATCCTGCAGGTCCACGACGAGGTCATCCTGGAGGTGCCCGAGGCCGAGCGCAGTGCCGCGGCCGAGTTGGTGTGCCGGGAGATGGCCGCCGCTTGCGACCTGCGGGTCCCGCTGGTGGTGGACTTGGCCTTCGGCAGCACCTGGGCGGCCGCCAAGGCCTGAGCGGCACGCCGTCGAGCACCCTCGGTGCTCCGGACCAGGGATTGCAGTTGGTGGTCGTGCTGTTAGCCTTGCCCCTGCTATCCGGGGCCGGTCGGCCCCGATTCGACGGCTCGCGTCGTCCAGCCCTGTCCATCGAACAAGTGAGAATCCGTGTCCGACCTCGACCCCAACCTGTCCGTACCCGACGACTCAACCCAAAACCGGACTCCAGCAGAAGAGACTCCCGAGCCGTCACCTTCCGCCGAGACCCCAACCGAAGCAGAAGCAGCAGAGGCCACCGAGGCCCCAGAGGCTGCGCCCGCCGATCCTGCCGGCGATGAATTCTCCGAGGCGTACGAGCCGCGGGAGATCGCGGTCAACGACCTCGACGACGAGGCACTCGCCGCCGCCTACAGCGAAAGCGTGGTGACGGTCGAGGAAGGCACGATGGTGGTCGGCCGCGTGGTGCGGATCGATAACGACGAGGTGCTCATCGACATCGGCTTCAAGTCCGAGGGCGTCATCCCGTCGCGCGAGCTCTCGATTCGCAACGACGCACATCCCGGCGACGTGGTGGCGATCCACGAGGAGGTGGAGGCCCTCGTCCTGCAGAAGGAGGACAAGGAAGGTCGCCTCATCCTGTCCAAGAAGCGCGCCCAGTACGAGCGCGCCTGGGGCAACGTGGAGGAGGTCAAGGCCGCCGGCGGGGTCGTCTCGGGAACCGTCATCGAGGTCGTCAAGGGCGGGCTCATCGTGGACATCGGCCTGCGCGGCTTCCTGCCCGCGTCGCTCGTGGACCTGCGGCGGGTGCGTGACCTGCAGCCGTTCGTGGGAAGCAAGGTGGAGGCCAAGATCATCGAACTCGACAAGAACCGCAACAACGTGGTGCTTTCGCGCCGGGCGTGGCTGGAGGAGACCCAGAAGGAGCAGCGCGAGGAATTCCTGGAGAACCTGAAGCCGGGCGAGGTCCGCCGTGGCACGGTCTCCTCGGTCGTGCCATTCGGGGCCTTCATCGATCTCGGCGGCATGGACGGCCTGGTACACGTCTCGGAGCTGTCGTGGCGTCACGTGGACCACCCCAGCTCGGTCGTGTCGGTCGGCGACGAGGTGGACGTGCAGGTGCTGGAGGTGGATCCCAGCCGCGAGCGCATCAGCCTCTCCCTGAAGGCCACCCAGCAGGATCCGTGGCAGGAGTTCGCCGCCAGCCACCGCGTCGGCGAGCTGGTCTATGGCCGGGTCACCAAGCTGGTCCCGTTCGGCGCCTTCGTGCAGGTCGGCGAGAGCATCGAGGGCCTCACCCACATCTCGGAGATGTCAGCGCACCACGTGGAGGTGCCGGAGCAGGTCGTGACCCCCGGCGAGGAGCTCTGGGTCAAGATCATCGACATCGACCTCCAGCGCCGGCGCATCAGCCTCTCCATCAAGCAGGCCGCTGAGGGCGGCGTGGTGTCCGCCGAGTTCCAGGAGGCCTTCGGTGAGCACGCCTTCGACGACCAGGGCAACTACCTGGGCGACGTCCCCGAGGCGGAGCCTGCCGAGCCGGATCCCGACGACGGCGCCGGGACGAACGAGGTCGAGAATCTCGAGGCCGTCGCCCGCGCCTGAGGATCAATCGGCCGGCGCTCGATGATCGAGGTCGGCCTCACCGGTTGCATCGGCTCCGGAAAGTCCACGGTCGCCGCGGCGCTGGTTCGCCACGGTGCGGTCCTGCTGGACGCGGATGCCATCGTGGCCGATCTGCAGCAGCCCGGCAGTCCCACCCTCGAGGCCATGGTGGCGCACTTCGGACCCTCCATCCTGCGGCCCGACGGGCATCTGGACCGCGCTGCGGTGGCCGGCATCGTCTTCGAGGACCCGCAGGAACTGGCGGCGCTGAACGCCATCGTGCATCCCGCCGTGCGCGCCGAGATGGCCGTCCGGCGTGGCGGGCTCGCCGGCAGCGAGGCCGTGATCGTCGCCGACATCCCCCTGCTCGCCGAGGCCGGACCCGAGCGGCGGGCGGGCCTTGCGGGCATCATCGTCGTGGACATCGACCCCGAGGTCGCCGTGCAGCGCCTCGTGGCGGGGCGGGGTCTGACGGCCGGCGAGGCGCGATCGCGGCTGGCGCGTCAGGCCTCCCGCGCCGAGCGCCTGAAACTGGCCGACTTCGTGATCGACAACAACGGCACGCCGGTGGCGTTGGAGGAGCAGGTGGCGCGCTGCTGGCAGTGGATCGCGTCGCTGGAGCATCCGCCGGCGAGCGGGGAGACCGCCGGATAGCGCTGCGCCACCTCCACCGCCATTCCGGCGTCGGCCGGAATCCAACGCCTGGCGGCCCCGGCCAGCGCCCACTTCGCGATCCGAGCGCTGGCTAGGGTCGTCTCGTGACCTCGGGCGCCGATCTCGTGGCCTCCCGCCGCCACACGCCGTTTCGCATGGTGGC
>JAGWAK010000026.1:17809-18965 GCA_021296435.1 Acidimicrobiia bacterium
GACACCTTCATCGAGAAGGACGCCTCCATCAACGACGAGATCGAGCGGCTGCGGCACTCCACGACCTCCGCGCTGCTGACCCGCCGCGACGTGGTGGTGGTGGCCTCGGTGTCGTGCATCTACGGCCTGGGTGGTCCTGAGGAATACCAGAACCAGTTGCTGGTGCTGCGCACCGGCGAGTCCTACGATCACCGGGCCATCCTGCGGCGCCTCGTGGACATGCAGTACGAGCGCAACGACACCAACCTGGCGCGGGGTCGGTTCCGGGTGCGCGGCGACACCCTGGAGGTGCGCCCCGCCTATGAGGAGAACGTGATCCGCGTGGGGCTGTTCGGCGACGAGGTGGAGCGGATCACCGTGCTGGACCCGGTCACCGGCGAGCGGCTCGACGACCTCGACGAGATGATCCTCTTCCCGGCCAGCCATTACGTCACAACTCCCGAGCGCCTGCAGGCCGCCGTCGGGCGCATCGAGACCGAGCTGGCCGAGCGGCTGGGGTACTTCGAGTCGACGGGGCGGCTGCTGGAGGCGCAACGCCTGCGCATGCGCACCACGTACGACCTGGAGATGCTGCAGGAGTTGGGCTACTGCAACGGCATCGAGAACTACTCGGCGCCCATCGACGGGCGAGGCCCCGGCGAGGCCCCGTTCACCCTGCTGGACTACTTCCCCGACGACTACCTCGCGGTGATCGACGAGTCGCACGTGGCGGTGCCGCAGCTACACGGGCAGTACGAGGGCGACCGCAGCCGCAAGCTGACCCTCATCGAGCACGGCTTCCGGCTGCCATCGGCCGCCGACAACCGGCCGCTCACCTTCGATGAGGTCATGGAGCGGGTGGGCCAGGTGGTGTTCCTGTCGGCCACCCCCGGTCCGTACGAACTCTCGGTGTCGGACCGGGTGGTGGAGCAGATCGTGCGCCCCACGGGCCTGGTGGATCCCGAGGTGGTGGTGAAGCCCACGAAGGGCCAGATCGACGACCTGCAGGAGTTGATCCGCCAGCGGGTCGCCGCCGAGGCGCGGGTGCTCGTCACGACGCTCACCAAGAAGATGGCCGAGGATCTCACCGAGTACCTCCTGGAGATGGGCGTGCGGGTGCGGTACCTGCACAGCGAGGTGGACACGCTGGCCCGCATCGAGATCCTGCGCGACCTGC
>JAGWAK010000026.1:19121-20303 GCA_021296435.1 Acidimicrobiia bacterium
GATGTGGTCACGGACTCCATGCGCCGGGCCATCGACGAGACCAGCCGCAGGCGGGCCCGCCAGCAGGCCCACAACGCCGAACACGGCATCAGCCCGCAGACCATCCGCAAGGCCGTCACCGACATCCTGGCGCTGATCCGACCCGAGGAGACGGCGCCAGTGCCCCAGCGCCAGCGCCACGAGCGGCGCGCTCGGCGCGGTGTGGCGGGCGCCGCAGCCGAGGGCCTCGACGTCGCCAGCGACGACCTGCCGCGCCTGATAGCGGCGCTGACCGAGGAGATGCACGAGGCGTCCGCTGATTTGCGCTTCGAGTACGCCGCCCGTCTGCGCGACGAGATCAACGAACTGCGCCGGGAGATGCGCGATATCGCCGGCGCCCACGCCGTCGGCGCCTGACCACAACGAGTTCTCACCAGGCTGTCCACAGGGGTTCGGATTGGGCTCCGGCGCGGCGATTTCGCACCTACGCTGAGCCTGTGAGCGATCGGCTGGTCATACAGGGAGCGCGCGAGCACAACCTGCGCGACGTGTCCCTGGAACTGCCGCGGGATCGCCTCATCGTCTTCTGTGGCATCTCCGGTTCAGGCAAGTCATCGCTGGCGTTCGACACCATCTACGCCGAGGGCCAGCGACGCTACGTGGAGTCGCTCTCGGCCTACGCCCGGCAGTTCCTCGGCCAGATGGACAAGCCCGACGTGGACTTCATCGAGGGACTCTCACCGGCCATCTCCATCGACCAGAAGAGCGCCTCCCGGAACCCCCGCTCGACGGTGGGCACGATCACCGAGGTCTACGACTACCTGCGCCTGCTTTTCGCCCGCGTCGGGGTGCCCCACGACCCCGAGACCGGCGAGCCGCTGGTCCGCCAGACGCCACAGCAGATCGTCGACAGGGTGTTGCGGCTACCGGAGGGCACCCGCTTCCAGGTTCTGGCACCCGTGGTGCGAGGTCGGAAGGGCACCTACGAGACGCTGCTGGCGGAGCTGGAGGCCGAGGGTTACGTCCGGGCCCGCGTCGACGGCGAGCTGTACGAACTCGCCGACGTGGCCGGCACCGAGGCCGACGGGCGGCCCCGCCTGGATCTGGCCCGCTACGAGATGCACGACATCGAGGTGGTCGTGGACCGGCTTGTCTGCCGGGAGGGGATCGAGAGGCGCCTCACCGATTCGGTGGAGGCGGCGC
>JAGWAK010000027.1 GCA_021296435.1 Acidimicrobiia bacterium
GGACCGACAGCAGCGGCGCGGCCACAGGACCTGCCGCTGAGCCCGGAACCCCCACGCTCGTCGAGGTGCTCACAGCTTCTCCTGGGTCGGATCCAGCGAGTCACGCAGTCCGTCGCCGATGAAGTTGACGCACAGGGCGGTGATGACGATCGCCAGGCCCGGCGCCCAGACCAACCAGGGCGCCGTGGTCACGAACCCCTCGTTGCCACCCAGCATGTTCCCCCACGTGGCGGTGTGTGTGGGGCTGACGCCGAGGCCCAGGAAGCTGAGCGTGGACTCGGCCAGGATGGCCGCCGCCACGGTGAGGGAGGCGGTCACGGTGATCTCGCCGACGAGGTTGGGCAACAGGTGGCGGCGCATGATCTGGCGGGTCGGCACGCCGAGGGCCCGCGCCGCCTCCACGAACTCCTGCTCCTTGAGTGACAGCACCTTGCCCCGCACGATGCGGGCCAGCGTCATCCAGGCGATGCCCGACAGCACCAGCACCACGTCCCAGACGCCGTCGCCCAGCAGCCTGGCGGCGATGATGACCACCATCAGGCCCGGCAACGCCAGCAGCGTGTCGGTGAGGCGCATCAGGGTGGCGTCGATGATGCCGCCGTAGTAGCCGGCCAAGATCCCGATGAGGGTGCCGACGCCGCCGGCGATGAGCGCCACCATCACGCCCACCAGCAGCGACACCCGTCCCTCGTGGAGGATGCGGCTGAGGTTGTCGCGCCCGAGGGTGTCGGTCCCCAGAAGGTAGGTGCCGTCGGGGCTCTGCAGGATGTCGTCGAGGTTCTGCTCCACCGCACCGAAGGGGGCGATCCAGTCGGCGAACGCCGCGCCCACGATGATGATCGTCAGGACCACGACGGAGATGACCGCCGGCCGGCGCCGCAGGAACCGGCGGAGCGCCAGCCGCCACGGGCTGATCGGCGCTTCGGTCGCCAGGGACTCGGTCTCGCTGCCGCTCACCGGCTCCTCGATCCGGCCGGAGGGTTGCTCAGACATGGCCGGCCAACCGCTTGCCCAGGCGCACCCGGGGATCCAGAACTCCGTACAGCAGGTCGGCGATCAGGTTCAGGGCGAACACCGCCACCGCTGTGATCATCACCACCGGCAGCAGGATCGTGTAGTCGCCCCCCTCCAGCGATTCCAGGAACAGCAGCCCCATCCCCGGGTACTGGAACACCCGCTCGGTGACGATCAGCCCGCCCACGAGTTGGCCGATGTCGATGGCGGCCTGTGTCGTGACCGGCACCAGCGCCGAGCGCATGCCGTGGCGCACCACCACCCGGCTCTCCCGCAGCCCCTTGCTGCGGGCGGTGCGGATGTAGTCGGCGCTCATGACCTCCAGCATCGAGGCCCGCATGTAGCGGCTGTACACCGCCACGAGTTGCAGTGACAGCGCCATCGTGGGCAGCACCATGTGGCGCACCCTGTCAAGCAGGTCGAACCCCTGCTGTCCTGGCGAGTAGATGCCGGCGGTGGGCAGCAGCGGCGGACCGACGCCCAGCCAGTTGGCGAGGTAGAGGCCGAAGAACAACTGCAGCATGAGGCCCAGCCAGAACACCGGGATGGAGATCCCGAGGAACGACACCCCTACCGAGGTGTAGTCCCACAGCGAGCCCTGGCGGATGGCCGAGATGGTCCCCACCGCAAGGCCGATCAGTAGTGAGAGGCTCACCGCCGCGGCAACCAGCAGCAGCGTGTTGGCCAGGGCCCGCTCCACGAAGGGCCACACGTCCTGGCCGTTCTTGACCAGCGAGGTGCCGAAGTCGCCGGTCACGAAGTTGCCGAGCCACTTGCCGTACTGCACGTGCAGCGGGCGGTCCAGGCCCAGCAGCTCGATGTAGGCCTTCTTGGCCTCGGGGCTGATCCTTGGGTTCAGCGTGAGTTGGGCGGTGGGGCTGGATATCTCGCCGGCGGCCCAGAACGTGCCGAAGGAGATCACCACCAGCACCGGGACGGTGATGGCCAGGCGCCGCAGGGCGTAGAAGATCACGACCGGCCCCGGGAGTGCGCCCGCTGCGGTGGCTCTGGTGCCTGCTCTGCCGGCGGCTGTGGTGGCGGCGAGGTCACCGGCTCAGCCGATGACACGCCAGTCGTAGATGTCCTTGAACCCTCCATAGACGCTGAAGGTGTAGGCGCCCGGACCTTCGACGAGCGAGCTGTTCCAGACCAGGAGGTTGGGCAGCAGGTACAGCGGGATCCAGGGAACGTCGGTGGCGAGGATCTCTCCGAGTTCACGCACCAGCGCCAGCCGGACTGCGGCGTCCACCTCCCGGTCGATGGCGGCGGCCAGGTCGCTGGCCTCCTGGTTGGCATAGGCGGTGAAGTTCTGTCGCGTGAAGCCGTTCTCCTCGGTGGGGATGCGGTCGATGTGGTAGTACGAGTGCACGGTCGGATCGGGAGTGGTGCTGTTGGCGAAGAGCGCCACCGGACCGAAGTTCATGACCGGCAGACGGTTCTGGAACAACTCGCCGGCGTCGTAGTTGATGATTTCCCAGCCGATGCCGAACGGTGCGGTCATCTCGCTGACCAGGGCCTGCACGTCCTCGCGCCGCTTGTTGCCGGCCACGGTGTTCCACTGCAGGACGAGTTCGGTGCCTTCGGCGTTCACCCAGAGGCCATTGGGGTCGGGGCGGGTCCAGCCCTCGGCGGTCAGCAGTTCGGTCACTTTCTCGAGGTTCTGGGTGTAGCGCGCGAAGTCGTATGCGCACCACTCGCCGAATGTGGGATTCCAACCGGCGCACTGCAGCACTTGGGGGTCCTCGATGATCGAGCCCAGCGCCACATCGGCGATGAGTTCGCGATCGAGCGAATAGGCCACGGCTTGGCGGACGTTCGTGGTGACATCGAAGTAGCGGTCGGGTGCGTTCTGGTTGACCCAGAGCCCTTCCAGGTACGTGCCACCCCCACCCAGGAAGGTCAGATCGCCGGTGAGGCGCTTCACGGCACCGGGGAAGGGCTGCGGGAACGCCGCCATGACCTCACCGGTCTGCAACGCCACCACCTCTGAATCGGTGTCCTCGCGGGGCACCATGACGACCCGGTCCACGAGCGGACGGCGCTCGGGCACCCAGTAGTTGTCGTTGGGAACCAGGACGTGCTGGTCCTGACTCCAGGACTGCTGCAGCCACGGGCCCGCTGAGATGGGGATCGCATCGTTCCAGGCGTCGGCGATGTTGGTGTCGGGACCGAGGGCGTGAGCGGGAAGCACGAACCCGAACAGGTCGCGCCAGGGGGCGTAGGCCTCGGGGAACGTGACCACCGCGGTGTGCGGATCGCTGGTGTCGATGTCGCTGATGAGCTCGTAGCCGATGGTGCTGAGGCTGCCGTCGGTGTCGAGGCGGGCGCGCCAGGTGAACCGCACGTCGGTGCTCGTGAACGGTGTGCCGTCGCTCCAGACGGCCTCGGGGTTCAGCCGGTAGGTGAGCGTGAAGGTGTCGCCGGCTCCGGCGGGGGGCTCGCCGCGGTGCCGGCCTCGTCGGTCTGATCGGCGGCCGGAGCGGCACCGGGGTCGCCGGCCGGCTCTGGTGCTCCGGGCTCGTCGGCGTCGCCGCCTCCACAGGCCGCCGCCACCAGCACTACCCCGAGGATTATCGAAATGATGCGGTGGTTCACCCCGTCGAAGCTAGTCCATCGATACCCCGCGCCGAGGTCCTCACACCGGAATCCCGCCGTCGGGCCGTACGGGCCTGCTGGAGCCTCGCAGGGGCGGCGACGACCGTGTCACAGGGCGTCGGTACAGTTCGGGGTGGTGAGTGAGCTCCGGTCGCCGGTTGAAGAGGCGCAGGCCCCGCCGGACGGCGCCCGGGCCAGGGCTGCGGAGTTGCGCCGGCTGGTGCGCCACCACGCCGAGCTCTACCACGTCCGCGACTCGCCGGAGATCCCCGACGCAGACTACGACGCCCTGTTGGCCGAGCTGCGTGCCCTCGAGGAGCAACACCCCGAACTGGCCGATGCCAACTCGCCGACGAGCACCATCGGAGCGCCTCCGTCGGCGCTGTTCGCCCCCGTGGCCCACGACGTGCCGATGATGTCGCTGGACAACGCCTTCGACCTGGACGAGCTGCGGGCCTGGGACACCCGGGCCGCTTCCCGCCTCGACGGGCCCGCCGGTCCCTACGTCTGCGAGCTGAAGTTCGACGGCCTGGCCATCTCGGTGCGCTACGAGCAGGGCCGCCTGGTGCGGGCCGCCACCCGCGGCGACGGGCGGACGGGTGAGGACGTCACTCACAACGTGGCCACCATCGGCGACGTGCCTCGCCGGCTCGGCGCCGGTGCGCCGGAGGTACTGGAGGTGCGTGGCGAGGTGCACATGGCGATCCCAGCGTTCGAGCGGCTCAACGCGGCCCGGGAGGAGGCCGGCGAGGCCCGCTACGCCAACCCCCGCAACACTGCGGCGGGCTCGCTGCGCCAGAAGGATCCCACTGTCACCGCCGAGCGGGAGCTGAGCTGGTGGTGCTACCAGCTGGGCTCGATGACCGGCGGGCCGGCGATCGGGTGCCACAGCGAGACGCTCGAGTTCCTCGACAGCCTGGGCCTGCCCGTCAACGAGGCCTGGCTGCTGGCGTCCGACCTTGCCGCCGTCGAGGCCTACGTGCTGCAGGCCGAGAAGCAGCGCCACGACCACCCTTACGAGACCGACGGCGTCGTGATCAAGGTGGATGACTTCGGGCGCCAGGCTGAACTGGGCGTCACCAGTCATCACCCGCGCTGGGCGGTGGCCTACAAGTTCCCGCCCGAGGAGCGCACCACGAGGCTGCGGGAGATCCAGGTCTCCATCGGCGGCAAGGGCAAGGCCACGCCTTTCGCCGTGCTGGAGCCGGTCTTCGTGGGCGGATCCACGGTGCAGATGGCCACGCTCCACAACGAGGATCAGGTGAAGGCCAAGGACGTGCGCCCCGGTGACATCGTCGCGGTGCGCAAGGCCGGCGATGTCATCCCCGAGGTGCTGCGTCCGGTGCTGTCCGAGCGCCCCGAGGGGCTGCCGGCGTGGGAGTTCCCGGAGTTCTGTCCCTGTCCCAACCGCTCGCCGCTGGTGCGTGAGGGCGACGACGCGGCGCACCACTGCCGCCACCCGCGTTGTCCAGCTCAGCAGGCCGGCGCCATCGAGCACTTCGCCTCCCGCGGTGCGATGGACATTGAAGGCCTCGGCGAGAAGAACGTCCACCTGCTCATCCGCGAGGGGCTTATCGCCGACGTCGGTGACGTTTACGACCTGGCGGAGGCAGATGTGGTCTCGCTGGAGAGGTTCGGGCCCAAGAAGGCCCGCAACCTCATGGCCGGGATCGAGGCCTCCAGGGATCGGCCGCTGTCTCGTCTGTTGTTCGGCCTTAACATCCGCCACCTCGGTGGGGCGGTGGGGGAGTTCCTGGCCGACGCTTTCGGCGACCTCGACGAGATCATCACTGCGTCGGAGGAGCAGTTGGCGGAGACCCCGGGCGTCGGTCCCATCATCGCCGCCAGCGTGCGGGCTTTCTTTGACGACGAGGACAACCTGGCTGTTGTCGGGAAACTGCGCGCGGCGGGCGTGAACTTCGCCGGCCCGGTGCCCGCCGACACCGACGAGGCCCTGTCGGCGACGCTGGAGGGCAAGGTGATCGTGGTCACCGGCACATTGGAGAATTACAGCCGCGAGGAGGCAGCGGCGGCTATTTCCGCTCGCGGCGGGCGCTCACCCGGCAGCGTGTCGGGCAGTACCGCCGCGGTCGTGGCCGGCGCCTCGCCCGGCGCATCCAAGCTCACCAAGGCCGAGAAGCTGGGCGTCCCGGTCCTCGACGAGCAGGCTTTCGAACACCTCCTGGCCACCGGCGAATTGCCGCCCGGGGCAGCGCCGGAGGGGGCGGCCTAGCGGACCGCTGAGCGGTCGCTCGATCCGGCCGTGGCGCTCAGGCGGCCCTGAAGCACCAGCGGACCTCACCCCGGCGGGGCGAGGTTGGACCCTCGGCCAACGGGTAGAAGACCGCCCGGGCGCAGTTCTCCCCGGCGCGCAGCTTCGTGACGGTCTGTGCCCGGCCCGGCTGGTACACGGACCGGTTCACCGAGGTGGCCTGTACCGACTCGTTGTCCGGCAGTCGATGGCCGTTCAGGTACAACTCGATGACGTAGCGGGGCGAGTCGGTGAGGTCGAGCCCGAAAGCCTGCTGCACCAGCACCTCGCTGCCCGGTTCGGGGATCAACTCCTCCACGCGGGAATCCACCGGAGGGCCGCTGTCGCCGTCGCGCACCAGAACCGCGGCGGTGATCGAGGCGATCCCTGCGGTGGCGATGAGGGCGGCGATGAGTGCCTGGCGGCGCGAACCCAGAGCCACGACAATCAGGCTAGAGGCGGTCTGCTTGCCAGCCGCGGCGGTAATCTCGACCATCGTGGACACCGGAGCTGCCGAGCCGCCCGACGAGAACGTAGGCGGCGGCGTCCCCGAGGAGGTGCCCGCACCCCTCGGAGGCGACGACACGGGCCAAGCCGAGGCGGAGCCAGGACTCTCCGAAGACGTGTCCACCGGCAGCCCGGAGGATGCGGCCGAACTCCCCGCCGGCGAAGGTAGTGAGGCCGCCTGGGAGCCCGCCCCGATCGCAGGCCGCTACCGGATCGGCGAATACGTGGGAGAGAGCCGGCTCGGCAGGACCTACCGGGCCACCGACGGCGACACGGGCCAAGACGTGGAGGTGACGTTCCTCGACGCCGAGGCGGTGGCCGACGCGGCGGACGCCGCGGTCCGCTTGGAGGAGTTGCGCAACCTTCGGCACCTTCACGTCCTGCCGCTCCTGGACTGGCAACTTGACCCGGTGCCATACCTGGTCCATCCGGCTCCGGCGATGCGCCTGCAACGACTCGTCGAGTCTGGGACGGCCCTCACGCCCTCCCAGACTCTGCTCATCGGTCTGCAGGGGGCCGAGACGCTCGACAGCCTGCGCCGGAGCGGCGTCACCCACGGGGCGATCACTCCGGCGCACTGCTGCGTCGACGTGCGCGGCCGGCTGCGGCTGGCCGAGATGGGCGTGGACTTCCTGCGCAGCCCGCTGCATCCCTCCGAAGCGACCCGGTACGACGCCCCGGAGACGATCCGGGTCGACGATCTCGGGATGTCGTTCGCCGGGGACGAAGCGGCCGAAGCAGCGGCCGGAATGCCAGCGGACGAGACAGGTGAGTACCCCGCTGTCGACGTCGAGGCCGACACGCCTGTGCCCGTCGCGGGGACCGCCGACCCTGGAGAAGCTCCGGCGCCGGAGGGCGACCCAGTTGCCGGGGCGGCTGCGGCCGACGTGTACAGCCTGGCGGTGGTACTGACTGAGGCCGCGGCCGGCCGACTCATGGCGCCCGCGGAGATAGGCCAACTCGGGCGCATGGTGGCTCCCGTGACCGGGGGGACGGCCACCGCCAGGAACGTGGCTCGCCTGGCCCCGCTGCTGGCGCAGGCGTCGGCAACCAGACCCGAGAACCGCCTCGAGGCCGACGAGTTGGCGCTGGCGCTGCGGGCCACCGCGGAGATGTTCCCGCCGCCCACGCGGCTCGACGAGGCGTTCCGGCGAGCCGAAGAGCACGAAGCGACGCCTGCGTCGCCGGAGCCGGGGGAGGTGGCTCCGACCCCCCAGCCCGGCCGCTTCCGGCGCCTGGCGCTGCGCTCGGTGGCCGCGGCGGCGGTCGTCGTCGCCGCCGCGCTGCTGGTGATATTCAGCACTCCCGGTGACGACACGCCTGCTCGTGCTGTCCCCGGGGTGGTCGGCATGGACTGGTCCGAGGCATCGGGGACTCTGGAGGCCTCGGGTTGGGAGGTGCGCCGCCTGGACGTACGGGTCCCGGGCGCCACGCCTGGCGAGGTCGTCGGGCAGCTCCCCGCCCAAGGTGGCCTGCTGGACGAGGGCCAAGTTGTCAAGGTGCAGGTGAGCCTGGGGGAGCCGCTGGTCGTCATCCCCGCCGACATCGTGGGGATGACCGTCGAGGAGGCTGAGTTGCGGCTGTCGGCCATCGGTCTCCGGGTCGGCGCCGTGCAGACCGCACTGGATCCCGCCGTGCCCGCGGGTCTCGTGGTCGGCGTCAACGAGATGCTTCCCGAATTGCCGCGCGGTTCAGCTGTCGATCTGGTGGTCGCCGTCGGCGGGTAGCTTCCGGACCATGGCCGAACGGATCTCCCGCCACGATGTGGTGCACGTGGCGTGGCTGGCCCGCCTGGAACTCAGCGACGAGGAACTCGAGCGGTTCACCTCGCAGCTGGCCGACGTGCTGGATCACGCCGCCGACGTGGAGGCCCTGGACCTCGACGGCGTGCCTGCCACATCGCACCCCTACCCGGTCGGCAATGTGCTGCGCGACGACGTGCCCGAGCCGGGCCTGGATCGGGCCGAGGTGCTGGCCCAGGCTCCGGAGACCGAGGCCGGGCAGTTCCGCGTGCCCCCGGTGCGGGGCGAGGCGCCGTGAGCCCCGGTCCGGCAGCGGCTATCGCCGCGGCGGTGCGCGCCGGCGAGCGGTCCGCCGCGAGCGCGGTGCAGGAGTCACTCACCGCCATCGCCGCCGGCGCTGATCTAGGCGCCTTCAACGCCGTGACCGCCGAGGCGGCTCTGGCTCGCGCCGAGGCCATTGACAGCGCCGTGGCAGCCGGGGAGGATCCCGGTCCCCTGGCCGGCGTGCCGGTGGCGCTTAAGGACAACATCTGCACCCGCGGCACCCCGACCACGTGCTCGTCACGCATCCTCGAAGGCTGGGAGCCGCCGTACGACGCCACCGTCGTGGATCTCCTGAACGCAGCCGGGGCGGTCGTCGTCGGCAAGACCAACATGGACGAGTTCGCCATGGGCTCCTCGACGGAGAACTCGGCGTTCGGACCCACCCGCAACCCGCACGACCCCGGGCGTGTGCCGGGCGGCTCCTCGGGCGGCAGCGCCGCGGCGGTCGCCGGCGGTCTCACACCGCTGGCGCTGGCGAGTGACACGGGCGGATCCATCCGCCAGCCCGCCGCGCTGTGCGGGATAGTCGGGATGAAGCCCACCTACGGGCGGGTGTCGCGCTACGGCTTAGTGGCCTTCGCCTCGTCGCTGGACCAGATCGGCCCGATGGCGCGCACCGTTACCGATGCCGCCCTGCTCTACTCGGTCATCGCCGGCCACGATCCGCTGGACTCCACGTCGATCCCCGAACCGGTCGGAAACCTGAACGGCGCCCTCGCCGGCGACGTGGACGGTCTGCGGGTGGGCATCGTGACCGAACTCTGCGGGGAGGGGATCGACGGCGACGTGCTGGCGCGGCTGGAGGCGGCGGCGGGGGCGCTGGCGTCTGCCGGCGCCGAGGTGGGGGAGGTGAGCGTGCCGGCGGCGGTCTTCGGCCTGTCGGCCTACTTCCTCATCGCCCCGGCGGAGGCCTCCAGCAACCTCGCTCGCTACGACGGTGTCCGCTACGGGCTGCGGGTTCCGGCACCGGGGGCGGTGGACATGAACGTGGCCACCCGCACGGCCGGATTCGGCGACGAGGTGAAGCGGCGCATCATGCTCGGCAGCTTCGCCCTCTCTGCGGGGTACTACGAGGCCTACTACGGCAAGGCGTTGAAGGTGCGGACCTTGGTGATGCGCGACTTCGCCGCCGCCTACGAACGCTTCGATGTGTTGCTGGCGCCCACCTCGCCCTCCGTGGCGTTCCGCTTCGGCGAGCGCACCGCCAACCCGCTGACCATGTACCTCTCCGACGTGTGCACCGTGGCCTCAAACCTGGCCGGACATCCGGCCATCTCGGTGCCGTTCGGCAGCGGCGCCGACGGGCTGCCCGTGGGCGTGCAGGTGATGGCGCCCGCCCTGGGCGAGGACGTGATGTTCCGAGCAGCAGCTGCTCTGGAGCGCCTCCTGCCGGGGACACAGCCGGCGGCAGCGCGTGCCGGCAGCGCCGGCGCGGTGACGAAGGGGACAGCGCCGTGAGCAATCGGCCGGGCGGCGGTGCCGACATTGTCTGGGAGGCGGGATCCCCCGGGTTGGATGCCCCGGCGGGCACCGAGTGGGAGATGGTTATCGGCCTGGAGGTCCACGCTGAGTTGCTGACCCGCACCAAGCTGTTCAGCGCCAGCGCGAACTCCTTCGGCGGCGAGCCCAACAGCCACATCGACCCGGTGTGCCTGGGGTTGCCGGGCACGCTGCCGGTTCTGAACCGCCACGCCGTGGAGCTGGCCATCAGGGTGGGGCTGGCCCTCGGCGCCGAGGTGCAGCCGTCGATCTTCGCCCGCAAGAACTACTACTACCCCGACATGCCGAAGAACTACCAGATCAGCCAGTACGACCGCCCCATCAACGTGGGCGGCAGCCTGGAGCTTCCGTCGGGCAAGGTGGTCGGCATCGTGCGGGCGCACCTGGAGGAGGACACCGGCAAGTCCACCCACGTGGGCGGGGCAGGCCGGATCGACGATGCCGCCTGGTCCCTCGTGGACTACAACCGGGCCGGGGTGCCGCTGCTGGAGATCGTCAGCCACCCCGATCTGCGCTCGGCCGCCGAGGCCAGGGAGTACGTGACCGAACTGCGGGCCACGCTGCTGGCGGTGGGCGCCTCCGACGGCAAGATGGAGGAGGGCTCGCTGCGGGTGGACGCCAACGTCTCGGTGCGACCGCTGGGATCCCCCGAGTTGGGAACCCGCTGCGAGATCAAGAACGTCAACTCGCTGCGCTCGCTGGGCCGGGCGGTGACCTTCGAGGCCCGCCGGCAGATCGAGCTGCTGAGCTCCGGCGAGCGGGTTACCCAGCAGACCCGCCACTGGAATGAGGACACCGGTCGCACCTCGGCGCTGCGAAGCAAGGAGGAGGCGACCGACTACCGCTACTTCCCCGAGCCGGACCTGGTGCCGCTGGCTCCGGACCCTGCCTGGATCGAGCAGATCCGCGCCGGTTTGCCGCTGCTGCCACGCCAGCGCCGGCACCGGCTGGCCGCCGCCACCGGGCAACCGCCGGCGCGGCTGGCGTTGGTGGTCGAGCGTGGCCAGGACGAGTTGGCGCTGGAGGCCACCGAGGCCGGGGCGGATCCCGAGGCTGTGCTGAAGCACCTGGAGCAGAACCTCGCCGACGGCACCGACCGGCTGACCGCGGCGGGCCTGGCCGAGTTGATCACTATGGAGCAGAGTGGCGAGTTGACCTCCAACCAGGTGAAGGAGGTGCTGGCGGAAATGGTGACCAGCGGCGAGAGCCCCGCCACGGTCGCCCGGCGGGCGGGGTTCGAGTCGGTCGGCGCGGGGGAGTTGGCCGGTGTGGTGGACCGGATCATCGGCGAGCATCCCGCCGAGTGGCAGCGCCTGTGCGCCGGCGATGACAGGGAGCGCAAGAAGATGCGGGGGTTTTTCACCGGCCAGGTGATGCGCGCCACCAAGGGCCAGGCCAACGGGCGCGACGTGGCGGCGCTGCTGGCGGACCGGGCCGGGACCGACGGGCTCTGACCGCGCCGGCTGCCCGCAGGAGTTCGTATGTCCCGGACCGGCCGCCGGACCCGTGCGTCGGTCCGAACCTGGCCGGCGCTTCGTCGTTGCCTAGTTGGCTTCGTGCTGGAGGGCGGTCCTGGCGAGGCGCACCACGTCGGCGGCGCGGAACCTGATGTGCCCGCCCAAGCGGTAGGCGGAGAGTTGGTCGCTGTTCACCAATTCGAGCAGTTCGGACTCGTCGACGACGAGCATCTCGCACGCCTCCAACGGTCCGACGAGGTCGATGTCGGGGCACGTCCCGCGGGTCTGTGGTCGCTCCTCGACGGTCATCTGGATCATGGTCATTCAACGCTCCTTGCTGGCTTCGTTCTCTCGGAATAAGCAATGTCCGCCGCTGCACCCGGGAGGGCGGTCGGGCGACGATGTGCCCGCAGCCTGCTGGCTGCGTCCTCTCCCGATCCTCTCGATCTCCCCAGAGGAGCTGTGAATATCCGATAAGTCCGAACAAAAACAGCGTCGCCCGCGACGTCGCCCCGTAGGGTGCCCTCGTGCCCGGGCGCCATCGGCTCACGATCACCGTCACGATGCCCCTCTACGAGCAACTCTGCGAGTTGGCGGGCCCTCGCCGCATCAGCCAGTGGATGGAGGACGCCGCCTGGCGCAAGATCCGAGCGCTGGACGGCGAGGACGCCCCGATCGCCTCTGGCGCCGATGGGGTGCGGGGCGAGCCGGCGCCGGCTCCCGAACTGCCGCCCCCGCCCTGGCGCTGGTCCCCGCTGCGGCCGCCGGAGCCGCAGGTCGGAGTGGAAGGCGGGGCTGATCTGGTAGACCTTTAGCCATGCGAATGGCAGCAATCAATCATCAAGCAGTGGGTCTGGCCGGCGACCGGGCCTGGGACATCGCCGAGGCCTCCGGGGGCGCCTTCGGGCCCGATCCGATGCAGGTCCTGGCCAACTGGGAGGCATTCCTGGCGTGGGCCGCCGACAATGCCCCCGACGACGGCGACGCCTACAGCGCCGACGATCTGACCGCCCCGGTCCCGAGACCACCACAGGTATTCGGCATCGGTCTCAACTACGCCGACCACGCCGGCGAGGCGGCCATGGAGATCCCCGACGACCCGCTGGTGTTCACCAAGTTCCCCTCCTGTGTGGCCGCGCCCAACTGCGACATCCCGCTGGTGCCCGGCAACTGCGACTGGGAGGTGGAGTTGGTGGTCGTGATCGGCCGCGCCGGGCGGAACATCGCCGCCGGGAACATTGCCGACCACATCGCGGGCTTCACGGTGGGCCAGGACGTGAGCGAGCGCGTCGGCCAGTTCGCCGGCGGCTTCCCGCAATTCAACCTCGGAAAGTCGCACCGCAACTTCGCCCCGATCGGCCCGGCGGTGGTCACCCTCGACGAGTTGGAGAACCCGTGGGACCTGGGGCTGACCTGTGACCGCAACGGCGTGCGGGTGCCGGACTCCCGCACCACGTATTTCATCAACGACATCCCGCGCCTGATCACCTACCTTTCCTCGATCTGCGAGTTGCTGCCCGGCGACATCATCTTCACGGGTACGCCGTCGGGCGTGGGCATGGGCATGGACCCGCCGCAGTTCCTGGAGCCCGGCGACGTGCTCGTCACCGCCGTCGAGGGCCTCGGCCAGATCACCAACCGGTGCGTCTAGACCCGGTGGTGCGGGCGGGCCGCGCCATCGGAGTCCCGGGGACGGATCATCAGGCGGAGGTGCTCGCATGAGCGACGAACATTTCCTCATAACGGGCGCCATGGGCTGCATCGGCGCCTGGGTCGTGCGTCACCTGTCGGACGAGGGCGTTGAGATGACGCTCTTTGACATCAGCACCGATGACAAGCGGCTGCGGCTCGTCGTGGACGAGGCCGACCTGGGGAAGCCACGGCGCATTCAGGGTGACCTCACGGTGACCGAGCAGGTGCTCGCCGCGGCCGAGGGCGCCACCCACATCATCCACCTGGGGGCGTTGCAGGTGCCCACGTGCCGGGCCAACCCGCCGCTGGGGGCCGCCATCAACGTGGCCGGCACGGCCAACGTCTTCGAGGCAGCGCAGGCGCACGGGGTCCGCAACCTCGTCTACACCAGCAGCGTGGCGGTCTTCGGCCATCCCGACCTCTACGACACCGACGTCCTGCCCAACGACGCCCGCCGCCACCCGGCCACGCACTACGGCGTCTACAAGGTGGCCAACGAGGACACCGCCCGCGTGTACTGGGAGGAGAACGGCACCCCCAGCGTGGGGCTGCGCCCGCACACGGTGTACGGGCCGGGCCGCGACCAGGGCGTCACGTCGTATCCCTGCCAGGCGCTGCTGGCAGCGGTGCGGGGCCTGCCGTACCACATCGAATACGGGGGCTGGATGGACTTCCAGTACGCCTCCGATGTGGCTCGCATCGTGATCGGTGCGGCGCGGGCCGAGCCCGGCGGCTGCGACGTCTACAACCTCCACGGCAGCGTGGCGACGGTCGCTTCCTTCGCGGAGGCCATCATCGGAACCACCGACTTCGCGGGGATCACCTGTGGCACCGACCAGTTGCCGTTCCCCCGCGGGCTCGACGACAGCGCGCTCGAGGCCCGCTTGGGTTCGGTGCCGCGGATATCCCTGGCCGATGGCGTGGCGGAGACCGCCGAGTGGTTCCGCCGAGCGATCGCCGACGGCCGCCCGCTACCGCCCCCGTAGAGGAATCCACGCCGGTCAGCGAACTATGCTCGGACGGGATTCTGCACGAATCCCGATGACGGGAGGGACGATGGCCTCATACTCGATTCCGTACGAATCCATGGATCCGTTGACGATCGGCGCCGCGGACGACGAGACGAAGGTGTACCGGGACAGCCTCGATCTGGAGGTTCCCGACGAGAACCTGCTGGCGGCGATCTACCCCGACGAGCCGGACCCGGTGCCCAACGCCACCGAGGCGGCCCGGACCGCCCTGGAGAACCCCCACAGCGGGCCGCGGTTCAGCGAACTCCTGGCGGGTGCCTCCAGCGTGGCGGTCGTCATCGACAACCAGTTCCGCCCGACGCCGGCCTCCAAGCTGCTGCCGCCGGTGTTCGACGCCATCGAGGCCGCCGGCATCACCGACGCCCGGGTGGTGTGCGCCAACGGCAAGGTCTTCCCGATGTCCGACAGCGACATCTCCCAGAAGCTCG
>JAGWAK010000028.1:0-2405 GCA_021296435.1 Acidimicrobiia bacterium
CGGCCTGCAGGTCTTCTACCGGGACATGTCGCCTCTGAACGCCATCGGCCGCTGGGAGATGGCGGCCACGCAGGTGCCGGTGACCATCGGTGATGTGGAGATCCACCCCGGCGACGTGATCCACGCCGACTTCGACGGGATCCTCGTGATCCCCGCCGGCGAGGCGGAGCAGGTCCTGGCCGACTCCGAGACGGTGATGGCCGGCGAGGACCTCGTGCGCGAGGACATGCGCCGCGGCCTCTCCCCCGCCGAAGGCCTCGAGAAGCACGGATACAT
Organism: Acidimicrobiia bacterium; assembly: GCA_021296435.1. GTDB lineage: Bacteria > Actinomycetota > Acidimicrobiia > Acidimicrobiales > CATQHL01 > VXNF01. The sequence continues at coordinate 277 of JAGWAK010000028.1, forward strand.
CTGATGGGCGCTGAGGCGGCTGAAGTGCCCCCGGCCAGCCGCTCCGTCATTCCGGCGGAGGCCGGAATCCACGGTCGAGCCACACCGCTCGCACGTCCGCCGGGTCATTCCGGGACCCCCGCCAGAGCCAGCAACTCACCGGTGGACAGCGGAAACTCACCGGTGGACATCGGAGGAGACGGCTGACCCCGTGGCCGAGCGCAGCCCAATCGTCGTGCCGCACTCCGGCGTGGTAGAGACCGTGTTCATCGTGGAGTGGCTGCGCGCCACCGGCGAGCGCGTGGAGGAAGGCGAGGAGGTGGTGACCGTCGAGTCGGAAAAGGCCGAGACGGCCATCGAGGCGCCGGCCGGCGGCACGCTCGAGATACTCATCCACGCCGATCCCGAAACCGACGTAGAGGTCGACGTGGGCACGACGATCGGACACGTGCTCGGGTGACCGCCGAGTCCCGCTTCTCGCTCACCGGGCGGGTCGCACTCGTCACCGGCGCCGCCAGCGGGTTGGGCCGGGCCATCGCGGCCGGGTTCGCCGAAGCGGGTGCCCGGGTGCGCTGCGTCGACCGCGACGCCGAGGGAAACGACGACGTGGCCCGGTCGATCGGCGAACCGGCCGATTCGGTCACCGCGGACGTGACCGACGCCGAGGCGGTCGCAGACGCGGTGGACGGGCTGGTAGCCGAGGCGGGTCGGATCGACGTGCTCGTGAACAGCGCGGGGGTCGGGGGACGCTCTCCCGCTGTGGACTACCCGGATGACCTGTGGCGGTCGGTCATCGACATCAACCTGCGTGGCACCTATCTCGCCTGCCGGGCGGCGGGGCGCCACATGGTGGCCGCCGGCTCGGGGTCGATCATTAACATCGCCTCGGTCGGCGGCCTGGCCGGCTTCCCGGGCAGCCTCGGCTACCAGGCCTCCAAGGGCGGCGTGGTGGCGCTCACCCGCACGCTCGCCATCGAGTGGGCGCCGCAGGGTGTGCGGGTCAACGCCATCGCCCCGTCGCAGTTCGAGTCGGCCATCGTGCTGGCCCAGTGGGAGCGCGAGCCCGCCATGAGGGCCGACTGGGAGTCACGCACGCCCCTCGGGAGGATCGGCCAACCCGACGAGATCGTCGGACCGGCCGTCTTCCTGGCCTCCGATGCGGCCGCCATGGTGACCGGGCACATATTGGCCGTCGACGGCGGCTACCTGGCCCAGTGACGCCCCCTGCCGGATCTGCTGCCCGCGACGGTCGAGTCGGGGAGACGACGCAGTGACGAATCCGCCCGGCGCCGCCGCTCGCGGCAGTCTCCGAGACGGATGGATGCGGTGAGCCCTCCCACTGCTCCGGCCACGCTTGCCGGCCTCCCGGACGCGGCCGGTCTAGCCATCCACCGCACGATGGTGCGCATTCGAGTGTTCGAGACGCGGGTGACCGAGTTGTTCGCGGCCGGGCAACTGCCCGGGTTCGTGCACACCTACCTGGGCCAGGAGGCGATTGCCGCGGCCGTCTGCCAGAACCTCCGGGCCGACGACTACATCACCTCCACCCACCGCGGCCACGGCCACGCCATCGCCAAGGGGATGGGTATCGACCGGCTCATGGCCGAGCTGTTCGGCAAGGAGACCGGCGCCAACCGCGGCAGGGGCGGATCGATGCACGTGGCCGACTTCTCGCTCGGCATGCTTGGCGCCAACGGCATCGTCGGCGGCGGGTTCGGCATCGCCACCGGCGCCGGGCTGTCGGCCCTTCACCGGGGCTCGGGCCAGGTGGCGGTTTGCTTCTTCGGCGACGGCGGCATCAACAAGGGCCCGTTCCACGAGGCGCTCAACTTCGCCGCTGTGAAGGCGTTGCCGGTCGTCTTCGTGTGCGAGAACAACCACTACGCCCAGTTCACCGCCATCAGCCGCACCTGCTCGGTGGACGACCTGGCGATTCGCGCCACCGGCTATGCCATCCCGGGGGTGACCGTCGACGGCAACGACGCCGGCGCCACGTTCGCCGAGGTGGGTGCAGCCGTCGAGGCGGCCCGCAACGGCGAGGGTCCGTCACTGCTGAACTGCGTCACCTACCGCCACAGCGGCCACTACGTCGGCGACGCCGAGTTCTACCGGGACGCCGCCGAGGTGGAGCAGTGGAAGGCGGCCGATCC
>JAGWAK010000028.1:2413-19748 GCA_021296435.1 Acidimicrobiia bacterium
TGGCTGGACGCCGCCGCGGTGGAGTCGGTCTGGGAGGCCGCCCGGGCCGAGACCGACGCGGCCGAGGAGTTCGCCGCCGGCTCGCCCGATCCGGACCCCGCGTCGGCCCTGGAATACGTGTACACACCCCCTGGCGAGGTCGATCCGTGAAGCGCATGTCCTTCGGGCAGGCCACCGTGGACGCCACACGCCTCGCCATGCGCGCCGACGACCGGGTGATCGTGCTGGGCGAGGACATCAGCTGGGGCGGCAACTTCGGGCAGTTCCGGGGGCTGCTGGAGGAGTTCGGCCCCGACCGGATCATCGACATGCCCATCTCTGAGGCGCTGATCATGTCGGCAGCCGTGGGGGCGGCCATGACAGGGTTGCGGCCGGTGGCGTCGATGAGCTTCCTGGAGTTCACCATGGGCGCCATGGACGAGATCGTCAATCAGGCCGCCAAGATGCGCTTCATGTCCGGGGGGCAGGTGAGCGTGCCTCTCGTGCTGCGGGCCTCCGACGGAATCCTGCGCTCCTCTGCGGCGCAGCACTCCGGCAGCCTCGAAGCCCTATTCACCCACGTTGCCGGACTGAAGGTGGTGGCGCCATCCAACCCGGCCGACGCCAAGGGACTGCTGCACTCGGCGATGGACGACGACGATCCGGTCATCTACCTGGAGAACAAGTCGATCACGGCCAAGCGCGGGCCGGTGCCCGAGGGAGACCACCGGGTGCCACTCGGCAGCGCGACAGTCGTGCGCGAGGGCAACGACATGACGCTGATCACCTACTCGGCCATGACGCTGCGGGGCACTGCTGCGGTGGCCACGCTCGCCGACGAGCACAACGTCTCCGCCGAGTTGATCGACCTGCGCAGTCTCTGGCCCCTGGACTTCGACACCGTCGTCACGTCGGTCACCAAGACCGGCAGGGTCGTCATCGCCCACGAAGCCTGGCTCACCGGTGGCTACGGCGCCGAGCTCTCCGCCCGCATTGGCGAGGAGCTCTTCAGCGATCTCGAGTCACCGGTCATCCGGGTCGGCGCCGCACGGGCACCGATCCCCTTCAGCCCCCCACTCGAGAGCGCCGTGGTCCCCGGCACGGACGCCATCGTCGAGGCCGCCCTCCGCACCGTGTCCTAGGAGCACGCAGGTGCTGACGTCTCTGACCGGCGACAACCCCGATGACCGAGCCAGGAGGCCGTCATGGACCTGAGCGACCACGTTGCGATCGTGACCGGGGCGGGCTCGGGGATCGGCGCCGCCACCGCCCGCCGGCTGCTGGACGGGGGCGCCGAGGTTGGGCTACTGGGCCGGCGAATCGAGTCGCTGCGGCAGGTGGCCGGCGACCATGGTGCACGCGCGCTCGTGCGGTCACTGGATGTGAGCGACCCCCTCGACGTGGCCGGGGCCATTGGCGAGATCGTCGCCACGCTGGGGCGCCCCACCATCCTCGTCAACTCGGCGGGCGTGAGCAGCGCGGTGCCTCTCGGCGACCTCGATCCGGCGACCTGGAACGAGACGATCGCCATCAACCTCTCGGGGTCGTTCTACGTGTCCCGCGAGGCAGCGAAGGTGATGGATTCCGGAGCCTCGATCGTGAACCTCGGCTCGGAGTTGTCGCTCTTCGGGGCAGCTCTCTACGTGCACTATTGCGCCTCGAAGTTCGGGGTGGTGGGGATGACCAAGGCGATGGCGCGGGAACTCGCCCCGCTCGGGATCAGGGTCAACGCGGTGTGCCCCGGCCCCGTGGAGGGACCGATGATGGACGCCGACTTGGAGAGTTATCCGGACCCGGCCGCCGCCCGGGCAACCGAGATCGAACGCATCCCTCTCAAGCGGTTCGCCACCGCCGAGGAGGTCGCCAACCTGATCCTCTTCGCCGCCCTCGGTGCCAGCTACACCACCGGCTCCTGCTTCTCCCTTGACGGAGGCTCAACCGCCTGAGGCGGTCACCAATCCCCGGCAGCAGCAAGGGGCGCACCACGGTCGCAGGAGACGCATTCGACTAGAGCCGCTCGTAGGTCCAGCCGACCGCCCGGTCGCCGGCGTAGGGCATGGTGCCGTGGAACGGGCGGGGGTCTTCGTCGAAGACCAGCGGCAGGAAGTGGCGGTCGCCGTCCCACAGCACCAGGCCGGCGGCTCGCCGGGTGGCGGGGTCGGGGTCGCAGGCGGCGAGCAGGCGAGTGCGCGGCACCCAGATGAGGCCACCCTCGTCGTTGCTCGCCGGGGGCTGGCCGCGCCAGGCGTCGGCCAGGAAGACGAACCCCAGCCAATCCTCGTCTCGAGGGCCGAAGTCGGTCCAGGAAATCGTGCCGCGCAGCCGCAGCGAGGTCACCTCCAGGCCGGCCTCCTCGCGCAGTTCGCGGCGCATGCACTCGACGACGTGCTCGCCGGCCTCGAGCTTGCCTCCGAGGCCGTTGATCTTCCCGTAGTGGTCGTCGGCGGGACGTGCATCCCGCTGCACCATCAGCACCTGGTCGGCGTCCCGGTCCCAGAGGTAGGCAAGCGTGCCGACGATCGGGGTGAGGGTCACGGGGTCACGGTAGCGAACCTCCGCCGGGCGCCCGTGTGGCAAGCCGACGGGCAGCCCCAATGCTGTTCCCGCGGAACTAGCCGGCACCCTCGGCTGCAGCGCGATCCAGCATCTCGCGGGTCGGCACCCGCCAGCCCACGTAGACCACGCCCACCGCGCCGGCGGCCAGGACGATGGCCCGCGGCGTCCAACTCTGGATCGCCAGGCCGGTGCTGATGCCCACCGCGATCACGATCATGGACACGGCCATGATCTTGGCGCGGCGGCGCATGCCCAGCCCTGCCCGGTAGTCCCGCACCAGCGGACCGACCGCAGGAAGGTTCAGGAGCCACCGCTCGAGGCGGGCACTCGACCTGGAGAAAGCCGCTGCCGCCAGGATGAAGAAGATCGTGGAGGGCAGACCCGGCACGACGATGCCGACTCCGCCGATGCCCACGAGCACCAGACCCGTCACGATCCAGACGCCTCGAACCAGCTTGCTGCGGGCCATGGTGGGAGCTTCCGCCTGGGGCGGGTTCCGGGCCGGCGGCACCTCGCGGCCATCGCTCGACTCGTCGCGCCTCGCCATGTCCGGGCCCTCCCGACTCAGCCGGCCAGTTCGGCGATGTCGCCGGCGGCCAGATAGCACATCAGACCGATGACGGCCACGTTGACCGTGCTCAGCGCCCACTTCAGCCGGTGATCCACTCGCCAGAACCGCCGGATGCTGACGACGTTGAAGACGACGGCCACCACACCGATGGCCACGCCCACCGCCGGCCCCACGACGTCGGCCAGCCCGAGCACCGGGATGACGTAGGGAAACACGACGTAGGCCAGCAGGCAGCGCGTGCCCGAGACGATCATGGACTGGCTGAAACGGCGTTCAGCGACCTGGCGGGAGGGGGCCCCAGCAGGGGCGGTACCGGACGTCATAGCGGGATCCAGCCCAGCCTAGGCGGCACCCCTGAATTCGGTGGGCGCTGCACCAGTCGGGCGATTCAGCCCTCGAACTCGCCGCCATTCGACCTCAATGTGGCCGGCTACCTGCGCGCCGCTCAGCGCCGGGACATCCCGCCCTCGGACTCGGAGGCAATGGACTTCAATGTGGCGGCGTCCTCTCGGACGGTTCGCCCGGTGGTTCCGTCGAACCTCTCCGGCACGGAGGATGGAGACTCAAGTCGGTCATCGTCCAGGTAGCGGGCCATTTCGGCGACCGAGCCGGCGCCGTCAACCAGGATCGCGCCGGGCATGATCAGCAGATTCGCATCCTGCTTCATCCACAGATTGTGGATAACTTTGCCATCCGACAGAGCGCGCCGCGATTGCGCGGGAAGTGCTCCAGGCTGGACAAATCGCCGATGAAGCAGTCGAGAAACACCGATCGTACCGGGTGGACGCCGAGCATCCGGCACCGGTCGTCGGCCTCCCGGCCCCCTCGGCGCGAACTCGCCGCTGCTGGTGCCGCACAACTCGTTCAAGACCGCCACGACTATCGCCGCCGGCAGGGCGCATCGGCGCCGAAGAGCGTGAACGGCCGACGCCGGACGATCTCGACCCCCTCCGCGGCGGAGGCCGCGTGCCGGTTGGAGGCTACCCGGCCGAATAGGCACTCGAGGCGGGTGGGCGCCCTCCCCCCCCCCGCCCCATCGCGATTGCCAGAAGCCGCCAGGGCGCAGCGCCGACTGCTGCAATGAGCGGGCAGGCGAAGCCGTCGTGGGCATCGAGATTGTCCGCCGGCGAACCCCGCCGCCTCTCGAGCAGGAGAGCGGAGGGTCCCGACTCGTGGATGAATGTCAGACAGCGCACGTGACCCGCAGCCGTCCGCGGCGGGCGACTTGGCGATTGGCGCGGTCTGGTTAGGCTCAATGGCGAGAGAAAATGCAGCAAAATGACTGACTAGTCAGCTAAGGCCACGCCTTTGGGTGCAAATTCTGATCCCGTCGGGCTTGCCGGGCATGCTCCCCTGCTCTCGTGGATGGCCCTCAGAACCGCCCGGCGCGCCCAGGTCCCGTGAAAGCTCGATCCCCTGCTGTGCAGCAGGTTCTCCACACCGGCAAAGTCGGGCACTCTCTCGGCCCCGGCAGCTGGGTACAGGGCGATGAGAGCATGCGGTTTGGCCCGCCGAACTTGGCCTGTGACCTCACAACGGGCTCACCGCCGAACCGGCGAAGCGCGGCGGAACCCCGCATCGGCCTGCCGAGCCTCCCGCAAAGAACGGGGCGGCGGGACAACTCGATGGGGTCGCCGTACTCGGCGGGGCCGTCCCCTCGCCGCACCGGTGCACGTCGGCGGCGTCCTCCGTCATCGGGAAGCGCCCGAGGCGATGCGGCCGTGGGCTCGACCACCTCTCGCCAGGGTGGCCGACCTGCTCCCCCCAATCTTGCCGCGACACCGCCGTACGCCGGGCGCGGCGACTCTGATCTTCGAACTTCCGGGCCGGCAACTGGCGGTGGAGCGTCCCGACCTCGTCGGTCCGGGTACCGGGACGACAGACTCCAACAGGCGCTGCGCAGTGTCCAGCCTCCGCAAAACATCATCTGTGGAAAAACTCTCGTTGTGGGCCGACGAGTTACGCACAGCCTGGAGTTCTGCGACTTGGCTACGGCTGGCCCGCGAGCCGCCTCAACGTCGGCCATGCGGTGGCCAGGCCATTGCAGGCAGCCGCTTCGGCATTCCGGTTGCGGCGCGTGCAGATCCAGAACAGCTGGTAGGCGAGATCGCGGACCCCGGCAGCGGTGTCGGCGTCGAGGCGGCCCAGTCGCGCGGCTGCCGCTTGCTCATCTGCGGCGTCGAGGCACCGCAGGAGGTGTTGGGTGGCTTCCCAGACAGTGGGACTCGCGACCTGGTTCGGAATCCGGACGGGGTCCATTTCCCGGCGATGGCGCAGCCGGACCCGGTCGCCGGAAGTGGTGACGATGCCGGCGGCGAGCAGCGCGGCCACCGAGGTGTTGCGCGCCCGGGAGAGTTGCTCGGCCCGACTGATCGGGCCCTCGGCGAGGCCGTGCTCATCGAACCACGAGAGAGCCCAGCGGGTGGCTGCGTCGAGTTGATCCTCGGCCCCGCTGAGCGCCTCGTCCAGCACCTCGTTGATCATGGCAAGGACCTCCCGGACCCCGAGCGGCGAGCCATCCGCCCTCAGGACCCGCTCGTAGCGGGTGTAGGCGGCCATCCCCGGTCCGATGGCGGCCTGCACGAGGTCCACTGGGGCGATGTTGGCCTGCTGCATCATCCGTACGGAGCGGGCCAGCTCGGCGCGCAGTTCCAGGCGCAGGTCCGCCGTCGTGGCCGCCGGCCGAACGGGGCCCGATTCCGCCACGGGCCGGCACACCAGCAGAACCGAGGAGGCCAGCGACTTCGTGCCCTTCTTGACCCCCTCGGGTCGCTCGGTGCGCAGCGGCCAGGTGGCGGTGATGCGAAAGCCCGCCGCGATGAGGCCATCCAGCAGCGCCTCCCACGCCGTACCGGGAGATCCGCCGGGCCCCGGCTTCGATCTCGTCCCGGATTGCTGGTAGCCGAAGTAGACGGTGAGCGGGTAGCTGCTCTCGTGTACGGCGCGCATGCGCTCGAACGCCAAGCGCAGCAGCTTCACGAACCGCTCGTGCGCCGCCGCCCTGTCGCCGCCGCTGCGGGCCGGGTTCGCCACGATCTGCTCGGCCGTCGGCGCCGGCAGCGGACCGAGCGTCTCGGGCCACACGTCGCCGAGCACGGCCCGCAGCCACGCCAGGAACAGATTCGAGAGAGCGGCGAAGTCGAACATGTCGTAGTACGGCGGGTCGGTGCAGACCACGCCCGCCGCGCCGTCGAGGCCACTGAGCATCGACCCGCAGCGCACTTCGGCTCGACCGACACGCGGCGTCTCTGACGGTGGAGTGCCGGTCTGGCTCGCGCCGTGGCGATCTGTCGGGCCTGCGGGGCCGGAACCGGGGGCGGGCAGCGCCATCAGCGCCCGCACCACGTAGCCCAAACCCCCGGACCAGGACCCGGTGGAACCCGAGAACGGGTTCGCCTCGGCGAACTCGCCGTAGAAGCCGTAGGCCGGGCGGATGAAGGACTGCTCGACTGACCCATTGGCCCGGTTGTGCGTCGTCATCGTCGTGGTGCGGTTCGCCATGCGCGACAACGCGAGGGCCAAGTAGGTGGTGACGGCCTCGGCGTAGGCGCGCGCGCCCCGGCCTCCCTGTTCCACCCCCGCTCCGTCGTCGATCATTCCCGCTGCGAGGGCATCCCGGCGCACAACCGGGGTCATCTCCGAAATCACCTCGGCAAATGTCGCCATCGTGCGCCGCTGGCGGGGCGACAGCACATCAGCGAGGGTGCGCAGCCCGAACGCCGTGACGTTGCCGCTCCCCGCCGGCAGTTCGCGTCGAAATGCCGCCTCGACCGCGTCCGGAAACCCGAGTTCGACTTCGGCGAGGCCCGCGCTTTCGCCGGCTTCGTCGGGAGCCAGCCAGACCCGGCCGGATCGCGGGCGCCGCGGGTCGGCGAGTGCCTGCACAGCCACCAGACGTAGCCCGAACCCCGACTCCCGCCCGCAGCGGCGAACCGCTTCGGCATCGTTGACGGTGGCGCAGAACAGGCACCTGAAGTTGGCCCCGCGCCCGACCTTCAGGTCCGCCAAGCCGGCGGGAGGCGGCCCGCGATCGGTGGCGAAACCGAAACCGTCCGTCTCGACGACAGGCCTTGCGTGCCAGCGATTTGCCGGCTTCTTCGACAGCCACCACGTGGACAGCAGCGGTGTGGTACGCAGACAGGCCGGATTGGCGCAGGTGATCGTGCGTGCCCACAGGTACGAGATCGCCATGCTGCGCCCCTCCGGGAACATCGGGCTCGCCGGCGCGGGGAACGCCCCGGCCAGGCGCCGCCGGCACTCGTCCTCCACCGCCGTGCCGTAGTGGGCGACGTCGCTGGCGATCCCCGCCGTGCCTTCGCCATCGCCGACGCCACCGGAACTGACGGCCGGACACGCGGCGAACCGCTGCGCAAGGGACATGCCGGCTGAACTCACCAGCGCCGCCACCGGGTTCAAGTCGATGGCGAGTGCGTCCAGCCCCAACCGGATCGCCTCGATGCCGATGGCCCCGCCACCGCAGAACGGGTCGATGATTTGCGGCGGCTTCTCGCCGGTCGACTCCGCGATGCAGCGCTGCGCTTCAACCAGCAGGGCCGCATCACCGCTCCGGTCCCAGCGACTGAGATCCTCGATCAAAGCCAGCAGCCGCCGGCGCTCCTCCTGCTGGGCCGCCTCTGTGGGATACAGGTCGGGCCGGGCCGACGGATCGTCCACCAGCGAGGCGAACAGAACCGCCCGCGCCACCCCCAGCGGCTTGCGCGACCACCAGAGGTGCATCGTGGCCGGATGCCCCTTCTTGGGCACCGCCTTCTCCGCTCGGCCGGCGGCGTTCACCGCCTCCAAAGGCAGCGCCACCTCGATCAGCTTGCGCGGGGAGGGATCCGAACGCCCAGAGTCCACTGGTGCAGGTTTACACGCCAGGGAGCGCCTCCTGCTCGATCAGGTCACCGAGCCCTCCCGGCGGGGAGCGGTACCATCGGCGGACCGTTGGAAACCTGGACAGGAGTTGCCACCGTGACCTCGGTACTGGATCGTCGGCTCGGCGTCGCGCCACAGGTGTCGGTGCGGCCCGAGCGTTTCGGCGCGCTGCTGTATCACTTCGGCACGCGGCGCCTGTCGTTCCTCAAGGATCCGCGCCTCCTGGAGGTCCTCGAGCGGCTCGACGGTTCAGCCACGGCGCGGGCTGCCTGCGACGGGGCGGGCGTCGCCGAGGCGGCGCTCCCTGCCTTCGAGCGGGCGCTGGCGCGGCTGGTGGAGACGGACATGCTCCAGGAGCGCCGGCCGTGAGCGTGGCAACGCCGCTGGTCGAGCACTTCGCCGCCGGGCTGGAGGCGCCGATCTGCCTCACCTGGGAGTTGACCTACGCCTGCAACCTGGATTGCCGGCACTGCCTGTCGAGTTCGGGGCGGCGCGACCCCCGCGAACTCGACACCGACGAGGCCAAGGAGCTCATCAACGAGTTCGAACGGATGCAGGTGTTCTACGTGAACATCGGCGGGGGCGAACCGACGATCCGCAGCGACTTCTGGGAGATCGTCGACTACGCCGTCGCCCACCACGTCGGCGTGAAGTTCTCCACCAACGGTTCGCGCATCACCGCCGAGGCCGCCGAGCGCATCGCCGGCAGTGACTACCTGGACGTGCAGATCTCCCTCGACGGCGCAACTCCCGAGGTCAACGACGCCGTGCGCGGCGAGGGAACGTTCGCCACCGCCATCGGCGCCATGGAACACATGGCCGCCGCAGGTGTGCGGGGATTCAAGCTGTCGGTGGTGTGCACCCGCCACAACCTGCCGCAGATCGACGACCTCAAGGCGCTGGCCGACCGCTACGGGGCGCAACTGCGACTCACCCGGTTGCGACCGTCGGGCCGCGGCGCGGCAGTCTGGGGTGAGTTGCACCCCACCGCCGGCCAGCAGCAGATGCTCTACACGTGGCTGCTGGCGCACGGGGAGGAGGTTCTCACCGGTGACTCGTTCTTCCACCTGGCCGGCTACGGCGAACCGCTGCCCGGGCTGAACCTCTGCGGCGCCGGGCGCGTGGTTTGCCTCATCGACCCCGTCGGCGACGTCTACGCCTGCCCGTTTGCCATCCACGAGGAGTTCCTGGCCGGCAACGTGCGCGATCCGGGCGGATTCGGGCGCCTGTGGCGCGAGGCGGACCTGTTCCGCTCGCTGCGCGAACCTACCGACGCCGGCGCCTGCGGTGCCTGCTCGGCCTACGACGGCTGCCGCGGCGGCTGCATGGCGGCGAAGTTCTTCACCGGCCTCCCGCTCGCCGGACCCGACCCCGAGTGTGTCAAGGGCCACGGCGCCACGGCCCTCGCAGCCGTCGAGGCGGGCTCGGTGCCGCGACCCACCGCCGATCATTCCCGGGTGAGACTCCTGCCGCGCCGTCCCGCGCGGGCCTGCGATGAGAGCCCGCTGGCGCCCTCCGACTTCGCCACGACCGTGAGCACCTGATGGCCGGCGGCTGGTTCGAGTCGGTGGCGTCCGCCAGGGGGCGTGCCGAGCGCACCCTGCCGCCCTCGGTCGCCGCGGCGCTGCACGCCGGCGCCGAGGCGGGCGTCACGCTCAGCGACAACGAGGCGGCGTTCGGCGAGCTGGGCTTCGCCCCGACGGTCGCCGGCAAGCCCGGCGGGCGCGACCTGTCCACCAGCGTCATGGGCCAGCCGGTCTCGATGCCGGTGCTGATCTCGCCCACGGGCGTGCAGGCCGTCCACCCCGACGCCGAGGTGGCCGTCGCCCGCGCCGCCGCCGCCCGGGGAACCGTCATGTGCCTCAGCGCCTTCGGCAGCAAGCCCATCGAGGAGGTCGTCGCCGCCAACCCCCAGACGATGTTCCAGATGTACTGGTGCGGATCCCGCGACCGGATCCTGCAGCGCCTCGAGCGCGCCAGGACGGCGGGCGCCGTCGGCCTGATCGTCACGCTGGACTGGTCCTTCGTGCACAGCCGCGACTGGGGCAGCCCGTTCATCCCCCAGCGGATCAACCTGGAGGCGCTGCGGCGCCTGGCGCCCGAGGTGCTGCGCCGACCCCGCTGGCTGGGTCGCTGGCTGCGCGCCGGCCGGCTACCGGACCTGGCGGTGCCGAACATGACGATCCCCGGGGAAAACCCACCGGGATTCTTCGATGCCTACGGGGAGTGGATGCAGACCCCGCCACCCTCCTGGGACGACCTGGCGTGGCTTGTGCAGCAGTGGGACGGGCCCTGCATGATCAAGGGCATCGTGCGCGTCGACGACGCCCGGCGGGCCACCGACAGCGGAGCCACGGCCATCTCGGTGTCGAACCACGGCGGGAACAACCTCGACACCACACCGGCGCCGATCCGGGTGCTCCAGCCGATCGCCGCCGCCGTGGGAGGTGACATCGAGGTCCTGCTCGACGGGGGAGTCCGCCGAGGCGGAGACGTGGTCAAGGCCGTGGCCCTGGGCGCCCGGGCCGTGCTCATCGGCCGGGCCTCCCTGTGGGGCCTGGCCGCCAATGGGCAGGCCGGCGTGGAGAACGTGCTCGACGTGCTTCGCGCCGGCATCGACTCGGCACTGCTGGGACTCGGCCGCGGGTCGATCGCCGAGCTCACCCCTGACGATGTCCTGGTACCGCCCGGTTTCAGCGTCACCGCCGGCGCCCCGGAGGAAGCCGCTCCAGACGCGTGACCGCCCGTCGCCCGAGCCGCCGTCGCCGCTCATGAACCGCGTCGCCGTTCTGGGCGCCACGGGGTACGTCGGCGGACGGCTGGTGCCGCAGCTGCTGGACGCCGGCGGTGACGTGCGCTGCATCGTGCGACGCCCCGAGCGCGCCGGCGGTTTCGGCTGGGGCGAGCAGGTGGAGGTGGTGCGGGGCGACGTCGGGGACCGGGACTCCCTCGAGCAGGGCTTCGCCGGCATCGACGCGGTCTATTACCTGGTGCACGCCATGGGTCACAGCGACCGCTTCGCCGAGACCGACCGGCGGGGCGCGGCCAACACGGCCGCCGCCGCCCAGGCCGCCGGTGTGAGACGGATCGTGTACCTCGGCGGGCTGGGCGCCGATGATCCCGCCGCCCTCTCCCCCCACCTGGCGAGCCGGCACGAGGTGGGGCGCGTGCTGGCCGGCGGCGCAGTGCCGGTCACCGAACTGAGGGCCGCGGTCATCATCGGCTCGGGCAGCGCCTCCTTCGAGATGCTGCGCCACCTCGTGGACCGGCTACCGGCCATGACCTGTCCCCGCTGGGTGACCCTGACCCGCTGCCAGCCGATCGCCATCGGTGACGTGCTGCACTACCTGGTCGCCGCCCCGCAGATCGAAACGCTGGCGGGACGCATCACCGAGGTGGGCGGAGCGGACGTTGTCACCTACCGGGACATGATGGATTGCTACGCCCGGGCAGCGGGGCTGCGGCCCCGGGTCATCCTTCCGGTCCCGGTGCTGACGCCGCGGCTGTCCTCGCACTGGGTGCGGCTGGTCACGCCCCTGCCTTACGGTCTGGCCCGACCACTGGTGGAAAGCCTCATCAACGACGTGGTCGTGAGCCCCAAGCGAGACATCCGGCGATTCGTCGACCACGAGCCGCTGGGCCTCGACGAGGCACTGACCCGGGCGCTGCAGCGGGTGCAGGACCTCGACGTGCAGACCGCTTGGACGGGCAGCTCACCGGAGCAGAGCGTCGCCGAGCCCATGCCCCAGGACCCCTCCTGGGCCGGCGGGACCGTGCTGAGCGACGAGCGAGCGGTCCCCACCGGAGCGTCCCCCGAGGCGCTGTTCGCCACCGTCTCGGGCGTGGGAGGCGACCGCGGCTGGTACGTCGCCCAACCCCTGTGGGCCTTGCGCGGCGCGCTCGACTCGCTCGCCGGCGGGGTCGGGATGCGACGGGGCCGCCGCCATCCGGACGACCTGCGTGTGGGCGACGCTCTGGACTACTTCCGCGTCGAGGCCGTCGATCCCCCGCGGCTGCTGCGGCTGCGCGCCGAGATGCGTCTGCCGGGGGTGGCCTTCCTGGAGTGGCACATCGCCACCGAGAACGGCCGGCGGACCTTGCACCAGCTGGCGCGTATGTATCCCCGCGGGGTGCTAGGACGCCTGTACTGGTGGGCGCTGTACCCGATCCACTCCGCGATCTTCCGGCTGCTGGCCAAGAGGTTGGTGCGCGCCGCCGAGGCTCGTCCGGGGTAGACGGCGACCTCCTCGAGGGGAGCGCCGGCGTTTCACTCAGCGCCGGGCGGCGAGGCGGGCCCGCATCCGCTCGTGCGCCTCGGGTGAGCCGTCGTGCCAGGTGCCCATCCAGGCGTCGATCGGAATCACCTGCAGGCCGTAGTTGCACTCGAAGTACTTGTGGTGCAGGTCGTGGTAGTAGGTGCCCGCCGGCATGGTCCGGCCGTACCCGATCTCGAAACGATCGAAGCCGCAATGGCCTCGAGCCGGATCCATGGCGGTGAACAGGTTGGTGAGGATGACGACGAAGGGGCTAACCGGGATGACCATGAAGAACAGCACCGTGGAGAAATAGAGCAGATGCTCGATGGGGTGCATCGAGAGTCCCGACCACGGCCCCGTGTTCACGTTCTTGTGATGCAGGTAGTGCGCCCAGCGATAGAGGAAGCGAGTGTGCAGGAGCCGGTGGGTCACGTAGAACCAGGCCGTGACCAGGAAGAACGGCACAACCGTCATCACCAGCAGGTAGACGACCGACGCCGGCCCACCGCTCCAGTCGACGCTCGGGATGTGGTCGTTGGCGTAGGCCCACAGCAGAACCGACTCGTAGCCCGTCCAGAAGAAGGCGCCGCTGGTGAGCGCCCAGAACATGTTGTCCCGCGTCTGGCTACGAAAGTGGAAGCGGCGGCTCCTGTTGCTCAGCCACCGGTGGTCGTACTTGTAGCGCTTCCCCTGCGCCCGACGCACATAGAGCCAGAGGTGCAGACCGCCCGCAGAAAACAGCAACAGCACCACGTTGCGCAGGTAGATCTCGGCAATCCACCCGACCGCGAACCGCTCCATGCGCGCCATGGCGGGGGTGAAGACGTTCCACACCAGGGCCGCCAGGCCCGCGTAGATGAAGCCGTAAGGCCACATCGTCATCCAGACGAGGTTCCAGATGGTTCCCAGCACCTTCGTGGGACCGCCCCGCAGCGTGGGTGCTTGCATCGGGATGGCGTCCGCCGGTTCGTAGCCCGCGATCCGGTCCATGGCGATCGTCCCCCTCAGCCCATCCGCGGCGCGCGGGATCGTACCAGCCGCGCCTCGCCGGGCCGATTTGTGCCAACGTATGTCGTAGGGACTTGCCGATGCGCAGAGGAGGACCGCAACGATGACAACGATCAGGTCGCTGCTGGACAACGTGTGCGCCGGGGGGGTGCTGACCGTCGGAGACCTCGCACAGGTCACCCGGACCAGCAAGCGCAACGTCGTCCGCTGGCGCTATCGAGGCGCCACCGTCCGTCGCGACGTCGAGGAGCGGCTCCTCGAGTTGCGCGCCGTCGTGGATCTCGCCCGCAAGGCGATGCCCGACCGCGAGGCGCGAACCTGGATGCGGTCGCCCCAGCCCGAATTCGAAGGCATGAGGCCGCTCGACGCGATCTCCGAAGGCAAGGCCTTCGCCGTGATCGACCTGCTGGGGAGTCTGGTGGATGCCGCCGTCGAGGCCCCCATCGAGTGACCTGATCGGGCGCGGTCGAGGCGGCCGCCGTCAGGAGAACGTAACGCAGGCGTCGTCGGTTACCGCCAGGGTGTCGCCCATTTCGACGCCGAGATTCGACATGGGTCGAACCTTGAGGCACAGGCGGGCGGCGTGCCTCATGGCTGCGGACGGCGCACGCTCCGCCAACGCTCCACGACGGCATCGACGATCGCCTCGGCCTCACCCAGGTAGCTCGCCGGTTCTAGGTTCACCTGATCTTCCAGACCACGGTCGGCGAGGAACGACCGGACAGCCTCCGCCAGTGGCACGCCGGAGTCCCGAGCCGCCGCGGACAGGTCGTAGACAACGTCCTGGGCCTCTTGACGCCCCAGCAGCGGGGCGAGGCGGATCATGAGCGCCTCGGCCATGATCAGGCCCCCGTCGATCTCCAGGTTGGCGGCCATGCGGGCACGATCCACGCGCAGCCCGGCGACCAGATCGCCGCAGCGGGCCAGCGAGCTGCCGGTATAGGCCACCAGCAGCGGCAGCGAATCCCACTCCATCTGCCACTCCCCTGCCGACCGCTCGTGGCGACCGGTCATGGCGCGCAACGGCACGGCGGCGAGCGCGCAGGCCATCCCGCTGAGCCCCACGATGGTCTCGGAGAGGACGGGATTGGCCTTCTGGGGCATCGTCGAGGACGCGCCGGCCAGCCGGCCACCGCCCTCGCGGACCTCGGCGATCTCGCTACGGGCCAAGTCGATGACCTCCAGAGCGATCCGGCTCGTCGCCGCGGCCAACACGCCCAGGCTGGCGGCGACCTGCGCAAGGCGGTCCCGGACGCTGTGCCACGGCACGTCATCGCAATCCAGACCCAGGATCTCCGCGGTGCGCCGGCGCGTGGCAGTGCTGAGGGGCCCGTAGGCCGCCGACGTGCCTGCCGCCCCGTACAGCTGGACCACCTCGACGGCCGCCCGTGCCTCGCCCAGGCGCACCAGCGAGCGGGCGATCTCCTCCAGCCAGCCTGCCACCTTCATGCCGAAGCTGATCGGCACGGCCTGCTGACCGTGGGTCCGGCCGGCCATCGGCGTGGCCCGATGGGCTTCGGCGAGCGCCGCCAGGGTGTCGCCCAGCTCGGCACCGGCGTGCGCGATGTCCCTGCAGGCGTCGCGCAACTGGAGCACCAGCGCCGTGTCCATGATGTCCTGGGTGGTGGCACCGAAGTGCAGCCAGGCCGCCACGTCGGGATGGGTTCGGCCCAGCTGCTGCAACAGCGGCAGGATCGGGTACCCCACCAGCCGGGTGCCCTCCTGCAGTTGCCCGTGATCGATCTGGACCGATGCGAGCTCTGCGTGGATCGTCTCGGCTGCCGACTCGGGGATCACGCCGGCTTCGGCCTGCGCCCGTGCCAGCGCCACCTCCACATCGAGCCAGGCCCTCGTGGTCCGATCCACGGAGAAAGCCTCGACGAACCGCGCCTCGCCGAAGATACCCAGCAGCGGGAGGCCTAGACCCATCCGGCCAGCCGCTAGGAAAGTCCCCGTCAGCCGCCTCAGGTCAGTCACGGCCGCGAGCGTACGGGCAACCTACGTACGAGCGAGTGACGAGGCGCCGTGCCCGACACCGCGCTCAACCACTAGTGAACTACTAATCACTACTATGTTAGTAGATCTACCTGTCGGGCCAGCCTGCCACCACGCTTGAGCGGATTCGTCATTGCAAGCGCTTCACATAGCCGCTGCTGTGCGGGCACTGCGGCAGATCACCACCAACTACCAGCCAACTACCAACAACTCCTGAATCAGTAGTCAATTGCTCTGGAATCGGTAATACTAATCTTGTCCACACTAGTAGCACACCAGGAGGACCTTTGAAACACCCTCAGCGCCCGCCTGCCCTCGGTCCTCTGCTGGCAGAGACCACCGACGGAGATCCGCAACGCTTGGCCAGCATCATTCTGAACAGTCGGCCGGTCGACCACAAGGGCCGCTACCTGCACTGGGATCAACTACGTCACCGCAATCCCCCTGACGGACTCACCCACGAGCAGTGGTGGCTAGGGATATCGCTCAGCCGGCAGGCAACCGCCCGGCCTCTACCTCCCGTGGACAAGGACGGCGATCCCTTTCGGTTCAGCAACATCGACCGAATTCAGGAGATGCTCCACCGGATCGACCAGCAGGCCAGTGGACGGATCCTGGCAGACGATCTGGTCACGGACCCACGGTCGAGCGATCGCTACCTCATCAGTTCATTGATCGAAGAGGCGATTACCTCCAGCCAGTTGGAGGGAGCCAGCACAACCCGAGCCATCGGCAAGGAGCTACTCAAGTCCGGGCGCTCCCCTCGGGATCGAAGCGAGCAAATGATCTTCAACAACTTCAACGCCATGCAACTGGCTGAGTCCATGGCGCGGGGCACTGAACCCTTGAGTCCGGAGGTCGTGCGGGAACTCCATCGTGCCGTGACCGTCGATGCGCTCGACGATCCAGCCGACGCCGGTCGGATCCAGACTCCCGACGAGGAACGAGTCGCCGTCTACGCGCCGGAGACGGACATGCTCCTTCACCGGCCGCCCCCTGCGTCGGAACTGCCGGAGCGCTTGGCCCGACTCTGCGCGTTTGCCAACGGCGAGTCGGGTGAGGGGTTCATTCATCCGGTGGTCCGGGCGATCGTGCTGCACTTCTGGCTCGGCTATGACCACCCGTTCGTCGATGGCAACGGCCGGACGGCGCGGGCTCTGTTCTACTGGTCAATGCTGAGATCCGGATACTGGCTCACGCAATACATCTCGATCTCCAGCATCTTGAGGAAGGCGCCGGCCCAGTACTCCATGTCATACCTCAACACCGAGAGCGACGACAACGACCTCACCTACTTCATCATCCACCAGCTGCGCGTCATCGAGCGCGCCATCGAGGCGCTCAAGGGCTACCTGACCCGCAAAGTGAGGGAAGACCGGAAGTTGCAGATACTCCTCCACGACAGTCCTGCCCTGAACCATCGCCAACGTGCCCTCCTGGGCCGCGCCATGCGGGATCGGCACCAGCGATTCACAATCAAGGCCCACCAGCGACAACACCGGGTTGCCTACCAATCCGCTCGCACCGACTTGCTCGGCCTCGAGGATCTCGGGTTGTTCATTCGAACCCAAATCGGCAAGGAGTTCGTATTCCGGGCGGTCCCGGATCTCTTCGATCGCATCGAAGATCTGACGCATCGCTGATCGGCGTGCCGGGCGAGGCCACAATCGCGTCGACTTGCGGCACGCTTCGTCGATTCGTGCCGACAATGCCCGGCGTCGAAGGTTCCGGCCCTCCCTTCCGCGCCGCGCCTGAGTACTAATCTGCTACTAATGAAGTGAGATTTAGTAGACGATTAGTACCTGAACAGAGCCCGGGAGACTTCTGGCAGACGCTTCCACCAACTGGGGCACGCCCCAGGTCGCGGCGGTTGACGTCGAAAAGCGATCGCTTCGAACACCTCAGCCGGAGGTGTGGCCGGCGGCCTCGCGGCGGGCTCGCATACGCTCGTGGGCCTCGGGGGAGCCGTCGTGCCAGGTGCCCACCCAGGCGTCGACGGGGACAACCGGGGTACCGTAGTTGCACTCGAAGTACTTGTGGTGCAGGTCGTGGAAGTAGTCGCCGGCCGGGAGGGTGCGGTCGCCGGCGACCA
>JAGWAK010000029.1 GCA_021296435.1 Acidimicrobiia bacterium
GGAGAGGTGGTCGGCCAGGATCACCTGTTCGACGACCGCTACATACTGACTCTCGGGGTGGTGGAAATCTGGGCGGCCTTCCTCGCGGCACCGACACAGCGCCTCGTGCGTTGGGCGTTGATCGAGGCGAGCGGCGTGCGAGCGGGCTCTCCGGGCGTGCGCGCAGGCCCCCCGAGCGTGCGCGCGCTGCACAGGAAGTCGGGGCTATGAGCCTGGCGACGCCGCCGGGCAGGGGGCGGGCCTCCGGTGCGAGCGGCGGCCGGGAGCGCGAGCCGGCCGCCGGGCAGCGGGGACGCTTGAGCCGCTACGACTCGCGCCGGCTGCGCCTGAGCATCCTGGGCGTGATCGGGCTGGCACTCCTGGTGACGCTGGTCGTGCGCCTCTGGTACCTGCAGGTCGTGACGTCGGAGCAGTTCGTGGAGAGGGCCGTCGGCAACATCATCCGTACCGTGCCTGAGCCGGCGCCCCGCGGTCGCATCTTCGACGTGCACGGCCGGGAGCTGGTCGGCAACCGCATCGTCAACGTCGTCACGATGGACGCCTTCATCCTTCGTGACCAGATCGGGACGGCGCAGCGCCAACGTCTCGCCCTGGAGTTGGCGCGCCAGCTGTCGCGTTCAGGGGTCCTGCCCAAGTCCGTTGAGTTGACCGAGGCGTTGGCCGCCCCCGCCTACGGGCCATTCGACCGGATTCCCCTGGCGGTTGGCGTGTCGGACGCCATCAAGGTGTTCCTGGCCGAGCGAAACGAGGAATTTCCCGGCGTGGAGGTGGTCCGGCGCACCCAGCGGGTCTACCCCTACGGCGACCTGGCGGCGCACGTGCTCGGCTACATCGACACCATCACCGCCGAGGAGATCGAGGCGCGCCAGAACCATCCGAAGCGCTACAGCACAGTGGACGAGATCGGCAAGTCGGGTGTGGAGTTGGCTTTCGAGGACGTGCTGCGCGGAACCCCCGGATGGCGGGAGATCGAAGTCGACAACGTCGGCAACGTGATCCGCGAACGCGGCTACCGGGCGCCGCATCCGGGAACCGATCTGGTGCTCACGATCGATGCGGACCTGCAGCGGCTAGTCGAGGAGGAGTTGCTGCGCGGCCTGGAGGAGGCCCGTGATCGCCAGAACGAGGACGTGGAGGACTCCTTCGAGACGTTTGCCGCCCCGGCGGGCGCCGTGGTCGTGGTGGATCCCCGCAATGGCAACGTGCTGGCCATGGCCAGCTACCCGGGCTACGACCCGCGGGTCTTCATCGGCGGCATCAGCGAGGAGGAGTTCGACGCCTTCGTGCATCCGGCGAGTCATGCGCCCCTCAACAACCGCGCCATCCAGGGCGTGTACTCGCCCGCCTCGACCATGAAACCCATCACGTCCTACGCGGCGCTGTCCACAGGCCTGCTTGGACCGGATGGCTTCCTGGGCGTCACCCAGACCACCGACGACCCCGGCTATCACGTGCTGGATGACTGCATCGGCGAGTGCGAGTTCGAGAACCCCGACCGCGCGCCCAACGGGGACGTGGACCTGCGCATGGCGATCACGGTGTCCAGCGACGAGTACTTCTACAAACTGGCGGAGCAGTTCTCGCGCCGCGCCGGCTACGACGAGGATCAGATCCAGCAGACCGCCCGGGACTTCGGCTTCGGGCAGACCACCGGCATCGCCCTCCCGTTCGAGCACGCCGGCATCGTGCCGGACGCCGAGATCAAGCAGGCCCGCCACGACGCCAACCCGGAGGCGTTCCCCGACCCCGATTGGCGCACGGGCGACACCATCAACATCTCCATCGGCCAGGGAGATCTGGGTGTGACCCCGCTGCAGTTGGCGAACTCCTTCACGCCGTTCGCCAACGGGGGCAGGATCTACCTGCCCAACATCGCCGTCGGGATGGTCGACCCGCTCAGCGGTGAGACGGTCAACCTGATCCGCCCGCGCCTCACCTCCCGCCTCTACCTGCCGTCGGATCTGCACGCTCCGATCCTGGACGGCATGCGCGGCGCCACCACGCTGCGCACCAACGAACGCGTCGGCACCGCCCAGCGGGCCTTCGACGGCTTCCCCCACGACCTGTGGCCGGTGGCGGGCAAGACCGGCACCGCGGAGGTGCTGGGCAAAGCCGACTCCGCGGTGTTCGTGGGGTTCGGCCCTCTGCCCCAGCCGCGCTACCTGGTGGCGGTCCTGCTCGAGGAGGCGGGCTTCGGCGGCGAGGCCGCGGCTCCGGTGGTGCGCCGGATTCTCGAGGCCGTGGCCCTGGATCGGATCCCCGAGGCGCCCGCGGAGATCACGCGCCAGGACATGGCCATCGTGCCGTCGGTGGAGACGTCGTGAGCGCGCCGGGCGGAGCGCACCCCAAGCGACGCCTGCTGCCGCGGGTGCCCCCCCTGGCCCCCTGGTTGCACGCGGATGTGATCCTGGTGGTGGCCGTGGCGGCGCTGACACTGTTCGGGATCGCCATGATCTACAGCGCCACCCGTGGCATCGACCCGGCCGCCTACAGCAGCTTCCACCTCCAGCGGCAGTCGCTGTTCGCCGTCGTCGGGGCGCTCATGGGCGCGGTTGCGGCCGGCGTGGACTACCGGCGGTTCCACTCGCTGGCCTGGCCCCTCTACGGCGCCAACCTGCTGGTGCTGATTCTGGTGCTGACGCCGCTGGGTTCGGTACGCCAGGGAGCCCGCGCCTGGTTCGTGTTCGGCGGCTACCAGGTGCAGCCCTCGGAGTTCGGCAAGCTGGCGATGATCGTCGTGCTGGCCCACTACGCGGCGCGCTTCGGGGGGCGCATGACGCTGGGCCAGCTGCTCGGCGCGCTCGGGTTGGTGGCCGTGCCGATGATGCTGGTGCTGCTGGAGCCCGACGCGGGCACTGCGGTCGTGTTCGCGGTCATCGCCATGGGACTGCTGCTCGTGGCGGGGGCGCAGGCGCGCCACATCGTGGTGGCGACCGCCCTGGGCCTCGTCGGGCTGGGGCTGGTGCTGAACTCGGGCCTCGTCGAGGAGTACCAGCGGCAGCGCATCGAATCGATCGTGAACCCGGGCGGCGACCCCGGCGACACCTTCAACATCGAGCAGGCGCAGATCGCCATCGGCAACGGCGGTCTGACCGGCCACGGCTACGGGCAGGGCACCCAGACCCGCAGCGGATTGGTGCCCGCGCAGGAAACCGACTTCATCTTCACAGTCGTGGGCGAGGAACTGGGCTTCCTGGGGAGCGTATTGGCACTTGGCCTGCTGGCGGTGCTGCTCTGGCGGATCTGGCGGGCGGCCAGGGTTGCGGGCGACCTGTTCGGCTCGTTGCTGGCGACCGGGGTGCTCTGCATGGTGCTGTTCCAGGTGTTCCAGACCGTGGGCATGGCCGCAGGCATCATGCCGGTGATCGGGATTCCCTTGCCGCTGCTGTCCTACGGGGGGTCCTCGCTCCTGACCACGATGATGGCGTTGGGCCTGGTGCTCAACGTCTCGATGCGCCGCCACGTGGTGCGCGCCAGTTGACCGGTGGCCGTCGCCGCGGGGCCGGACCGGTAGCCTGAACGCCGTGCGTTCGCTTTGGTCCGACTTGGAGCCTCTCCTGGATCAGGTTCAGCGTCCAGCGCGCTACATCGGCGGCGAGGAGGGTGCAGGCCCGGCGGCTCACGGGCCCGGGAAGGTGGCCTGGCTGCTCTGCTACCCGGACAGCTACGAGGTCGGCCTGCCCAACCAGGGGCTGCAGATCCTCTATGAGATCCTCAACGAGCGCAGCGACGCCGTTGCCGAGCGGGCCTATGCCCCCTGGGGTGACCTCGAAGCCCTGATGCGCCGGCAGGACCTCCCGCTCTTCTCGGTGGACAACCACCTGGCTGCCGGGGAGTTCGACATCCTGGCCTTCAACCTCTCCTCCGAACTGGTCTACACGAACGTGCTGAACCTCATCGATCTGGCCGGCGTGGCCGTGCGCGCCGTCGACCGTTCGGGCGGCGACCTGCTGGTCGGCGCGGGTGGGCACTGCGCATTCAACCCCGAGCCGCTGGCCGACTTCGTGGACTTCTTCGTGCTCGGAGACGGCGAGGAGGCCGTGGGGGAGATCACCGAGGCCACCGCCGCCCATCGCGGCGGCGGCCGCCGGGAGATACTCGGAGCTCTCGCGGGACTCGAGGGTGTCTACGTGCCGGCCGCCTACGCGGTGAGCCATAGCGGATTCTCGACGGTGGTGACGCCTCGCTGGGTGGAGGCGCCGGACATCGTGGAGAAGCGGACGATCCCCTCACTCGGCGACTGGCCGTACCCGAAGCGGCAGCTGGTCCCGCTGACCGAGGTGGTGCACGACCGGCTCAACGTGGAGGTGTTCCGGGGCTGCACGCGCGGCTGCCGCTTCTGCCAGGCGGGCATGATCACTCGTCCCGTGCGCGAACGCCCAGCAGAGCAGGTGCGCACCATGGTCTCCGAGGGTTTGCGGCGCACCGGCTATGACGAGGTCGCGCTCACGTCGCTGTCGACCGCCGACTTCAGTGGAATCGAAGAACTTGTGGCCGACGTCGTGGGGCCCGAGGACGGCGACGGCGGCGCCGGCTGCCCCGCGGTGACCGTCTCGCTGCCAAGCCTTCGGGTGGATGCCTTCACGGTTGGCATTGCCGCGGAGTTACAGCGCGGACGCCGCACGGGGCTGACCTTCGCTCCGGAGGCCGGATCGTGGCGGCTTCGTCAGGTGATCAACAAGCTGATCAGCGCCGAAGACCTCGACGCCGCAGTCGAGAGCGCCTACTCACAGGGGTGGCGTCGGGTCAAGCTGTATTTCCTCGTGGGGCTCCCCACGGAGACCGATGAGGACGTGTTGGGGATCGCCGCCCTGGCGCGCCGCTGCGTGGAGTTGGGGCGTCGTCACGTCAGGGGAGCCTCGGTGACGGTCTCGGTCGGGGGCTTCGTCCCCAAGCCGCAGACGCCGTTCCAGTGGTTCGGCCAGAACACTGTCGAGGAGTTGCGCCGCAAGATCGCCCTCCTGGCCGACGACCTGCGTGCCGACCGCAGCGTCAAGCTGAAGTGGCACGATCCCGAGGCAACGCTGGTGGAAGGGCTGGCCAGCCGGGGCGACCGGCGGCTCGGGGCGGTCATTGAGGACGTCTGGCGTTCGGGTGGGACCTTCCAGGAGTGGTCCGAACACTTCGACTACCAGTTGTGGCTCGACGCCATGGACCGCCACGGTCTGTCGGTCGAGGACTGCGCCTACCGGCATCGCAGCGACAGCGAGGCGCTTCCCTGGGATCACCTCTCGGCAGGTCTGCACAAGGATTTCCTGTGGCAGGACTGGCAGGACGCCCTGGCCTCCTCCGGCTTGGAGGACTGCCGCTGGACTCCCTGCTACGACTGCGGAGCGTGCACCGGCTACGGCATCGAGCACGTCGTGGCCTCGGCGACGCCTCCCGCCGGCGGGAGCCAGGGAACCGGTCAGGACCTCCTGCAGCCGGGGCCCGTGCCCGTGCGACTGCTGGCGACCCGTCAGCTGGCAGGTGTGTCGTGAGGGTGCGCCTGCGCTGGTCCAAGCAGGGCAAGATCCGCTTCTGCGGGCATCGCGACGCGGCCCGGATCTGGGAACGCGCCGTGCGACGGGCGGGACTTCCCGTGGCCTACTCGCAGGGATTCAGCCCGCGGCCGAGGATCTCCTTCGGGTTGGCCCTTGCAACCGGGCAGGAATCGGTTGCCGAGTATCTCGATGTGGATCTGCGTGCATCCGCCGAAGAGCTCTACGACTGGGCCGCCGGTATGCCCGAGCGGCTCAGTGCGGTGCTGCCCGACGGCATGGCCGTGAGCGATGCCTGCCCGTTGCGCCCCGGTGCGGTGTCGCTGCAGGAGGCGGTCACCAGCTGCACGTGGGAGTTCGCACTGACCGGGACCGACACGACGCCCGCCGCAGCTTGGGCCGAACAGGTCCGGTCGGCGGACAGCCTCCCCCTGCAGCGTGAGCGCAAGGGGCGAACCACCACCTCCGACGTGCGCACGGCCGTCGGGGACCTGCACATTCTGGACGTCTCGGTTGGAGGCGTCCTCGTTGCCGAACTCGGCACGAAACCCCGGGCGGTGCGGCCCGCAGAATTCCTGCGCCTCATCGCCCCACCGCTGGCCGTCGGACGCGTCCGGCGGTTGCACCAATGGATTACGCGGGACGGCGAGCGGTACGAGCCGCTTGCTCCCGAAGCCGGCGCGCTGGCGCCGGGCGGCGACATGCTCGCCGCGGCCTCGATCGACGCCGTTCCCGCTGCGCAGCAAGAGGTCTGCGCGTGATGAGAAGGGAACTACACAATGTCTTCGTCCCCCCCAACGGACGCCGGATCCGCCAAGAGCCGCGCTGATTCCAAGAGCCGCACCGAGTCCGACAAGAAGGACAACGGTCGGGTAGCCGGCCCTGAGGGCCGCAGCGGCCGAACCCGAAGCCAGACGCCGGCCGGCGCCGGCTCCGCAGAGCAGCGAAAGCCCCGAATCGGCGACAGCCGCCCCGCCCCGCCGCCTTCCGGCGAGACGAAGCCGGCCAAATCCCAGTCCTCCGGCCGTGGCGGCGGGAACAAGGGCGGGTCGCGTTCGGGTGGCGAGAGCAGCGGGTCGCGTTCGGGCGGCGAAAGGAGCGGGTCGCGTTCGGGCGGCCGGCGCCGGCGCCGCGGCGGCCGCGGATCGGGATCGCGCGGAGGGCAGCAGCACAAGCCCGTCGAGGCGCTGACCGGCGGTGATCCGGTCGAGCTCGACGCCGAGACACTGGCCAAGCGGCGCGGGCGGGCTCGCAAGGGCCGCCCGGTCGGCCGCTACCTGATGGCCATCCACGTCACCGCCGACGCCACCCATGTGGCGGTCCTGGAGGGGCGGGCCCTCGTGGAGTACTACGTGTCCCGGCCGGCCAACGACACCACCGAGATCTACGGGAACATCTATCTCGGCCGGGTCCAGAACGTGCTGCCGGGCATGGAGGCGGCGTTCGTGGACATCGGCACGCCCAAGAACGCCATCATGTACCGGGGTGATGTGCAGTTCGACGCCGAGGACCTGGAGCGCTCCAGCCGCCCGCAGATCAGCCAGGCGCTGAAGGTGGGCCAGCGGGTCCTCTGCCAGGTCACCAAGAACCCCATTGCCCACAAGGGCGCCCGGCTGACCCAGCAGGTCTCCCTGGCGGGCCGCTACGTGGTGCTGGTGCCCAACAGCGAGGCGTACGGTATCTCAAAGCGGCTCCCGGACAAGGAGCGCCGCCGGCTGCGCCGCATCCTGGAGGGTGTCAAGCCGGCTGAGCACGGCGTGATCGTGCGGACCGCTTCCGAGGGCGTCACCCCCGAGGAGATCCGCCAGGACGTCACGCGGCTCGTGTCGCAGTGGGACCAGATCGACGCGCTCGCCAAGCGCTCGAAGGCGCCGTCCTTGCTCTACCGCGAACCCGACGTGGCGCTGCGGGTCATCCGCGAGGAATTCACGACCGACTATCGCAGCGTCCTGATCGACGATCCCGATCTCTACGGATCGGTGTCCACGTACGTGGAGGGCGTCGCCCCCGCGCTGGCCGAGCGGGTCTCGTTCTACGACCCTGCGACGGAGAACCTGGAGTTGTTCGAGCGGTACCACGTCTACGGCCAGCTACGCAAGGCCGTTGACCGCACCGTGTGGCTGCCGTCAGGCGGCTCGCTCGTGATCGAGCACACCGAGGCGATGACCGTGATCGACGTCAACACCGGCCGCAACGTGGGCTCGACGAGCCTCGAGCAGACCATCCTCGAGAACAACCTCGAGGCGGCGGCGGAGATCCCGCGCCAGTTGCGCCTGCGCGACATCGGCGGGATCATCGTTGTCGACTTCGTGGACATGGAGAGCAAATCCAACCGCCAGAAGGTCATGAGCGGCCTGCGCGACGCCCTGGCCCAGAGCAAGACGCATACGCGGGTGAGCGACATCTCCAACCTGGGGCTCGTGGAAATGAGCCGCAAGCGGATCGGCGAGGGGCTGTTGGAGTCCCTCTCCCGGGCCTGTGAGGACTGCGACGGCTGGGGGATCCGGCTCGACGAAACGCTGTTGGGCCGCTCCGACGGCAGCGATAGCGTGTAGGGGCTATGTACGCAGTCGTGGCAACCGGCGGGAAGCAGTACCGCGTGAGCGAGGGCGAGCTGATCACCACCGAGTTGCTCGGTCCCGCCGGCGCGGAGGTCGACCTGCGTCCGGTGCTCTACGTGGACGGCGAGGTGGTGCTCGCCACACCCACCGAGTTGGCGGCGGTGGCGGTGAAGGGCCGGATCCTCGAAGAGACCAAGGGGCCCAAGATCAGAGGCTTCACCTACAAGTCGAAGAGCAACCAGCGGCGGCGCTGGGGCCATCGCCAGCGGCACTCGCTGGTGGAGATAACCGAGATCGGGATGGCATAGGCATGTCCAAGACCAAGGGCGGGGGCTCGACCCGCAACGGCAGAGACTCGCAGGCCAAGCGCCTCGGCGTGAAGGTCTACGACGGAACCTGGGTCACGGCGGGTTCCATCATCGTGCGCCAGCGAGGCACCAAGTTCCATCCGGGCCACAACGTGGGTCGCGGCGGCGACGACACCCTGTTCGCCACCGCCGACGGCCGGGTGTCGTTCGGTTCCCGCGGCCGGCGCCGGCTGGTGGACGTTCTCACCGACTGACGGCAGGCAGCGTTCCGGGCGCCCCTCGGCGGGGGCGGCCCGTATTCTTGGACCGTGTCGGAGTTCGTTGACGAGTGCGCGCTCTGCGTGCGCGGTGGTGACGGTGGTGCCGGCTGCGTGTCCTTCCGGCGAGAGGCGCACGTCGACCGGGGCGGCCCCGACGGCGGCGACGGCGGCCGCGGCGGCGACGTCTGGCTGGAGGCCGACCGCAACGTGGCGTCGCTGCTGGCGTTCCGTGATCATCCGCACCGCCGGGCCACCTCCGGGGGCCACGGATCGGGGAGCCGACGGCACGGAGCCTCCGGCGCCGACCTGCTGGTGAAGGTGCCCGAGGGCACCGTCGTGCTCTCCGCCGACGGTGAGCACCTCACAGATCTGACGAGCCACGGTCAGCGATGGCTGGCCGCGCCGGGGGGTGCCGGCGGGCGGGGCAATGCCCGCTTCCTCAGCAACCGCCGCCGCGCGCCGCGCTTCGCCGAGCAGGGTGAGCAGCCCACCGAGCGCTGGTTGCGGCTCGAGTTGAAGCTGCTCGCCGATGTGGCGCTGGTGGGGCTTCCGAACGTGGGCAAGAGCACGCTGATCTCCCGCCTCTCTGCCGCTCGGCCCAAGATCGCCGACTATCCCTTCACCACGCTCGTGCCCAACCTCGGCGTCGTCGTGACTGACGATGGGGAGGAATTCGTGGTTGCCGACGTGCCCGGGCTCATCGAGGGCGCCAGCGAGGGGCGGGGGCTGGGTCATCGCTTCCTGCGCCACATCGAGCGCGCCCGCGCCCTGGTGCTGCTGGTCGACCTCGGGCCGGGAGCGGAGGCCGCTCCCGATGTGCAGCTGCGCATCCTGCTGGCCGAGCTCGGCACCTACCGGCCCGATCTTCTGGAGCGTCGGCGCCTGCTGGTGGGGTCGAAGGCCGACGTGGCCATCGGGAGCCTGCCGGAAGCCGACATGGAGGTGTCGGCGGTGACCGGCGCCGGTGTCGCCGAACTGACCGGCCGCCTGGCGACCCTCGTGCGCCAGGCCCGCCAGGACGAGCCTCAGCCTGATGCCGACGTGGCACTGGTGGTGCACCGACCTGTCGCCGACCGCGCTGCCGATGCCGTCAGTGTCCGACGTGAGGGCGACGCCTGGCGCGTCGTGGGGCGTCCGGCGGAGCGGGCGGTCGCCCTCTCGGACCTCACGGACCCGCAGGCCCAGGACTACGTGGCGCAGCGACTGCGAGCGCTCGGTGTGGACCGGGAGCTCGCCCGTGCGGGTGCCCGCGCCGGCGACGAGGTGCTCGTCGGGTCCCTGGCCTTCGACTACGAGCCCGACGAGGCGATCGCTCCGGCCGCGAGCGCCTCACATCCCGGGCGCAGCAACCGATGATCGTCGTCGTCAAGATCGGGACGTCCTCGCTGACAGACGACTCGGGTCACGTCGAGGTCGGCGAGATCCAGCGTCTCTGCGGGTTGCTGGCCGAGCTGCGCGCCGACGGGCACCAAGTGCTGCTGGTGACCTCCGCTGCCATCACGGCCGGTCGCTGGATGCTCGGGTTCGAGACGCGGCCGACCGACCCGGTCGTGCTGCAGGCCGCCTCAGCAGTCGGTCAGGGCCATCTCATGGCGATCTACAACGAGGCCTTCGGAGGTCTGGGCCTGCTGGCCGGGCAGGTCCTGCTGACCCCGCTGGACTTCTTCGAGCGGAGCCGCTACCTGCGTGTTCGCGACACTCTGCAGCGCCTCCTGTCGCTGGGAGTGATCCCCGTCATCAACGAGAACGATGCCGTTGCCGATGACGAGATCCAGTTCGGCGACAACGACCGGATCGCCGCCCTGGTGGCGCAACTCGTGCATGCCGATCTGCTGGTGATACTGACCGACACCGAGGGCCTGCACACCGCCGACCCTCGCATCTCCGCGGAGGCGTCGCTGATCGCGGAGATCCGCGAGATCGACAGGGAACTGGAGGCGGCGGCCGGCGGCATCGGCAACGCCGACGCCCGCGGGGGTATGGCCTCGAAGCTGTCGGCGGCCAAGATCGCCAGCTGGGCGGGGGTGCCCACGGTGATCGCCTCGTCCCGTCGCCCCGGAGTGCTGCGCGACGCGGTGGCGGGGGAGAACGTGGGCACGCTTGCCCAACCGCGTGCCGAGCGCCTCGGCGCACGCAAGCTCTGGATCGCCTTCGCCGTCCGATCCGTCGGCACCCTGGAGGTGGACGAGGGGGCGCGCCGTGCCCTGGTGGATCGAGGGAAGTCCCTGCTGGCGGTGGGTGTGCGCTCGGTGAGCGGGGAATTCGTGGCCGGCGACGCAGTCGAGGTTGCCGGACCCGGCGGGGAGGTGTTCGCCAAGGGTC
This sequence comes from Acidimicrobiia bacterium, assembly GCA_021296435.1. Lineage (GTDB taxonomy): Bacteria > Actinomycetota > Acidimicrobiia > Acidimicrobiales > CATQHL01 > VXNF01. Next base: position 10,932 of record JAGWAK010000029.1, read on the forward strand.
TGGTGCGACTGCCTTCGGCGCGTCTTGACTCCGTCATCGGACGCCGCAGCACCGAGCACGAGGCCGGCACGCCGGAGGAGTTGATCCACCGCGACGACATGGTGCTGCTGGCGCCATAGCAGACCGGCGCCAGTGATTCGAACGCGGTGCTCGACCCGGTGACGGGAGGCGGGTGAGGATGACTGTCGACGTCGTGCTGGCAATCGTTGGGCTGGTGCTCCTGCTGGTCGGGTCCGACTGGCTGGTTGCGGGAGGTTCCCGGCTGGCCGCACGCCGGGGGATTCCCCCGGTCGTGGTCGGGGCGGTGATCCTGGGGTTCGGCACGAGCCTTCCGGAGTTGGTCGTGGGTCTGGTTGCCGCGATCGGAGGTGATGCATCCCTCGGGTTTGGCGGCATCGTCGGATCCAACGCCGCCAACATGGGTCTCGTGCTCGGCGTCGCCGCCCTCGCCGTACCGATCGCCGCTGACCGCGCCGCCTGGCGCCGGGTCCCCCTGGCCATCGGCTCGGTCCTGCTGCTGGCGGTCTTCCTGGTCACCGGCGGCGGGGTCGTCGAGCGCTGGGAGGGAGGCGTGCTCCTCGCGGCGATGGCCGGCGCCACCTGGTGGCTGTTGCGCAGCCCGCAGGCACCCGGCGAGCAGCCGGGCATCGCCCCCGGACCGGACGATGCCGGCCCCAACCGCTTGAACCGCAGGATCGATGACGTGGTGCGCCGCCTATCCCCGCGCAGCCGCGGCGAGTTCTGGCGCCTGGCGCTGGGTCTGGTGGCGATCGTTGCGGGTGCGCAACTCGCTGTCGAAGGCTTTACGGGCATCGCCGAGCGCATCGGGCTGGCCACCGGCCTCGTCGGCCTCAGCCTGGTGGCGATCGGCACCTCGCTGCCCGAGCTCGCCACAGCGCTGGCCGGGATCCGCCGGCGCCAGCCCCTGCTCACCCTCGGCAACCTGCTGGGCAGCAACATCTTCAACAGCCTGGGAATCGGGGGCGTCGTCGCGCTGGTTCGCCCGGGCGGGCTCGGCGGTGACGGTGTGCCCTGGGTGGCCGCCGGTGCCATGTTCGGCATGATCCTGCTGGCCACGCTGTTCCTGTTCACGAAGCGGCGCAAGCGTCGGCTGGAACGCTGGGAGGGCGGCGCGCTATTGGCTGCCTATGCGGTCGCCCTCCCGCTCATCCTCGTCACCTGACGAGCCCGGGCGGCGACACACGACCGAGGGCGGGGCACGCCGGGGTCGGGGCCGGATCGATGACGCAGGCGAGAGCCGGACGCGGCACCGCGGGCGCTTTTCCCCGTCATTCCGGCGGAGGCCGGTATCCACTCCGCAGCGGCCCGAGCGGCGTTGCCGGGGGACCGGTGCGTATCGCCCTACTGGTCGCCGTCGTCGTTGTCGTCGGACTCGGCCTCGATCACCTCGGCCAGCCGCCGGAGGTTCTCCGGCGTGGTGGTGTCGTCCATCTCGCCTAGATAGGCCGGCAGCTTCACGCCCACCTGGGCGGCGAGGTCCTGCAGCGGGGGCAGGGCGCCGATCAGACCGGAGAGGAAGTTGGCGGTGCTGCCGCGCTCACCGTTGCCTCCGCCGGAATCCCAGACCGTGACCTGATCGATCTTCAGGTTGGAGATGGCCTTGACCTGCTCGGCCACGAGCTTCGGGAGTTGCTCGGCGATAAGCATAAGGGCGGCCAGTTGCGCCTCCCCGCCGGTGCGGTTCACCAACTCGCCAAGACCCTCGGCCCGGCGGGTCAGCAGAGCCAGCAGACCCATCGCCTCGGCCTCCATGCGGAGGCGCTGCCCGTCGGCCTCGCCGCCCTGGATCAGGCGGATACGGTCGGCCTCTGCATCGGCCAGGGTGCGCACCCGTTCGCGCTCCACCTCGGCGGGGACCACGATGTCGGCATGCTGGGAGGCCTTCTCCCGCTCGGCGCGGGCGACCTCGGCGGCGGCCTCGGCGGCGAAGGCTTCTTTCTCGGCGCGCGCCTGGGTGACCCGCTCGGATGCGGTGGCCGCACGCTCAGCCTCGGCCTCCTTCTGACGCCGTTCGCTGTCGGAGCGAGCCACGGTGACCTTGGCCTCGTTCTCGCCCTCGGTGGCTGTGGCGTTGGCCGACGCCACCCGGATGCGCTGCTCCCGGTTCGCCTCGGCGGCGCCGATGTCACCGT
>JAGWAK010000030.1 GCA_021296435.1 Acidimicrobiia bacterium
CATCGTGCGATTCTGGCTGCTGGCGGGATTCGCCACCGCCGTGGCGCTGGGACTGTTCTACGCGGACTACTTCCCACTGCTCGAATCGAGTTCCGGGCCGGAGGGCTCGCCGTGATCCTGCCGACCGGAGGTCCGGTCCTGCTCTGGGGCATGGGTGCCACGAACCGGGCGGTGGCGGCGGCGCTGCACCGGCGGGGACACCGGTTCGTCGCCGTCGACGACGCGCCGGAGCCCGGCATGCGGCGGGCGGTGGCCGAGGCCGGCGGGGCGCTGCAGCCGCCGCCGACCGACGACGAGTTGGCAGAGCTCATGAGCCGCTGCGGCGCCTTCCTGCCCACACCCGGCCTGGCGGATCGCCACCGGGCGATGCGGGTCGCCCTCAGCGCAGGCACCCCCGTCCTCAGCGAGTTCGACCTGGCCGGCGCCTGGGACGACCGGCCCGTCGTCGCCGTTACCGGGACCAACGGCAAGACGACGGTCACCACCCTGGTGGCCGCGGCGCTGGCTCCGAGCAGCGGGGCGGTGGCCGCGGCTGGTGAGTGCCATCGATGACGCAGCTCCGGAAATCTTCGTGGCCGAGGCCTCGTCGTTCCGGTTGGGTCGCAGCCGGTCGTTCCGGCCGAAGGTTGCGGCCTGGCTGAATTTCGCTCCCGACCATCTGGATGTGCACGCCTCCCTGGCGGCCTACGAGGAGGCCAAGGCGGGTATCTGGCGACATTTGGGCGCCGATGACGTGGCCGTGGTCAACGAGGCCGACCCCGTGGTGGCGGACCGGCGCCCGGCGGTGGGCAGGGTGCTCAGCTTCGGGCGGTCGGCAAGTGACGTCGCCGTGTGCGGTGAGTCGCTGAGGGTCGGCGGTGAGCCACTGGTCGAGATCGCGCGGCTGCCGAGACGGTTCCCGCACGATCTGCGCAACGCCGAGGCCGCTGCCGCTTGTGCCCTGGCGGCCGGCGCGCCCGCCGATGACGTGCGTGCCGCCCTGGAATCATTCCGCGGGCTCCCGCATCGGCTGGAACTGGTGGCCGAGACCGGCACCAACCGCTGGTACGACGACTCGAAGGCCACGACTCCCGAGGCGGTGCTCGCCGCCAGCGGCGCGTTCGAGTCCCTCGTGCTCATCGCCGGCGGGCGCAACAAGGGCCTCGATCTCGCCGGTCTGGCGAGTGCCTCCTCGGTACGGGCGGTCGTGGCCATCGGTGAGGCCGCCGGCGAGGTGGGCGCCGCATTCGCCGGCTCCCGGCCCGTGCAGCGGGTCGCCGACATGGCGGGGGCCGTCGCGGTGGCCGGGGAGATGGCCCTGCCCGGAGAAGCCATCGTGCTCTCGCCGGGCTGTACTTCCTTCGACTGGTACAAGTCGTACCGCCAGCGGGGTGAGCACTTCGCCGCGCTCGTGCGCGCCGCGGTCGGCGAGGGAGAGCCGGGATGACCGCGGTGACGGCCGGCCGTTCGCGGGCTGCAGGCGCACACCCACACCGGACGGCGCCGCTTCAGGCCTTGCGGAACCCGCCGGTGGGACGGAACACCCGCACCTTCGGGGCCCTCGCCGTGGTGCTGGTGCTCGTGAGCCTGCTGGGACTCGTGATGGTGGTCCTGTCCTCGACGGTCACCTCCATCGAGACCACGGGGGATCCCTTCTTCCACGCCAAGCGGCATGCCCTGTGGCTGGTACTCGGCATTGCCGCGGGCATCGTGACACTCCGGGTTGACTACCACCGCTGGCGAGCACCGCTGGTGACCACCGGTGCGGTCGTGGTGACGCTTGCTGCACTTGCCTGCCTGCTGGTGCCGTCGCCGCTGGTGCAGGTCGGCAACGGCTCGGCGCGCTGGATCCGCGTCGGCGGCCTGGTGATCCAGCCCTCCGAGGCGGCGAAGCTGGCACTGGTGCTTTTCGCCGCCTCGCTGCTATCACGCCGGCTGGACCGCGTGGCGAGCGTCCGCCAGACGCTGCTGCCGCTGCTGGTGGTGTTCGGGGTGATGGCGGCCCTGATCCTGGCCCAGCCCAGCCTGGGCACCGTTGTGCTGCTAGCGGGGATCCTGCTGGCGATGGTGTTCGTGGCGGGGCTGCCGGTCCGGTACGTTGCGGTGCTCGTAGCGCTGGGGAGCGGGGCGGTCGTGCTGTTCACGATGCTGATCGGCTACCGGCGCCAGCGGGTCGCCTCCTACTTCGACCCCTGGTCCGATCCATACGGCGCCGGTTACCAGGCCGTGCAGGCGCAGGTGGGGATCGCCTCGGGTGGGTTGACGGGGGTCGGACCGGGAGGTGCACGCTCCAACCTGGCGTACGTGCCCTACGCCCACACCGACTTCATCTTCGTGACCATCGCCGAGAATCTGGGGCTGATCGGCGCGCTCGTGGTGGTGGTGCTGTTCCTGTGCCTGGGGATTCTGGGAATCCGCGTGGTCCGCGACGCCCCAGACCCCTATGGGGCGTTCCTGGCGGCGGGGATAAGCGGTTGGTTCGTGCTGCAGGCCTTCACCAACATCGCGGTGGCCCAGAGCCTGCTCCCCACCATGGGGGTGACCCTCCCGTTCGTGTCCTACGGGGGCTCGAGCCTGATCGTGAACCTGGCTGCCGCCGGCATCCTCATGAACGTTGCGCGCCAGGGGCGGACCGCATGAGCGGCCGCCGACAGCGCGTCTGGGCGGTGATCGCCGGCGGCGGCACCGGGGGGCACGTCTACCCCGGGCTGGCGGTGGCGGAGGCCCTCGGCGCCGGCGACGACCCGCGGCACAGCCGGGTCCACTTCGTCGTGAGCCGGCGCCCGCTGGACTCCGAGATCATCGTCTCGGCCGGCTTCGAGGCGACGCCGATCAGCGCCCGCGGCTTCCGCAGGCGCCTCACCGTGGCAAACCTGGTTGCAGCCTGGGCCCTGGCACGCGGTGTCTGGCAGTGCTGGCGGCTGCTCGGCCGCACCGCCCCCCGGGTGGTGCTGGCGCAGGGGGGGTACGTCAGCGCGGCGTGTTCCATGGCCGCCCGCCTGCGGGGGATTCCCGTGGTCGTGCTCGAAGCCAATGCGACACCCGGTGCCGCCAACCGGTTGACGGCGCGCTGGGCGTCGGCCTGCGCGGTGGCGCACGAGGAGGCCAATCTCCGCGGATCGGTGCGTACCGGGCTCCCGGTGCGCACCGGCATCGCCGAGTTGCATCCGGGAACCGGGCGCGGCACGGCGGCCAACTGCCGCAATGGCGCTCGCGCTGCTCTGGGTGTCGGCGAGGGGCGGCGGCTCGTGCTCGTGATCGGCGGTTCTCAGGGTTCGACCCGTCTCAACGCGGCCGTCGAGACAGCGTGCGACATCCTGGCCGAGCGCGCTGATCTGGCTGTGCGCCACGTCACCGGAAGCGCTGCGCCCGAACTCGGGAGAGTCTCCACCAGCGGAGCCTCAGGTGAGGGGCTCCACTACAAGACTGTGCCCTACGAGCACGACATGCCCACGGCGCTGGCAGCCGCCGATCTGGTCGTCAGCCGTGCCGGTGGCAGCGCCCTGGCCGAGTTGGCGATTGCGGGTCGCGCCTCGCTGCTCGTGCCGCTGCCCGGCGCCACAGGCGATCACCAGAGCGCCAATGCCGGGGTGCTGGCGTCGGCCGGGGCGTCGCTGGTGATACCGGAGTCCGAACTCAGCGGCCCTCGCCTGGCGACTGCAATATCCGACCTCCTTGTCGACCCGGTGCGACTGGAGCGAATGCAGCAGGCCGCGGCCGAGCTCGGCCGGCCCGACGCCGCCCGGCGGGTGGCCGAAATGCTGCTCGCTGCCGCCGGTGAGGGTGCGGGTCCGTGAGCGTCCTTCTCGACAGGGTGCGCCACGTGCACGTAGTGGGTGTGGGCGGCGCCGGGATGAGCGCCATCGCCACGGTGCTAGCCGACGCCGGGCACATCGTGACCGGGTCCGACCTGAAGGCCTCGGTGGCCTTCGAACGGCTCAGGGCCCGCGGTCTGGGGGTCGCCGTGGGGCACCGGGCGGAGCACGTCCTCGAGCCCGCCACGATCGGCGCCGAGCTGCCGGCGGGTCGCCGGCCCGACCTTGTCGCCCGCTCGAGCGCCGTGGGCGACGGCAATGTGGAGGTCACCGCCGCGCGCCGCGCCGGTATCCCGGTGTGTACCCGCGCCGACATCCTGGCCGCCGTCTGCCGGTTGCGCCGGACCCTGGCGGTGGGCGGCACCCACGGCAAGACGACCACCTCCTCCATGCTGGCCCTGATTCTCGGCGAGGCCGGCTGCCGGCCCTCGTACATCGTCGGCGGCGACGTCAACGAGATCGGCAGCGGGGCGGTGTGGGACACGGGGGAATGGCTCGTGGTGGAGGCCGACGAGAGCGACGGCACCTTCCTGCAACTCGAGTCCGAGGCCGCGGTGGTCACCAGTGTCGAGCCCGATCATCTGGAGCGGTACGGAAGCCTCGAGAGTCTGCACGAAGCCTTCGAGCAGTTCCTCCTCGGAGCCGGGGGCTTCCGGTTGGTGTGCCTGGATGATCCCTGGGGTGAACGTTTTGCCGGCAGGCATCCGGACGCGCTCAGCTACGGCCTCGCCGGCGAGGCCGATTTTCGACTGACCGATCTGGCCACGGCGCGTACCGGTGTGGAATTCGCAGTGCACCGTCGTGGCGGCGACAGCTCGCTGGTGACGCTGCCGGTGCCGGGATTGCACAATGCGCGCAATGCCGCCGCGGCGATGGCCTGTGCCGAACATCTGGGGGTCCCGCTGGCTCGCAGCGCCGAGATTCTGGCTCATTACGGCGGCGTGTCCCGCAGGTATGAGTTCAGGGGCAGCGTCGGCGGGGTCACCTTCATCGACGACTACGCCCATCTGCCCGGCGAGGTGGCTGCGGTCCTGGCGACGGCCCTCGCCGGCGGCTGGCGGCGCATCGTCTGCGTCTACCAACCGCATCGTTACACCCGGACAGCGGCCCTCTGGCGCGACTTCGGACCGGCGTTTGCCGACGCCGACGTGGTCGTCTTCACCGACGTCTACGCAGCCGGCGAGCCACCCCGACCCGGGATCAGCGGGAAACTCCTCGTGGACTCGCTGCTGGAGATCGAGCCGTACAAGCGGGTTGCATGGTTCCCTCATCGGCGCGACCTTCAGCGCTACCTGGCCCGGGAGCTGCGGCCGGGGGACCTCTGCCTCACGCTGAACGCCGGTGACCTCACCACGTTGCCTGCCGAACTGCTGGGCGAGTTCGCATCATGACTCCGGATCGGCGACCAGCAGCCGGCCACGACTGGCCCGTTGCGGTACGTGAACTGGCGGCGGAGTTGCCGGAAAGCCGGGTCGTGGGCGGTGCGCCGCTCGGCACCCTGAGCACCTACAGAGTCGGCGGTGCTGCCGGCCTGCTTGTGGAGGTCGGATCGCTCGCCGACCGGCGACGCCTGGCGCAGGTCGCGGCACGGGAACGCTGGAAGGTGCTCGTGGTCGGCCTTGGGTCGAACCTGCTCGTCGCGGATGCAGGATTCGACGGTGTGGCACTGCGCCTCGGCGCGGCATTCGCGGTCACCCGGATCGATTCCCCGGTGGTCACCGCTGGTGGGGCGACGCCATTGCCGGTGGTGGCGCGGCAGTGCGCTGCCGCCGGACTCGGAGGCTTCGGTTGGGCCGTCGGGGTTCCGGGCAGCATCGGGGGTGCGGTGCGCATGAATGCCGGTGGGCACGGCTCGGACATGAGCGAGGTGCTGCACAGTGCGTCAATCGTGGACCTTGCGACTGCCCGGGAGTGGCGTGCGGGCCGCGAGGACCTGGCGCTCGGATACCGGCAATCGGCCCTGACTAGCTCTCATGTTGTAGCTGAAGTTGAGCTTCGGCTCCGACCCAGCCGGCGCGACCGGGAGGAGGACCTCATGCGTGAGGTCGTGGCCTGGCGGCGCCGACACCAGCCCGGCGGTGCCAACACGGGCTCGGTGTTCATGAACCCGCCGGGTGACTCCGCCGGTCGACTCGTGGATGCCGCCGGCTGCAAGGGTCTTCGGATTGGTTCGGCCAGCGTGTCGGCACTGCACGCCAACTTCATCCAGGCAGACGTCGGCGGATCTGCAGACGATGTGATGTCACTCATGGTGGAGGTGGCGCGGCGCGTCGAGGCGCACAGCGGCGTTCGACTCCACCCCGAGACCCACTTCGTGGGCTTCGAGAAACCCTTCGGGAGCCAATCATGACAGTGCACGCACCGGGCCTTCCACACCCCCGCATCGCACAGCGTCGTGCCGCCGTGGATGCCGCGACACGAGCCAAGGAGGGCCGTCGGCGGCGCTTGCTGTGGCTGGCACTGGCGGCCGCCTTGGTGCTGCTGTCCGGCTACCTGGCCACCCGTAGCGAAATGCTGGATATCGACCGGTTGGAGGTGAACGGAGCCGTCCGCACATCGCCCGATGAGATCATTGCGGTGTCCGGAGTCCCAACCGGTTCGCCGCTCATCGGGCTTGATCTGGCCGACGCCCGGGCGCGGATAGCCGGCCTGCCCTGGGTGAAGGATGTGTACTCCACGAGGTCCTGGGACGGGGTCGTGCGGTTCACGATCACCGAGCGGTCACCCCTGGCAGCTCTGGCAACACCAAGCGGCTGGGCACTCGTGGAGGAGAACGGTCGGGTCCTTGCCGTCGAGCAGGAACTCTCCGGATCCCCCGTGCCGATCATCGGACTGAACATCGCACAGGCGGCGCCGGGGGACTGGTTGGAACCGACCCAACGCGGTGCCCTGACTGTCGCCGCGGAGCTGTATGAACCTGTCCGTGGGGCAGTTCGCTCGGTCCAAGTGGAGCCCGAGGGATATGTGCTGGATCTGCATAATGCCGGCCGTGTGCTGCTCGGAAGTGCCGAGGAGATGGCTGCCAAAGTGCTGGCTGTGCACACGTTCATCGAGCGAGTCAACCTTCGCTGTATGGACACTCTGGATGTTCGTTCACCCGGCAATCCGGTGTTGACGCGGCGGAATCCTTGTCAGTAGACTTGCTCTTATACAAGAGACTGATATAAGGGTCAAGTAGAACTTTAGACGGTCTCTCGTTGCGCTGAGGGCCGGATGACAACAGCCGGAAACCATCGGCAGCACCGGACAAACATATGCGGCTCGCGCCGCAGGAATCCCGGGAGGATCCCGTGAGCACCCCACACCAGTATCTGGCCGTCATCAAGGTCGTCGGCGTCGGCGGCGGTGGCGTGAACGCCGTGAACAGAATGATCGAAGCGGGACTTCGCGGTGTCGAGTTCGTGGCGATCAATACCGATGCGCAGACGTTGCTCATGAGTGACGCGGACATCAAGATCGACATTGGGCGTGATCTGACTCGCGGCCTGGGAGCCGGCAGCGACCCCGAGGTGGGGGAGTCGGCCGCAGAGGCCGCGACCGAACAGTTGCGGGAGTCGCTCGATGGTGCGGACATGGTCTTCATCACGGCCGGCGAAGGCGGCGGCACCGGCACCGGCGGGGCCCCCGTGATCGCCGAGATCGCACGCGACCTCGGCGCCCTGACGATCGCGGTGGTGACTCGACCGTTCCGTTTCGAAGGCCGGAAGCGGGCGCTACAGGCCGAGCAGGGCATCCAGCGACTCAAGGAGAAGGTCGACACGCAGATCGTGATCCCCAACGATCGCCTTCTCAACGAGGTGGCGGAGGACACGAGTCTGTTGAACGCCTTCCAGATGGCCGACGATGTGCTGCTGCAGGGTGTGCAAGGGATCACCGATCTCATCACGACCCCCGGGCTCATCAACACGGACTTCGCCGATGTGCGGGCGGTTCTGTCCGACGCCGGCTCGGCCCTCATGGGCGTCGGTAGCTCCTCCGGTGAGGACCGGGCCGCCAGCGCGGCTCGGAAGGCCATTTCCAGTCCGCTCCTGGAATCCTCGATCGAGGGTGCCCGCGGCCTGCTGCTCACGATCGCTGGCAACGCCCACATGGGCCTGCTCGAGGTGACGCAGGCCGCCGAGGTCATCGGCGGGGTCTCTCACGAGGACGCCAACATCATCTTCGGCACTGTCATCGACGAGTCGCTCGGCGAGTCGATGCGGGTCACGGTGATCGCCGCGGGGTTCGATCGCTGGGACGACTCCTCACCGCGACGGGAGGACAGCGGTGCCTCGGCACACCGCAGCCTGCCTGATCCGTTCGCCGAGACCGACGAAGCCGACGACGAGTCCACCGACGAGTTGGAGTTGGACATCCCCTCGTTCCTCCGGTGACCCGGGGCAGCCCGTGTTGGCGCTGACTCTGGAGTTGAACGGCTCCCGCCGCGCCGAGATCAGATTCAGCGACCGCCGCCAAGGCGACTTCGGTGAGGGATCGCCGGCGCAGCGGGCGTCGCTGGCGGGCGGGCGTTGGACACGGCTGCGCCAGCAGCACGGGGCGAACGTCGTGACCGTGACGGAGCCCGGCGAGGCCGACGGGGCAGCAGCGGACGCCGCGGTCACTGCCGCCAGCGATGCCGTGCTGACCGTCCGGACGGCCGACTGCGCACCGCTGGCCCTGGTCGCCACGGAGGGCGTGGTGGCGGCTGTGCACGCCGGCTGGCGGGGGTTGGCCGCCGGTGTGGTCGAGGACGCAACGGCGGCGGTCCGGCGGCTGGGCGGTCGCCACATTCGCGCGTTCGTGGGTCCCTGCATCGGTCCCGAGTGCTATGAGTTCGGGCGCCAACCGCTGGAGGATCTCGCTGCTCGGCTCGGTCGTGACATCGTGTCACGTACCGCCTGGGGCACCGCAGCACTCGACATCCCTGCTGCGGTTCGGGCTGCGCTGCGGCGCGCCGGTATCACCGATGTCATCGAGGCCGATCGTTGCACGGCCTGCGAGGCGGACTCCTGGTACTCCCATCGCGCCCGCGGCGAGACCGGTCGCCACGTCCTGGCCACATGGATCAGCCAGAGTTGAGCCGGCGCGCCGCTGAGGTCCGGACGCGGCTGGCGCACATCCGCGGGCAGGTGGCCGACGCCGGCGGTGACCCCGACCGCACCGAGATTGTGGCGGTGACCAAGGGGCGGGATCGACTGACGGCTGCGGCAGCCGTCGCTGCGGGGCTCTGCGACCTCGGTGAGAACTACGCGCAGGAGCTCTTGGACAAGGCTCCGGGGCTGGCAACTGTCCGCTGGCACTTCATCGGCAACCTGCAGTCCAACAAGGTCCGGCGCCTGGCGCCTCACGTGGAGCTCTGGCAGAGCGTCGACCGCCCGCGGCTGCTGCGCGAGATCGCTCGCCACAGTCCGGGGGCGGGGATCCTGGTCCAGGTTGCGGCGCGTGCGGAGCCCGGGCGGGGAGGCTGTGATCCGGCGACGGCCCGGCGACTGGTGGCTGAGGCCGCGGACCTGGGACTGCACCCGGCCGGCCTCATGTCGATGGCGCTGCCCGGCCCGCCCGAGGCGGTGCGCCGGCAGTTTCGCCAGGTGCGCAGCCTGGCCGACGAACTGGACCTCCCGGTGCGCAGCATGGGAACCAGCGGCGACTTCACCCTGGCGGTGGCCGAGGGCGCCAACCTGCTGCGGCTGGGGCGGGTCCTGCTCGGCGATCCCGCGGCCGCACCTGGGTAACGGCGTCGGGGTGCGGCGCGGCCTACACTTGTGCAAACAACGAGGTGCGATGAACATGCCCATGACGTCGCCGCGCCGCCACGGCGCGCCGGCACCGAGCTTTGTGGACAAGTCGCAGATCCGGCACCGGTCGAGGCTCGGCAGAGGGCGGATCACCCGCACGACTCGCACATCCTTGGAGGAACGCCCATGTCGGCCTTGAAATCCTTCGTGAACTGGTTGGGCCTGGGGCCCGACGAGGGAGAACCGTACGCCGGCCACCTCGGCGGACCCCAGCGGGGACACGCCGGAGGCGATCCGTACGGGGGTCCGCCTCCGGAGCGTTATCCGGCCGCCGTCGAATCGACTGCGCTTGCCGAGCCGATGGTTCTGGCGGCCGTGAACCCCACGCCCGAGGGGGTCACCGCCGAACCCGTCGCCCGGCCGGCCAGTGCACGCCCGCGCTCCGCCGCGGCCGCGGTGCGCCCGATCGTGGTCTCGCCGGCGAACTTCGACGAGGCACAGGAGGTCGGCGACCACTTCAAGCAGCGCCAGCCGGTGATCGTGAACCTGCAGGACGCCAGTAGCGACCTGCGCCGCAGGCTGGTGGACTTCGCCGCGGGGCTGTGCTACGCCCTCGACGGTCAGGTGGAACGGGTGACCCCCGGCGTCTACCTGCTCACACCTAGTGACGTGCGGGTGGCTCTCGAGGAACAAAAGCTCCCCGACGAGTCCTGATCCGGCGGTTGCCCTCCTGTGGTCGTACTCTGCTGGCTGCTGCTGAGCTACGCGCTGGCCTTTCTGGCGCGGGCCCTGCTGAGTTGGTTCCCCATCCGGCCCGACGGTGTGGCGGCCACCGTCGCCGGGGGACTCATCATGGTCACAGACCCGATCCTGCGCCCGCTGCGGCGCCTGCTGCGGCCGCTGCGCGTGGGCACCGTGGCTCTGGACTTCGCTCCCACGATCGTCATGGTGGTGTTGTTCGCCGTCCGGGCGCGCATCTGCTGAGCCTCCCGGTGGGCGTGGTTCCGCCTCCCCGGGCCGGTGAGCACTACGGTTGAGTGCGTGGAACTCTCCCCCGAGGCGCTGCGCGACGCCCGCTTCACCGAGCGTTTCCGGGGTTACGACGCCGCCGAGGTGGACGCCTTCCTGAACGAGGCTGCGGAGGCCCTCGAGGAACTCGTGGCCGAACGCAGCGAGCCGATGGCCGCGCTGGCCGCTGAACGGGCCCGGCTGGCGATCGAGGAGGTCCGGCGGCAGACACTCGAGGAGGTCACGGAGGTGCAACATCGCCGTGACGAGTTGGCGCAGGCGGTTGCAGACCTTCAGTTGATGCTGGCGGACCGGCGTCTCGGGCTCGTCGGGGCGCTGGCTCTGATCGATGCCGCAAGTGAGCCGGCGCCGGATCCCGGCGATGGGGCCGAGGCTGCCGGTAGTCGGCAGGATGAGACCGAAGACGACGGCGACACCGAGGCGGCGCCCGAGGGGGACAGTTTCCTGGCCCGCCTCGAGCGCGCGGCGGAGGCTGGCGACTCCTCCGGCTAGTCCGAGCCCGCCCCGCTGCGGGTGATGGCGAAGCGGATCTCCTGCCCGTCGATGCTGGCGGTGCCCGCGCCTTCGGCGGCCCCGAGGTCGGCGTGGCGCATCTCGGTGGCGAGGACCTGGTCCGCCACGTACCGGGCGTGGGGCGCCAGCGCTGCGGCCACTGCGGCGGGCAGGTCGAGGGTCAGTTCGATCCGATCGGTGACGTGCAGCCCGCAATCACGCCGGCCCTGTTGCAGCACCCGCACCAGGTGGCGCGCCGTCCCCTCGGCCCGCAACTCATCGTCCAGGGTGACGTCGAGGGTCACGACCAGGTCAGCCGTGCGCAGCGCCGCGCTGGGGCGGCCCTCGGCGGTCTCCAGGACCAGCTCGTACTGGTCCTCGGCGAGGTTCTGTCCGGCGACGGTGACCGTGCCGTCAGCTCCCCGGGTCCACTCGCCGGCGCGGGCCGCGGCCATGACCTCCTGTGTCGCAGCCCCCAGCAGCGGCCCGAGGACTTTGCCCCGCGGGCGCAGCACGAATCGCGTCCCGTCGTCGAACTCCTCGGTCAGCACCACGGACTTCACGTTGATCTCGGCGGCGATGAGGTCGCAGAACGGTGCCAGGGTCGTGGCGTCGCGGCCGGCGACGCGCGCTGACCGCAGCGGCTGGCGCGCCGGCAGCCCGTGGGTCACGCGCACCCCCAAGGCAGCCGAGCAGACCTCCCGCGCCCGGTCCATCACGGTCACCAGCTCGTCGTCGCCGGGCAGCGCCGCAGCCTCGGGCCAGTCGCAGAGGTGCACGCTGCCGCCGCCCCCGAGGCCGCGATGGATCGATTCACAGATCAGCGGGAGGAGCGGGGCCGCCACCTGCACCAGCGTCACGAGGACGGTGTAGAGCGTGTCGTAGGCGGCCTGCTTGTCGCCGGGGTCGCCGTCGGTCGCGGGCGCCCAGAACCGGTCGCGGCTGCGGCGGATGTACCAGTTGTTCACAGTGCCCAGGAAGGTCTCGATCTCGGCGCAGGCGCCGGGTAGGTCGTAGGCGTCGAGCCGGTTGCCCACCTCCAGCACCGCGTGGCGCGTCTTGGCCAGCACGTAGCGGTCCAACACCTCGCCGGAGGAGACGTTCCAGCTGCCCCGGGAGCGGTCGGCGTTGGCGTACATGCAGAAGAACACGTAGGCGTTCCACAGCGGCCGCAGGACGCCCCGCACGACGGCGTCGATGCCCTCGTCGCTCATCCGCAGGTCTCCACCGCGCAGCACCGGGGAGGACATCAGGTACCAGCGCAAGGCGTCGGCCCCCTGCCGGGTGAAGATGACCTCGGGATCGGTGTAGTTCCGCAACCGTTTCGAGAGCTTCGCCCCGTCGGCGGCCAGCACCACGCCGTGGCACACGGCGTTGCGGAACGGTGGGCGGTCGAACAGGGCGGTGGCGAGCACGTGCAACGTGTAGAACCAGCCGCGTGTCTGGTTCACGTACTCCACGATGAAGTCGGCGGGGAAGTGGTTCTCGAACCACTCCTTGTTCTCGAAGGGATAGTGCACCTGGGCGTAGGGCATGGAGCCCGACTCGAACCAGCAGTCCAGGACCTCTGGGACGCGGCGCATGACCGAGCGGCCGGTCGGATCGTCGGGGTTGGGCCTCGTCAGGGAGTCCACGAAAGGCCGGTGCAGATCGTCGGGGCGCACCCCGAAGTCCCTCTCGATCTCGTCGAGGCTCCCGTAGACGTCCAGGCGCGGCCAGGCCGGATCGTCCGAGCGCCACACCGGTACCGGTGAACCCCAGAAGCGGTTCCGGCTGATCGACCAGTCCCGGGCGCCCTCCAGCCAGTTGCCGAAACGCCCGTCGCG
>JAGWAK010000117.1:0-2292 GCA_021296435.1 Acidimicrobiia bacterium
GCAGATGGTGCGGGCCGGCGCGTCGGCCGGATGGGCGGGGATGTAGGTGCATCCCGCCGACCGGTTGGCGTAGCGCCAGCCGTGGTACTGGCAGCGCAGCTCGGTCCCGTCGTTGGCTCCGATGGAGAGGCGCACCCCCCGGTGCAGGCAGCGGTTCTCCCACACGTTCACGTAGTCGTCGTCGGCCCGCCAGACGGCCAGCTCCCGGCCCAGCAGCTGGGCGTGGTGGACGTGGCGGTAGGGCACGTCGTGCGCCGACGCCACCGGATGCCACAAGGTGAACGGATCGGCTGTCACTGGGTCATCCTCCCTGCCTGCTCAGCCTGATGAACGGGTACTCGCAGACCCGGGCCCCGTGCCCCGGGGATGATAAGAAGCGGTTATCACCCTGTCAAAAGCACCTGGGGAGGGAGCAGACATGAAGAGGGCCCGATGGTTCTTGGCGGTACTAGCCGTGTTCGCGTTCGTCGCGGCGGCCTGTGGAGACGACGAGGAAGCGCCTGCACCGGCGCAGCCCGAGCCCACGCAGCCGGCCGCGGAACCGGCCGAAGAGGCGATGGAAGAAGACATGGCCACCGAAGAGGCCATGGAAGAGGACATGGCCACCGAAGAGGCCATGGAGGAAGAGGCGATGGAAGAGGACATGGCTGAAGAGGAGGCCATGGCCGCGTCGGACGGATCCGGCTATTCGGTCGCCTTCGTGTTCGACCTGTTCATCGAGGACGGCGGGTGGAACACCACCCACTACCGCGGCGCCCAGCAGGTGCAGGAGGCGTTCCCTGGCCTCGACGTGCAAATCCTCGAGGAGATCTCTCCCGGTCCGGCCGCCACCAACGCGTTCGAGGATCTAGCGGCTGAGGGAGTCGACCTGATCATCGGCACCACCTACTTCATGCCCGACGTGATGCCGGTGGCCGAGCAGTTCCCCGACACGAAGTTCCTCACCTGGGCCGGCTGGCAGACCGCCGACAACGTGGGCCATTTCGACGGGGCCACCGAGGACGGCCGCTATCTCGACGGGCTCATCGCGGGGAGCGTCACCGAGAGCGGCGTCATCGGCTATCCCGCCGGCTACCCCATCGAAGAGGTCAACCGGGCCATCAACGCCTTCACCATCGGCGTACGCGAGGTCAACCCCGACGCGGTGGTGCAGGTCGTCTACATCAACAGCTGGTACGACCCGCCGGTCGAGCAGCAGGCCGCGGAGGCACTGGCCAACGGCGGCGCCGACGTGCTGGCTCACGAGCTGAACTCGCCGGCGGTGGCATCGGTGGCCGAGGACCGCGGTCTCAACATCATCGGCTACAGCTCGGATCGCTCCGAGGTGGCTCCGAATGCCTGGCTGTCGTCGTTCACGTTCGAGTGGGGCCCCTACTACATCGACCAGGTCCAGCAGATGATCGACGGGACCTGGGAGCCCGCGCTGACCTACGGCGGCCTGCAAGCCGGCATGATCGGCAACAGCCCCTACGGCAAGGACGTGACCGACGAGATGCTGGCCCTCGTCAACGAGCGGCGCCAGCAGATCCTCGACGGCACGTTCGACTACTTCGCAGGCCCGATCATGGACAACGAGGGCAACGTCCAGGTGCCCGAGGGCGGCACGATTCCCTTCGAGGAGCGCACGACCTGTTGCCTGTGGCTCATCGAAGGGGTCGAGGGCTCCATCAGCTGACACCGGGGTAGGTCGGGCCGGCCGGTGACGGCCGGCCGACTGCCTCCGTCGATTACGGTCAGAGCCTTGGCTTCAGTCGGCGAGACGATCCTCGAGGTACGGGACCTCAACAAGTCGTTCTACGGGGTCGCCGCCAACGACCGCGTGAACTTCGATCTCCGGGCCGGGGAGGTTCACGGCCTGCTGGGCGAGAACGGCGCCGGGAAGTCGACTCTCTGCTCGGTCCTGGCCGGCCTGTACCGGCCCGACTCGGGCGAGGTGCGCCTCGACGGGCAGCAGGTCAGCCTGCGCTCGCCCCATGACGCCGCCGAGAACGGGATCGGCATGGTGTACCAGCACTTCCGGCTGGTGCCCTCCCTCACCGTGGCCGAGAACCTCGTGCTGGGGCTCAAGGACCAGGGCATCCGCCTGACGTTGCGGGCCGTGGAGACCCGGGTGTCCCAGATCGCCGAGGAGTACGGCCTCAGCGTCCACCCGAGCGCCTATGTCTGGCAGCTGTCGGTGGGGGAGCAGCAGCGGGTCGAGATCCTCAAGCAGCTCTACCGGGGCGCCCGGGTCCTGATCCTCGACGAGCCCACCGCGGTGCTGGCCCCCCAGGAGTGCGACAAGCTCTTCGA
>JAGWAK010000117.1:2592-3120 GCA_021296435.1 Acidimicrobiia bacterium
CGAGGTGCGCCGAGGTCAGGTCGTCGGGATCGCGGGGGTGGCCGGCAACGGCCAGCGCGAGTTGCAGGAGGCCATAGCCGGGCTGCGCACCGTGACCGGCGGCTCCGTGCGCCTGCTCGATCGCGACATCACGGCTGCGAGGCCCCGGCGCCGCTCGCAGGCCGGCCTGGCCTACGTGCCCGAGGACCGTCTCGGGACCGGGTTGGCCAGCGGCCTGACGATCGAGGAGAACCTGGTGCTGAAGAGCTACCGGGAGCGGCCCCACAGCCGTCTCGGCATGCTGTCATCGAGTGCCATCGCGGCGACCGCGCGGGAACTCGTCGAGGACTTCGACGTTCGGGGCGCACGCAGAGGCATGGCGGTCAGCCTCATGTCGGGCGGCAACCTGCAGCGGGCCATCCTCGCTCGGGAGCTCACCAGGCCCCATGATGTGCTGCTGGCCGCGTCTCCGACCAGGGGCCTCGACGTTGCCGCCACCGCCGCGGTCCGGGGCCACATCCGGGCCGAGACCGAGGCCGGCCGGGGGGT
>JAGWAK010000117.1:3135-5382 GCA_021296435.1 Acidimicrobiia bacterium
GAGCTGTCCGACTCGATCCTCGTCATGGCTCGGGGACGCATCGTGGGCTCCTACACCCCCGACACGCTCGACATCGAGGAACTCGGCCTCTTGATGACCGGCGCGCGGGACCACGCGGACTCCAGCGGCGCAGGCAACGGCGGATGAGCGTGCGGATCTCGGTTGAACCCCGTGCCAGGCCGGCGCTGGCGTTGAGGCTCGGCGTTCCGGTCGCCTCCCTGCTCGCGGCCGCGGTGGTGGGCGGGGTCGTGATCCTCATCTCGGGCAACAGCCCGATCGAGGCCTACCGGACCATCCTGGACTCCAGCATCAACGGCGTGCGACCGATCACCCGCACCCTGGTGCTGGCCACTCCGCTGATCCTCACCGGGCTTGCTGCCGCGGTGGCCTTCCGTATGAAGATCTGGAACATCGGCGCCGAGGGGCAGCTCTACATGGGCGCCATCGTGGCGAGCGGCCTGGCCCTCTGGCTTCCCGCCGGGTTGCCCAAGGTGCTGATGCTGGCGGCCATGGTCATCGGGGGCTCGGTGGTGGGCGCCCTCTGGGCGGGCGTGGCTGCGGTACCCAAGGCGTACTTCAACACCAACGAGGTCATCACCACGCTGATGCTCAACTTCGTGGCGCTGTACATCATGAACTACCTGATCTTCGGCACGGTGAGCTTCTGGCGCGATCCGGGGCGCAACTACCCCCAGGGCAAGCTCATTCCCGACGCCGCCGAACTCCCCATCATCTCGCACCGGCTCCACTACGGGCTGGTGATCGCTCTCGCGGCCGCGCTGGTGCTGTGGTGGAGTCTGCGGGGCACCACTTGGGGATTCGAGCTGCGCACCATCGGCGACTCCCCGTCCGCCTCGCGTTATGCGGGAATGAGCGTGAGCGGCAAGATCCTGTCCGTCCTCGCGCTGTCGGGCGCGCTGGCCGGCATGGCCGGGGCGATCGAGGTCAGCGGGGTGCTCAAGACCCTGGATCCCAGGGCGCTGGCCACCGAGATGGGCTTCACCGGCATCGTCGTCGCAGCTGTGGCCCGGCTCAATGCGCTCGGCGTGGTTCCGGTGGCGGTCCTGCTGGGCGCGGTGGCAGCATCGGGCGCCAAGCTGCAGACGATCGGCCTTGACGCCGAGATCGTGTTCCTGCTGCAGGGCCTGATCTTCCTGTTCGTGGCCTCCGGAGAGTTCTTCCTGTCCAACCGGCTCGTCTTGTCGTCCCGTTCGACACCGGAGCCCCGGCTTGCAGCGCCCGAGACCTCCCATGAATGATCCGGTGGGGCACGGCCCGGTGGAGTCGCCATGAATGACACGGTGCTCGTCCTGTCGATCGTCAGTGCCGTCGTGGCGGGCACACCCATCCTGTTCGCCGCCCTCGGGGAGATCCTGGCCGAACGCTCGGGCGTGATGAACCTGGGCGTCGAGGGGATGATGCTGATAGGTGGTGTGACCGGCTTCTGGGCCGGAGTCCAGACCGGGAACCTATGGATCGCGCTGGTGGCCGGCGGGCTGGCCGGGGTCGTGTTCAGTGCGGTCCATGCGCTGTTGGCCATCTCGCTGCGGGTCAACCAGATCGTGTCGGGCCTGGCGCTGGTGATCGTCGGCAACGGGCTGTCGTCATTCTGGGGAAGCACCGGTGACGATCCGCTGATCCAGAGCTTCAACGGAGTGCAGGTCGATCCGATCCTGCCCCAAGCGGTGCAGGACCTCCCCGTGGTGGGCCCGATCCTGTTCGGGCACGACGCCGTCGTCTACCTCTCGTGGCTGATCGTCGCCGCGGCCGGCTACTTCCTCTACCGCACCAATGCGGGACTGTCGTTGCGGGCCGTGGGGGAGGACCCGGCCGCAGCCGACGCGGCCGGCCTGTCGGTCACCGGCATCCGCTACCTGTTCACGCTGATCGGCGGATTCGGCGCGGGCGTGGGCGGCGCCTACCTCGCTCTGGCCGTGCTGGGAACCTGGCAGGCGGGCATGACCGCCGGGGCGGGATGGATCGCGGTCGCGCTGGTGATCCTGGCCGGATGGCGGCCGTGGCTGGCCCTGCTGGCCTCATACGTGTTCGGCGCGCTGCGCACCCTCGGGTTCACCCTGCAGATAGCGGGCGTCGAGGTGCCCTCGGACTTCCTGAGCATGATCCCGTTCGTGGTGACGTTCCTGGTGGTGGTGATCGTGTCGGCCAACCCGGAGCGGGCCCGCCGGGTGGGTGCGCCGGCCAGTCTGGGCGAGCCCTACTCCCGGGAAGCCCGATGACGCCGATGAA
>JAGWAK010000031.1:0-27992 GCA_021296435.1 Acidimicrobiia bacterium
CCGCCACCGAGTTGGGTATCGCCACCGTCGCGGTGCACACGCGGGCCGATATCGGCAGCCTGCACCGCTCCAAGGCCGACGAGTCCTACGAGATCGGGCCCGAGGAGCACCCGCTGCGGCCCTACCTCGACATCGAGGTGATCGTCGAGGCGGCCCTGGCGTGCGGCGCCGACGCGGTGCATCCGGGCTACGGGTTCCTGTCCGAGAGCGCCGCGCTGGCCCGGGCCTGCGAGGAGGCCTCGCTGACCTTCGTCGGCCCGACGCCCGACGTGCTGGAGCTGGCCGCCTCGAAGGTCGCCGCCCGGGGCGCCGCCGAAGCCGCCGGCGTGCCCACCCTGGCGCAGTCGCCGGCGCTGTCGGCGGTCGACGATGCCGTTCGTTGGGGAGCCGAGATCGGTTTCCCGCTGTTCGTGAAGGCGGTCTCGGGTGGCGGCGGGCGGGGCATGCGCCGCGTGGAGCACGCCGAGGACCTTCCCGGCGCCGTGGAGGCGGCCCAGCGCGAAGCGGAATCGGCCTTCGGCGACGACGCGGTGTTCCTGGAGGAGGCGCTGTCGGGCGTGCGCCACATCGAGGTGCAGGTCCTCGGCGACCGCACCGGCGAGGCGATCCACCTCTACGAGCGGGACTGCTCGGTGCAGCGGCGCTTCCAGAAGGTGATCGAATCGGCGCCGGCGAGAAACCTCGACGGGGAGGTCCGGCAGCGGATGCTGGACGACGCCGTGGCCTTCGCCCGCTCCATCGGCTACACGAACGCCGGCACCGTGGAGTTCCTGCTGGGGCACTCGGGCCGCTACGTCTTCATCGAGATGAACCCCCGCATCCAGGTGGAACACACCATCACCGAGGAGATCACCGGGGTGGACATCGTGGCCGCCCAGCTGCGTCTCGCCGGCGGCGCCACGCTGGAGGAGCTGGGCCTGCGCCAGGAGCGCATCGCCACCGACCGCTACGCCATCCAGGCCCGGGTGACCGCCGAGGACCCCCGCAACGACTTCCGCCCCGACACCGGGCGGGTGCGGGTGTATCGCACGCCGGGCGGGGCGGGCGTGCGGATCGACGACGCCGTCTACGTGGGCGCCGAGGTCACCCCGTACTTCGACTCGCTGCTGGCGAAGGTGACCTGCCGGGGGCCGGACTTCGACACGGCTCGCCGCCGGGCAGTTCGGGCGATCGCCGAGTTGCGGGTGCGGGGCCTTGTCACCAACCGCTCGTTCATCCGGGCGGTGCTCACCGACCCGGACTTCTGCGCCGGCGCCGTGTCCACCGACTTCGTCGACACCCGGCCCGACCTGACGGCGGTGGCCCGCAGCGCCAACCGGGCGACGCGCCTGCTGACCTACCTGGCCGACGTGTCGCTGAACCGGCCGCACGGCCCGGTGCCGGACATTGCCCATCCGGCCACCAAGCTGCCGCCTCTGCCGCCGGGGCCGCCGCCGGCCGGCAGCCGCCAGCGCCTCGCCGAGCTGGGCCCCGAGGGCTTCGCCCGCTGGATGCGCCACGCCCCCGAGGTGCTGGTCACCGACACGACACTGCGCGACGCCCACCAGTCGATCCTGGCGACCCGGGTGCGCACCATCGACCTGGTGGCCGGAGCCCGGCGCCACGCCCACGGGATGCCGGAGTTGCTGAGCCTGGAGTGCTGGGGCGGGGCCACCTTCGACGTGGCGCTGCGGTTCCTGCACGAGGACCCGTGGGAACGCCTGGAGCGCATCAGCGCGGCGGCCCCCAACGTGTGCCTGCAGATGCTGCTGCGGGGCCGCAACACCGTCGGGTACTCGCCGTATCCCGACGTCGTGTGCGAGCGCTTCGTGGCCGAGGCCCGGCGTGGCGGCGTCGACATCTTCCGGATCTTCGACGCCCTCAACGACGTGGGCCAGATGCTGCCCGCCATCAGGGCGACCCGGGAGGTCGGCGGCCTCGTGGAGGGCACGCTGTGCTACTCCGGCGACCTGGCGAACCCCGGCGAGCGGCTCTACACCCTGGACTACTACCTGCGCCTGGCCGAGGAGCTGGTGGCGGCCGGCTCGCACGTGCTGGCCATCAAGGACATGGCGGGACTGCTGCGGGCGCCCGCCGCCTCGGTGCTGGTGGCCGCCTTGCGGGAGCGCTTCGACGCCCCGGTGCACCTACACACACACGACACCGCCGGCGGCCAGATCGGCACCTACCTGGCGGCCATCGAGGCCGGTGTGGACGCCATCGACGGTGCCATCCCGTCGCTGGCGGGCATGACCAGCCAGCCCTCGCTGGGCGCCATCGTGGCGCTCACCGACGGCGGGCCCCGGGCCGCGGCGATCAGCCGGCTGGAGCCGTACTGGGAGCTGGTGCGCCGCCTGAACGCCCCGTTCGAGGCGGGCCTGCTGTCGCCCACCAACGCCGTGTACCACCACGAGATCCCCGGTGGCCAGCTGTCCAACCTGCGCTTCCAGGCCTCGGCGCTGGGTGTCGCGGACCGTTTCGAAGAGGTCGCCGAGATGTACGCGGCCTGCAGCCGGATCCTGGGACGGCCCCCGAAAGTGACACCCAGCTCCAAGGTGGTCGGCGACCTGGCGCTGCACCTGGTGTCCACCGGCACGACGCCCCGCCAGCTGGAGGAGCACCCTGAAGAGGTGGACCTGCCGGCCTCGGTGGTGGCGTTCCTGCAGGGTGCGCTGGGCGTGCCGCCGGGAGGCTTCCCCGAGCCGTTCCGCAGCGCCGCGCTACAGGGGCGGCCCGAGGCGCCGCCGGCGCCTGCGCTCACGCCCGCGCAGGAGCAGCAGCTGAAGTCGCCCGACGCCCGCGGCACGCTGTCGGCGCTCCTGTTCGTCGAGCCCGCCCGCTCGCAGGCGGCGATGCGCGACCGCCACGGTGACCTGTCGGTGCTCGGCACCAAGGAGTTCTGGTACGGCCTGGAGGAAGGCCCCGACGACGTGCTGGTGGAGCTGGGGCCGGGTCAGCGGATCAGCGTCGGCATCGAGGCGCTCGGCGCGGTGGACGAGGCGGGCTTCAGTTCGGTCGTCTTCCGCCTGAACGGCGAGCTGCGCCCGATCAGCGCCCGGCTGCGGGACTCGGCCCTGCCGACCACCGGGGCCGAGCAGGCCGACCCGTCCGAGGCGGGGCACGTGGGCGCGCCGTTCCGTGGCGTCGCCGAGCTGTTCGTGGCCGCCGGTGAGTCGGTTACCAAGGGCCAAGCGCTGGCCACCATCGAGGCCATGAAGATGGAGACACGGGTGACGGCGCCGGTAGGCGGCAGGGTGGCGCGGGTCTGCATCGAGGGCTCGGCTGCGGTGGAGGCCGGCGATCTGCTGCTGGAGATCGTGCCCGGCCCCGCCCCCGAGGCGGTCGACGAGGAGGACTAGAAGAGCGCTGCGCGGCCGACCGGAGGCTGTCTGGCCGGCGGTCGGTGGATTCCGGCCCTCGCCGGAATGACATCGGAAGGGTCGGCAACCTCAGGCGCTGGGAACGCCGCCGGCGGGGGAGTGCTCGGCGACGACGGCGAGCAGTTCGTGCCCCAGGCGGTCCAGGCGCGAGGCGCCGAGACCGGTGATGACGCCCAGTTCGGCGACCGTGGCCGGGCGGTTCTCGGCGATGGCGGCCAGGTCGCGGTCGCTGAGCATCGCGGTCGGGGTGATGCGCGCCGCCCGGGCCGCCTGCTCGCGCCACGCCTCGAGGGCGGCGACGAGCGGCTCGGCGGGGGCTCTCATGGAGGGCGGGGGCCGTGCCCGGGTGAGCGCCACGTACAGCAGCCGGCGCTCCTCGGCGGCGACCTCGGTGAGTCCGGCCAGCCAGCGGCACGGCCGGCGCTCGTGCGGCTGGCCGGGGATGTCGCGCTGCCGGGCCCAGCTGAGGTGCAGCCCGCGCCGTGCCCGGGTGAGCGCCACGTACAGCAGCCGGCGCTCCTCGTCGAGTGATGCGCCGCGCTCGGCGCCGCCGACGGGCACCAGCCCCTCCTCCAGCCCGGCCACGTGCACGACCGGCCACTCGAGACCCTTGGCGGCGTGCATGGTGGAGACGCAGACGGCGTCGGGATCCTCAGCGCCGGCGGTGGCGTCGGGGTCGGCGACGCGCACCGGAACCCCGGCGGACTCCAGGGCCCCGGTCAGCTCGGTGACCTGGCGCCGGGTCCGCACCAGCACCGCCTGGGCGGACCACCGCTCGCCGGGCGCCCGGGCGCTGCGAACCGCCTTTGCTACGCCAGAAGCCTCGGCTGCGGCGCTGGGGTACGCCACGACCAGCGGGACGGGTTCGGTGAACGGATCGGTGACGCTCTGGGCAGTGCGGGAGGTGGTCCCCGCGGGCGTGCTGTCCTCGCGCAGCACCGCCGACAGCGCCACGATCGAGGGGCTGCAGCGGAAGTTGCGGCGCAGGTCGATGACCGTCGCACCGGCGAAAAGCGAGGCGAAGTCGTCCAGGATGCGCCGGTCGGCGCCGCTCCAGCCGAAGATGGCCTGATCGGGGTCGCCCACGGCGCACAGATCGGAGCGGTCGCCGAGCCAGGCCCGCAGCAGCCGCAGCTGGGCGGGGTTGAGGTCCTGCAACTCGTCAACGAAGAAGTGGCGGCGGCTCCAGCGCCAGGCCTCGGCGACCGCGCTGTCGCGTTCCAGCCGTTCGGCCGCCCTCTGCAGCAGGTCGCCGAAGTCCGCGAGGCCGAGGCGTCGCTTCTTGTGGTCGTAGGCGGCCATCAACTCGGCGAGACGGCCCGGTGCCAGCGCCGTCCGCCGCCCTGCCGCAGCAGCCGCTGCCGGGTAATCGACGGGCCGCACGCTCCGGGCGGCGCACCAGTCCAGCTCGGTCCGCAAGGTCTGGGGCGACTCGCCGGCACGCAGCAGGTCGTCGAGCAGTCGCGACGGGTTGGCCAGGATGTCGGGGGCCTGCCGGCCGTCGTCCTCCGCGTGCCGGCGGAGTTGGCGGGCCGCCAGGCCGTGGAAGGTGCCGACGGCGATCCGGTCGCGGATCCCCAACTCGCCCAGGCGGGTCCGCAGTTCGGCGGCGGCCCGCTGGGTGAAGGTCACCGCAACCGAGAAGCGGGCCTCACAGTCGCCGGTGGCGACGCGGTAGGCGATGCGTCGGGTGAGGACCCGGGTCTTGCCGCTACCTGGCCCCGCCCTGATGCACAGCGGAGCGGCAGGTGAGGTGACCGCCAGCCGTTGCGCGTCGTCGAGGTCGCCGAGCAGGTGGGCGACGTCGACGTCGGGCTCGGCAGCGTCCCGGTCGGCGAGGCCCGGACCATGGTCGGAAGCGGGGCCGCTGCTCACGATTCCGGAGGCTATCGAAGCCCTGCGACAGCGTCTGCGGTTAGCGTGACGCCGCGATGGCCAGCGGATCTGTGGCGGCGGTGGTGTGGTCGTGACCGATCGATACGACGTCGTCGTGATCGGTGCGGGCATCGTCGGGCTGGCCACGGCGCGGGCGGTCGCCGAGCGACTGCCGGATGCCGATCTGGCGGTGATTGACAAGGAGCCGGCCGTCGCCACGCACCAGACGGGGCACAACAGCGGTGTGCTGCACACCGGCATCTACTACACGCCCGGATCCCTGCGGGCGAAGCTGTGCGTGCAGGGCCATCGTGCCATGGCCGAGTTCTGCGGGGAGGCGGGTCTGCCGTTCCGCGGCGGCGGCAAGGTGGTGGTGGCAACCGGCGAGGCGCAGATCCCCCGGCTCGATGAGTTGCAGCGGCGCGGCACCCTCAACGGCGTGCAGGGCCTGCGCCGCCTCGGTCCTGGGGAGTTGCGCGAGCTGGAACCGCACGCCAACGGCGTCGCCGCTCTGGCGGTGCCCGAAGCCGCATCGGTGGACTTCGCCGCCGTGGCCCGCCACATCGCCGCCGAGCTGCCGGGCGACCTGCGCATCGGCGCCCCCCTGGAGGCCGCCGAGCTGGGTGAACATGTCCGGCTGCACGCCGGAGGCACCGCTTGCGAGGCCCGCCTGGTCATCAACTGCGCCGGCCTGCACTGCGACCGGGTGGCCCGCCTGGCCGGGGTTACCCCGGATGTGCGGATCATCCCGTTCCGGGGCGAGTACTACCGGCTCCGCGACGAGGCCGCCTCGCTGGTGCGCTCGCTCATCTACCCGGTCCCCGACCCGACCTTCCCGTTCCTCGGCGTGCACTTCACCCGCCGGGTGGACGGCACGGTGGAGGTGGGGCCCAACGCCGTGCTGGCACTGGGCCGCGAGCACTACCGGGACGGCCGCCCCAACCTCGCCGACATCGCCGAGATGCTGCGCTTCGGCGGGTTCTGGCGCCTGGTCGGCCGCCACTGGCGGGCCGGCAGCGCCGAGCTGTGGCGGTCGCGGATCCGGCGGGCCTACGCCCGCTCGGCCCGGGCGCTGGTGCCGGAGGTCACCGGGGCCGACCTGCTGCCCGGCGGCGCCGGCGTGCGGGCCCAGGCGGTCGGCGCCGACGGCCGGCTGCTCGACGACTTCTGCCTCCAGGAGTCACCGGGCTTCGTGCACGTCCTGAACGCCCCCTCGCCGGCGGCGACGGCCTCCCTGGCCGTCGGCGAGCACATCGCCGACCTGGTGGTCCGGCGCCTGGACTCCTAGGGGTCGCCGGTCGCGCCTAGGGGCCGCCCCGCAGGTGGACGGCGACCTGGCCGATGTCGGCTTCCCCCAGCCCGGCCGCCGACGCCTCGCGCAGCACGGCCCGGTTCGTGGTGGCCTGCGGCATCGGCGCGCCGACGGCCTCCGCCAGTGCCAGCGTCAGGTCGAGATCCTTGATGGCCAGGTCAAGGGCGAAGCTCACCGGGGTCTCCAGCGGCGTCTCGAAGGCCGCGCGGCGGTATTTCACCACCGGGGCGGCGATCGCCGAGGAGGCGAACACCTCGTAGGCCACCTCACGGGGGACGCCCGCCCGCTCGGCCAGCACCAGCGACTCGCCGACGGCCCCCATGATGGCGAAGAGCGCCGAGTTGACGGCCAGCTTGAGGGCGGCGCCCGCCCCGGGCCCGCCCACGTGCAGGATCCGCGCCGACATCGCCTCGAGCACCGGTCCGGCGGCGGCTGCCGCAGCGGCGTCGCCTGCGGTCATGACCAGCAGGGTGGCGGCCTCGGCGGCGGCGATGCTGCCCGAGACCGGCGCCTCGACGAAGTGCCCGCCGGCCGCCTCGACGACCCGGCGCGCCCGCCGCGTGTGCTCCAGGCCGGAGGTGCCCATGTCCACCACGATGTCCCCGGCCGACAGCCCCGCGGCGATGCCGTCGGGACCCTCCAGGAGGCTTGTCAGTGCCGGCCCGTCGGCGACCATCGTGACGATGACCGAACTTGCTGCAGCGAGCCGGCGCCCCGAGGCGGCGACCTTGACCCCCGTCGACGCCGCGAACGACTCGGCGCGGGCACCCGTCCTGTTGTGCACGGTCAGGTCGAAGCCGGCCGCCTGCAGGTTGGCGGCCATGAGCCGGCCCATACGGCCCAGGCCGGAGAAACCGACCCTGGTTGCGGACGGATCGCCGGCTCCGGCCGTAGCGGATGGTGTCATGGCGTCGGTCATGGGAGCCTCCGTGGTTGTCGTGGCCAACCGGCGCTGAGCGAAACGCTCAGCCCGTCACCGTAGGGCGGGGCGAGTCGATCCCCGGATCGAACAGGGTCTTGATCGGCGTGGGGCCACCGGCGACCATCGGCCCCAGGCCACCGTCCACCAGATCCTCCAGCGGGAGCACCGACGGCGCCAGGAGCCGCCACAGGTCGCCGCCGGCTTCCAGTGACTCGACGGCCCGGCCGAAGTCGGCACCGAAGGCGTGCGCCAGAGTGCCGACCAGTTCCTTCTCCCTTAGCGCCAGCGAGCGCAGGTCGACGGCGACGGGCGCCTCCTGCAACCCGACGACGACGACCCGGCCGCCGGGGCGCACGAGGTCGATGGCCTCGTGCAGCATGGCTCCCACCCCGGTGCACTCGAAGACGACGCTGGGGGAAGCGCCCGCCAGCAGGTCCGTCAGCGGGATCCCGGGTTGTGCGGGCACCGTGGCACCCGCGCCCAGCGCCTTCGCAACCCTTAGACGCTCGGGGTCCAAGTCCACGCCGGTCACGGCGGCGCCGCAGCGCGCCGCGGCGTACACCACGAAGGCGCCGATGCCGCCCGTGCCCACCACGACGGCGTCCTCGCCCGCGCCGAGCCGGCCCCGGGCGGTGGCATGCACCGCGATCGCCATGGGCTGCGCCATTGCCGCCACATCCGAGGCCAGCGCCCGCTCCGCCACGTTGATGCAGGCCGCGGCCGGCACGGCGGCGAACTCCGCCAAGGCGCCGTTGCGCTGCAGGCCGACGGTCCAGTAGTGCTCGCAGAGGTTGCTGCGCCCGGTGGCGCACGCTCCGCACGTTCCGCAGGAGATGCCCGCCCCGCAGGCGATCGGGTCATCCTCGGTGAATCCCTGGACGCCTCGCCCCGTCCCGGCCACGACGCCGGCGAACTCGTGGCCCGGCACCATCGGCCCTCGGTGGCCCGTCACCGGGTCGGTGCGGTGGATCGGGAACATCTGCGGGCCGGCGGCGTACTCGGCGGCGTCGGTCCCGCAGATGCCCACGCCGGTGACCCGCACGAGGAGCTCACCGGCGCCCGGCTCGGGTCGCGGGACGTCCTCGAGACGGATGTCACCCCGGCCGTGGAAGACGGCTGCCTTCATGGTTGGCTCCCGTCTAGTAGGCGTTGGCCACCATCAGTTCCTCACACGGGAACAGCGTGATTATCTGCGGCCCCTCGGCGGTGACCACGACCTCCTCCTCGATGCGGGCCGCCGAGCGGCCGTCGGTGGCGGGGGCGTAGGTCTCGAGAGCGAAGACCATGCCCTCGACGATCTCGATGGGCTCGGCCAGCGAGTTCAGCCGGCTGATGATCGGCCGCTCGTGGAGCCCCACACCCACCCCGTGGCCGAACTGCAGCCCGAAGGCCTCCATCTCGTTCTCGAAGCCGTACTCGTGTGCCTCGGGCCACACCCTGGCGATCTCGTCGGTCGTGACCCCCGGGCGCACCAGCTCGATGGCCGCATCCATCCACTCCCGTGACTGCTTGAAGGCGTCCCGCTGTGCCTGCGTGGCCCGGCCCACCGCGAAGGTCCGGTAGTAGCAGGTGCGGTAGCCATTGAACACGTTGATGATGTCGAAGTAGGCCTGATCGCCGGGGCGCAGCAGGCGGTCGGAGAACACGTGCGGGTGCGGGCTGCAGCGCTCGCCGGCGATGGAGTTGACGGCCTCCACGGTCTCGGCGCCCACGTCGAAGAGGTACGCCGTCGCCAGAGCCACGATCTGACTCTCACGGATGCCCGGCTTGAGAGCCTCGAAGATGTGCTGGTAGACGCCGTCGACCATGGCGCAGGCCTGGGTGAGCAGCATGATCTCGTCGGGGCTCTTGACTTCCCGTGCCAGCATCATCGGCTGCTGGCCGTCGCGCACGTCGAATCCCTGGGCCACCAGCTCCAGGAAGATCGAGGTCTCGGCCATGTCGACGCCCACCGGCGCTCCGGCGAGGCCCTGATCGGCCAGGACGTCGCGGATCTCAGCCATGGCGGCGGTGTGCAGGCCCGCGCTCGGGGCGATGGCCCCCTGCAGGCCCGTGTTGCCGCCCCGGGAGTTCGTCTCGTCGTACAGGTCGGGAAGCTGCAGCCGGTGCGCCCGGGCCGCTGAGCCGAAGTCCCAGATCCAGGGTCCGCCGTCGCGGGTCACCAGCGCATACCGCTCGCCCTTGTTGAAGGCCCAGTAGCCGATGTGGGTGCTGGTGGCATAGCGGATGTTGGACGTCTCGAACAGCAGCAGCGCCCCCAACTCGAAGTTCTCCAGTTGCTCGCGGACACGCTGCAGCCGGTGGGCGCGGAGACGCTCGAAGTCCACCCGCTGCTCCCAGTCCACGTTCATGAAGCCGGGTGCGGGGCTCGTGGCGACCGGGAACTCGTCCATGGAGGCTCCTTGCCGTTGCCGGACGGGGGCGGAGTCCCGCCCCGTCACGGCGGAGGCTACCCAACGCCCGCAGCATCGTCCGGGGCCGGACGGGGGTACGTCGGGACCGCGGCGCATCCCGAGGGAGAAGGGCGGGGTGCCGAACTGTGACGACTCTTCGCCTGTGCACCGAGGAGCAGAGCGGCCCCCGCCCCTGTACCGGGCCGCCGTAGTGTCACCGGCAGCGGCGCCGGGCACACCAGGGTTAGCGTGGCTCCGTGGAGGTGTCGCACGAGCGGTTCGAGACCCTCGTGGCCGAGGCGCTGGACCTGATCCCCGACGAGCTTGCCGGCGCCATCGACAACCTGGCGGTGTTCGTGGTGGACCGCTCGCCGGAGGATCCCGAACTGCTGGGTCTCTACGACGGCATCCCGCTGACCGACCGGGAGCACTACGGCGGGATGATCATGCCCGACCGCATCTTCATCTACCGCAAGCCCATCTGCGCCCTCTCCGACGATGAGGAGGAGATCGTCGAGCAGGTGCGGATCACCGTCATCCACGAGGTGGCCCACCACTTCGGCATCGACGACGAGCGGCTCGAAGAGCTGGGCTGGGACTGACCGTCCCGGGGGTACCGGGAGCCTCCGGCTCGGCCCGTAGGGCTCGGTACGATGGCGACGTGCCGTTTCCCGCCCGGCTGCTCTCGGTCGACGAAGAGGTGGCGGTCGAGACCCGGCCCCATTGGACCTACCTGGCGGCGCAGTTCGGCGCGTTCGTTGTGATGATCACAGCGGTCATCTGCGTCACCGTCGTGGTGGACGGGTTCCCGCTGCCGGCGATCGTCGCGATCGGGGTGATGGCCGGCGTGTCGGCGGTCGCCGCGGGCATCCGGCTGGTCCGCTGGGCCAACACCTACTACCTCGTGACCGACCGCCGGATCGTCTACTGGAAGGGCGTGCCGCGCTGGCGGGGCATCGAGTTGGGTCTCGACCTGGTGGACGAGATCGACGCCAACCAGACGATCGGCCAGCGCCTGCTGGGCGTGGGCACCCTCGCGGTGCGGTCGGTGGTGGAGGGCCATGTGCGCCGGCTCCCCTTCGTGCCGCGCCCGGCGGCGGTGCGCCTCGAGGTGTACCGCCTGCAGCGCGAAGCCGCCCGGCGTGGTGCCGACCCCGTCCCGCCGGAGGGGCACGAGACGGCGGCGGGCGACGAGTTCTCGGAGCCCGCGCTGGACATCCCCGACCAGATCCGCAAGCTGTATGAACTCGTGGAGTTGGGGATCCTCTCCGAGGCGGAGTTCGAGGAGAAGAAGCGCGACCTGCTGAGAAGGCTCTAAGGCCGCCGGCAGTCCAGGATCGCGTCGGAACGAAAGGAGGCCCCGATGGGCCCACTGCAAGGTGTCAGGATCGTGGAGTTGGCCGGGGTCGGTCCCGGTCCGTTCGCCGCCATGATGCTGGCCGACATGGGTGCGGACGTGATCTGCGTGGACCGAGTTCGCGGGGCCGCGGCAATGGACTATCGCGGCCCCTCCGGCGGCATCATGCGCCGGAGCCGGCGATCCATCGCCGTGGATCTCAAGCACCCGGACGGCCCGGAGATCGTCCTGCGACTCGTCACCGATGCCCAGGGCCTGATCGAGGGGTTCCGCCCGGGCGTCGCCGAGCGCCTGGGGGTGGGGCCCGAGGCTTGCCTGGGCCGCAACCCGGCCCTGGTCTACGGTCGCATGACCGGTTGGGGCCAGGACGGCCCCTTGGCGCCGGCCGCCGGCCACGACATCAACTACATCGCACTGTCCGGTGTGCTGTCGGGAGTCGGGATGCTCGGCGGGCCGCCGATCCCTCCGATGAATCTCTTGGGGGACTTCGGGGGCGGTGGCATGCTGCTGGCCCTGGGAATGGTGGCCGGGATGCTCGAGGCGCAGCGCTCGGGGCAGGGACAGGTGGTCGACGCCGCCATGGCCGAGGGTGCCGCGCTGCTGGCCACGGCCATCTACGGCCTGTGCAACGCCGGGTGGTGGGGCGAGCGAGGCACCAACATCTTCGACGGTGGCGCCCACTTCTACGGGGTCTACGAATGCGCCGACGGGCGTTACATGAGCGTCGGCTCGATGGAGCCGCAGTTCTACGCCGAACTGCTCGAGGTGCTGGCGCTCGATCCGAGGGAGTTGCCCAACCAGTACGACAGGGCCCGCTGGCCCGAGGCTCGGCAACGGCTGGCAGAGGTGTTCGCCACCCGCACGCGCGACGAGTGGTCTGCTGCCTTCGAGGGCAGCGACGCGTGTGTGATGGCCGTGTTGGATTTCGACGAGGCGCCCCGCCACCCCCACAACGAGGCTCGGGAGAGCTTCATCGACGTCGACGGCGTCACGCAGCCGGCTCCCGCCCCGCGATTCAGTCGCACTCCTTCGGCTGTCCACCGCCCGCCGTCCCAACCCGGCGCCGACACCGACGAGGCACTCACCGACTGGGGCTTCGAGCCGGCTGAGATCGCCGATCTCCGGACAGCGGGCGCCATCGCCTGAGCACCTGCGCCCACAGGCGCGGTCGCCCGGCCCCGGCTCGGGCCCATCGCGCCCGCCGCTCCGTAGCCTGAGCGCCGTGGCGACCCTGGTCTGCTTCCATGCCCACCCCGACGACGAGGCGATCGCCACCGGGGGCACCATGGCCAAGGCCGCCGCGGCCGGGCACCGGGTGGTCGTGGTGCTGGCCACGCGGGGCGAGGAGGGGGAGCAGATCCCCGGCGTCGTGGCCGACGGCGAGGACCTCGGCGCCTGGCGGGAGCGGGAGACCCGGGACTCGGCGGCCCTGCTGGGATGCCATCGCGTGGTGTTCCTGGGCTATCGGGACTCGGGAATGGCCGGTGTGCCCCAAAACGATGCCCCCGAGTCGTTCTGGCAGGCCGACGTGAACGAGGCAGCCCGGCGCTTGGCCGGGATCCTGGCGACCGAGGGCGTGGACGTGCTGACCATCTACGACAGCCACGGCGGCTACGGCCATCCCGACCACGTGGCCGTGCACCGGGTCGGCACCCGGGCGGCCGAGTTGGCGGGCACGCCCCGGGTCTACTGGGCGACGATGAACCGCGACCGGGTCCGCGAGATGGTCGAGGCGGCCGAACGCGCCGGCACACCGCTCAACGCCGAGCGCACCGAGCGCGTCGACAGCGAGGAGTTCGGCCTGCCCGACGCCGACATCACCCACGCGGTGGACGTCACCGGCGTGCTGGATCGGTAGCGGGCCGCCATGGCTGCCCACGCCAGCCAGATCGGGGCGGACTCCTTCTTCCTGAACCTGCGGGACGAGGACTTCGCCGCCGCCTTCGGCACCGAATGGTTCGTGCGACCGGGTCATAGTCGCAACGGTCCCCAAGAGCCCGATCTCTTCACCTGAGCATGGTCCCCGGGGCCGGCCGGCAGGCCTGACCGCCACCGTGGGCACGGACTCCCTCCTCGACGCGCACGTCACGCTCGCCTGGGTGACCCTGGGGGGCAACGGTGCGGCCGCGATCTGGGCGCTGGCGGCCCACAGGCTCCCCAGGTTGCGTGCCCGCGCCCTGTGGTGGTTCGTGCTGGGTGCCCAGTTGCTGCTGATCGCCGAGATCATCGTCGGCGTGGTCCTCATGGCGGGCGGCGGCCGCGAGGTGCCCGGCATCCACACCTTCTACGGCTTCGTGACCCTGGCGGCCATCGGCATCCTCTTCAGCTACCGCTCCCAGGTGGCGCGGGCGAAGCACTACCTGCTGTACGGCTGGGGCGGGCTGTTCATTGCCGGGCTGATCATCCGGACCATGATCATCGGCTGAGGCCTCACACCACCCCACCCGGACCGCGCCAACCCCCGACCGGTCACGCGCCGCCACGAGCGCGTCGGGAACGGTCACCTACGATTGTCCCGTCACCTCACGGCGTAGGAGGTCGAGATGTCGGTGAGTGCGTACGTCCTCATCCAGACCGAGATGGACCAGGCGGCGGACGTGGCCCGCAGCATCCGGGGCATGGAAGGCGTGGAGGCCACCGACGTGATCACGGGTCCCTACGACGTGATCGTGAAGGCCACCGCGCCCGACATGAACAGCCTCGGGCACATGGTGATCGGCCGGATGCAGGCGGTGGGCGGCATCACGCGCACGCTGACCTGCCCCGTCGTGGAGATCTGAGCCCCTCAGGCCTCCAGCCGGCGTTCCAGCGCCGCCAGCTCCTCCCAGAGTTCGCCCGGCAGGTGCTTGCCGAAGGAGCCGAAGTGCTCCCTGATGAGGTCCATCTCGCCTCGCCAGGCCTCGCGGTCCACCGACAGCAGCTCGTCCATGTCCTCCGGGGGCACCTGTAGCCCCGACAGGTCCAGGGCGCCGGACGGCGGGCTGAACCCCAGCGGGGTCTCGACGGCCTCGCCGCGCCCCTCCACACGCTCGACGATCCAGCGCAGCACGCGGCAGTTCTCGCCGAACCCGGGCCACAGGAAGCGCCCGTCGTCGCCGCGCCGGAACCAGTTCACCCAGAAGATCCGCGGTAGGCGGGAGGGGTCGCGGGAGGCGCCCATCTCCAGCCAGTGGGCGATGTAGTCGCCCATGTTGTAGCCGCAGAACGGCCGCATGGCGAAGGGATCGAAGCGCACCTTGCCGACCTCGCCGCTGGCCGCCGCGGTGGTTTCGGAGTTGAGGATCGAGCCCAGGAACACGCCGTGGCGCCAGTCTCGGGCTGCGGTGACCAGCGGGGCGTTGCGCGCCCGGCGCCCGCCGAAGACGATCGCCGAGATGGGCACGCCGGCGGGGTCCTCCCATTCGGGTGCGATCGAAGGGCACTGGCCCGCAGGCGCCGTGAAGCGAGCGTTGGGATGCGCCGCCGGTTCCCCCAAGTCGGGCGCATAGGGCCGGCCGCGCCAGTCCGTGAGGCCCTCCGGGGCCGTGGGCGTGAGGTTCTCCCACCACACGTCGCCCTCGGCGGTGGCGGCCACGTTGGTGAAGATGGAGTTGCCCCACATCGTGTCCAGAGCGTTGGGGTTGGTTGCGCGCGAGGTGTTCGGCGCCACCCCGAAGACGCCGTTCTCGGGGTTGATGGCGTACAGGCGCCCGTCGGAGCCGAATTGCATCCAGGCGATGTCGTCACCCAGGGTCTCGACCTTCCAGCCCGGCAGGGTCGGCACCATCATGGCCATGTTGGTCTTGCCGCAGGCCGACGGGAAGGTCCCCCTGGCGGGGTGACGCTCATGATCAGCATGTGCTCGGCCAACCAGCCGTCGTCGCGGGCCATGACCGAGGCGATGCGCAGGGCGAAGCACTTCTTGCCCAGCAGGGCGTTGCCGCCATAGCCCGAGCCGTAGGACCAGATCTCCCGGGTCTCGGGGAAGTGGGCGATGTACTTGTTGTCGGCGTCGCAAGGCCACGGCTCGTCGGGCTCCCCGTCGGTGAGCGGATGGCCCACCGAGTGCAGGCACGGCACGAAGTTTCCGTCGCTGCCGAGTTCGGCCAGTACCTCGTCGCCGATGCGCGCCATGATCCGCATGTTCACCACCACGTAGGCCGAGTCGGTGAGTTGCACGCCGATCTGGGAGATGTGCGACCCCAGCGGACCCATGCTGAACGGGATCACGTACATGGTCCGGCCCACCATGGCGCCCCTGAAGTGCTCGAGCAGTTCGGCCTTCAGCTCGGTGGGGGCGCGCCAGTTGTTGGTGGGTCCGGCGTCTTCGGGGTCTACCGAGGCGATGAAGGTGCGGTCCTCCACCCGGGCCACATCGGCGGGGTCCGAACGCGCCAGGAAGCTGTTGGGGCGCAGGTTGGGGTTGAGCCGCTGGAACGTGCCCGAGGCTTCCAGGGCGGCGCAGAGCCGCTCCCACTCGGCCTCGCTGCCGTCGCACCAGTAGACGTCGTCGGGCTGCAGGACCTGCCGGCACTCCTCCACCCAGTCCGCCAGGCGCTGGTGGGTGATGGTGCCGCTAAGGCTCGTGGTGGTCATGGGGCTGCTCGCGACGTCTCGCCGGCGGCTCAGTAGAGGTGCGTCGGGGTGCCCATGTCCACCTCGCTGCCGAGGCGCAGGGCGGTGGCACGACCGTCGTCGTCGAGGTCGAAGATCACCCGCTGGCCCTGGCGCAGGAAGCGGAACACCGAACCCTCGAGGGCACCCTCGGCGAGGTCGCACTCGATGAAGTCGGTGTCGCGCACCACGACCCCGTCACCGGTCACGGGGTCGTAGGACTTGATGACTCCCTGCATGTGCCAGTCTCCCCGGGCCGGTCTCAGCGGGCCCGTCTCCCCGATATGTGACAGCGCCCGGCGGGGTCCCCGCCGAGCGTGCCCGCAGGGTAGTCGCCAGCGCGCTGGTGCAACACGGATCACTCGCCGGTGTGACAGAGGTCGCATCGTCGCTGGTTGGCGAGCCGCACGAGCGGCCCTCGCTATTGTTTAGCGGCGTGGCCCCCCTCGATCGGCTGACCGCCGATCACGTCGACCTGCTGATGCGGCGCTACAGCGAGGCGTTGGCTTCCCATCGGTCCGTGATCGACGCCCTCAACGTCTACCCGGTGCCCGACGGCGACACGGGCACGAACATGTCGTTGACGCTGCGGGCGGTGGTCGACGCCCTCCCCGCCGACTGCGATCTTCCTTCGGTGTGCCAGGCCATCTACGACAGCGCCCTGGCGGCGGGCCGCGGCAACTCGGGGATCATCGTGTCGCAGTTCCTGCGGGCCATGGCGGGCGCCTGGCGCGAGGCGGTCACGATCGACGCCACCGGTCTGGCCGGCAGCCTGGAGGCGGCCTCGGTGGCGGCCTACGGCGCCGTGGCGCGGCCGGTGGAGGGCACCATCCTGACGGTGGGCAAGGACGTTGCGGCAGCCGCGGCGGCCGCCGCCCGGCGGGACGCGCCCCTCGCCGAGGTGATCGAGGAGGCCATCGAGGCGGGCCGGGAGAGCCTGGAGCGCACCCCGGAACTGCTGGAAGTGCTGCGCACCGCCGGGGTCGTGGACGCCGGCGGCAAGGGTCTGCTGCTGCTGCTGGACGCCCTGGCGCACGTGGTCGACGGGCGCCCCCTGCCCGAGCCGCCCGAGGTCGCCGCCCCGCTGCTCGGCGACGATCCCCACCACATCGAGGGCGCCGGCGACGTGGCCGACCTGCGCTACGAGGTGATGTTCCTGCTGGACGCCGGCGATGACCGGATTGCGGCCTTCCGGGATCGTTGGGAGCAGTTGGGAGACTCCATCGTGGTCGTCGGCGGCGACGGGCTGTGGAACTGCCACATCCACACCGACGACATCGGTGGTTCCATCGAGGCCGGGATCGAGGCCGGCCGCCCGCACCGCATCGAGGTCACCGACCT
Source organism: Acidimicrobiia bacterium (assembly GCA_021296435.1). Lineage (GTDB taxonomy): Bacteria > Actinomycetota > Acidimicrobiia > Acidimicrobiales > CATQHL01 > VXNF01. Next base: position 17,153 of record JAGWAK010000031.1, read on the forward strand.
CCACGAGCAGGTGTCGCACGTCGACCACGTGGCGGCGCCGACCCGCGCCGCGACGGGGGTCGTGGCGGTGGCCACCGGCGACGGTGTGGGACGGATCTTCAAGTCGCTGGGGGCGGCCGAGCTGGTGACCGGCGGCCAGACCATGAACCCCTCGGTGGCCACGCTCCTGGAAGCTGTTGAACGCACTCCCGCTGACGGGGTCGTGGTGCTGCCCAACAACAAGAACATCGTCCTGGCCGCCCAGCAGTTGCACGAGCTCACCGACAAGCACGTGGTGGTGGTGCCGACGGTCAGCATCCCCGCCGGTCTCAGCGCCATGGTGGAGTTCGACCCCGAGTCCGAGGCGGCGCGCAACGGCAAGGTGATGGCCGCCCTCGCCGAGGAGGTGACCGCCGGGGAGGTGACCCGCGCCGTGCGCGACGCCGTCACGCCGGCGGGCCCGGTGGCCGAGGGCGACTTCATGGGTCTCAGCGCCGGTGACGTGCAGTGCGTTGCCGGCGAGTTGGTCACCGTCACCTGCGGCCTGCTGGAGCAGATCGTCGGCGACGAGCACGAGATCGTGACGCTCATCTGCGGCGCCGAGGCCACCGAGGCGGACACCGAGGCGGTGGCGAGCTGGCTGGCGGATGCCCGGCCGCACGTTGAGCTGGAGGTGCACGCCGGCGGCCAGCCCCTCTACCACTACTACGTCGGCGTCGAATAGGCGCCGGGCCCGGCGGTGCTGCTGACCTGTGGTTGAGGCGCCCGCCCCGCTGACCTGGCGGGACCTGGCCGGGATCGATCTGGAGCGCCTCAAGCGCGGCAACAGGCGCAGGGTGCAGGCGCTCGGCGAGCTGGGCGTGGCGCACCTGGGGGACCTGCTGACCTACTACCCCCGCCGCTACCTGGACCGCAGCCGCGAGGCCACCGTCGACGAGCTGCAGGTGGGCGAGGACGCCACCGTGCTGGCCACCGTGGAGCGGGTGCGGGCCGTGCCGGGGCGCAGCCGCCGCCGGCGGGTGGAGGTGCTGTTCAGCGACCGGGAGGGAGCCCGCCTGCACTGCGTGTTCTTCAACCAGCCGTGGCGCGCCAAGCAGTTGCGCGAGGGCATGCAGACGCTGCTGTACGGGCGCCTGGAGACGTTCCGGGGCGCCACCCAGATGACCAACCCGGTGGTGGACCTGGTGGGTGACCGCACCGGGGGTATCTTCGCCGTCTACCCGCTCTCGGCCAAGGCGGCCATCGGTACCTGGGAGATCGCCGACATGGTCGCCGAGGCGCTGCGGCGCTGCGCGCAGCGCGGCATCGCCGACCCCGTCCCGCCGGAGTTGCTGGCGGACCACGACCTGTGCGGGCGCCACGAGGCCCTTCGGCTGGTGCACAACCCGGAGTCCTTCGCCGAGGTGACCCGGGGCAGGAACCGGCTGGTCTTCGACGAGTTGCTGCGGATGCAGGTGGTGCTGGTGGGCCGCAAGCGCCTGCGGCAGCGCTCCGGCGACGGCATCGCCCACCGGGTGGACGCCGAACTGCTGGAGGGCTTCCGCCAGCGGCTGCCCTTCGCTTTGACCGCCGCCCAGAGCCGCACCGTCGACGAGATCCTGGCCGACCTGCGCCAGCCGTGGCCGATGCACCGGCTGCTGCAGGGCGAAGTGGGTTCGGGCAAGACGGTGGTCGCCCTGATGGCCATGCTGGCGGTGGTCTGCGGCGGCGGTCAGGCCGCCCTGATGGCACCCACCGAGGTGTTGGCCGAGCAGCACCACCTTGGTCTCAGCGAGCTGTTGCGGTCGCTGGACGGTGCCGGCGGTTTCGGGAGCGCCGGCGGGCGGTTGGCTCTCGGCGGCCTGCCGCCGGTCTCTCTGGAGTTGCTGACGGGTCGCACCCGTGCCTCGGGCCGCGAGCGCATCCTGGCCGGCCTGACGAACGGCGACGTGGACATGGTGGTGGGCACGCACGCCCTCATCGGCGAGGGTGTGGCCTTCGAGTCCCTGGGCCTGGCCGTGGTGGACGAGCAGCACCGCTTCGGCGTGGAGCAGCGCGCCGCCCTGCGGGCCCGCGGCGCCGGCGGCGGCCTGCCGGACGTGCTGGTCATGACGGCCACGCCGATCCCCCGCACGGCCGCCATGACCGTCTACGGCGATCTGGACGTGTCGCGCCTCGACGAGTTGCCAGCCGGGCGGGCCGGCGTGACGACCTCGGCGGTGACCGAGGCGCTGCAGCAGGCCGCCGTGTGGGAGCGGCTGCGGGCCGAGGTCGCTGCCGGCCGGCAGGCGTACGTGGTGTGCCCTCTCATCGAGGAATCCGACAAGGTGGAGGCGGCCGGCGCGGAGGCGACCTACGAGGAGTTGCGCGCCGGCGAGCTGGCCGGCCTGCGGGTCGGGCTGCTGCACGGGCGCCTCCCGGCGAGTGCCCGGGAGCCCCTCATGGCCGCCTTCCGGCGCGGTGAACTCGACGTGCTGGTCGCCACGACGGTCATCGAGGTGGGAGTGGACGTGGCCAACGCCACCGTCATGGTCATCCTCGGCGCCGATCGCTTCGGCATCGCCCAACTCCACCAGCTGCGGGGCAGGGTGGGGCGCGGGTCCCAGCCGGGATGGTGCTTCCTGGTCGTCGAGAATCCCTCGCCGCCGGCGCAGGCGCGCCTGGGGGCCCTCGTGGACAGCAGCGACGGCTTCGAACTGTCGGAGATCGACCTGGACCTGCGCGGCGAGGGCACCCTCATGGACTCCCGACAGACCGGCCGCAGCGACCTGAAGCTGGCCTCGCTGCGCCGCGACCGCGACTGGATCCCTCTGGCGCGCCGGGCGGCCGAGTCGATCTGCGACGCGGGCGGCCCGGACCCGGTGCTCGCCGATGAGATCGCGCTGCTGCTGAGCGACGCCGACATCGACTATTTCGACAAGTCCTAGGCGCCTGCTGCACGATGTCCGAGGCCGGTTCGTCGTCATTCCGACGAAGGCCGGAATCCAGGCTCCGCCAATCCCCGGTGCCGGGTTCTGGGTGCTTTCCGCGGCAGGATGGGGTGATGAGCAGCGAGCGACGCCCCAGCGAGCTGGCCCGGCTCGAGGAGGTTCGCCGGGTCGGCAGCGAGCGCACCGCCGAGGTGGCCGGCGTTCTGGCCGAGGCCTTCGCCGGTGACCCGCTGCAGGCGTGGCTGCTGGCGGGCGTGGCGGGCGGCGAGCGTGCCGCCTGGCGGACCTCCTGGTGGAGCTTCATGGTCACCCACGCGCCGCCGGGTACCGAAGTGCACGTCACCGGCGACGGATCCGGCGCGGCCTGCTGGCACCCGCCGGGCGCCGGGCAACTGCCGGCGGAGTCGGTGGAGCAGTTCCGGCGCATGGTCGGCGAGCTGGCGGGCGAACGCGCCCCGGTGGTGCTCGCCAGCCTGACCCGGTTCGCTCGCCGGGCCCCGGCCGAGCCGCACTGGCACCTCGCTGCGGTCGGCGTGGTCCCTGGCCGCCAGGGGGAGGGGCTCGGGGCCCGCCTGCTGGCCCCGATGCTGGCCCGCTGCGACCGGCTGGGGCTGCCGGCCTACCTGGAGTCCTCCAACTCCCGCAACCTCACCTTCTACGAACGCCTGGGGTTCACCACCACCGGCGAGGTCCGCAGCGTCGACGAGCGGGTGACGCTGACGCTCATGTGGCGCCCGCCCGGCCCGGCCCGATGATCAGCCCGGCCCGATGATCAGCCCAGCCCGATGACGCGCATCATCGCCGGCGAGGCCCGGGGGCGCCGGCTGAAGGTCCCCCGCGGCGACCGAGTGCGCCCCACCACCGATCGGGTGCGCGAGTCCATCTTCGGGGCGCTCGGCAGCATCGGTGACCTGGCGGGGGCGGTGGCGCTCGACGCCTTCGCCGGCAGCGGCGCGCTGGGGCTCGAGGCGCTCTCCCGGGGCGCGGCGCACGTCACGTTCGTGGAGCGGCACCGTGCCACCGCGGCGATCCTGCGGGCGAACGTTGCGGCGCTGGACTTCGGCGACCGCTGCGGGATCGTGACCGCCGACGTCCTCGGCTGGTTGGGCAAGACCGACGAGTCCTTCGACGTGGCTTTCTGCGACCCGCCCTACGACTTCCCCGATCACGGCTGGCAGCGGCTGCTGGAACGGCTGAACGCCGGGATTCTCGTCGCCGAATCCGATCGCCCGGTGCCCGCCCACCCGGACTGGATAGTCATCTCCGAGCGTCGCCGGGGGAGTACCGTTGTGCAAATGGCGAGACGTCGAGTCGCCGAGGACGCCGAGACCCCGGCGGGACCTGCAGGAAGTGACTGACGTGGTCCGCGTGCTGTACCCCGGTTCGTTCGACCCCGTGCACAACGGCCACGTGGAGGTCGTCGAGATGGCGGCCGAACTCTTCGACGAGGTGATCGTGGCGGCGATGCGCAACCCCCACAAGGGCGAGACGCTGTTCAGCATGGACCAGCGCGAGGCCATGCTGGACGAGACGTTCGCGCATCTCCCGAACGTGCGCACCACCATGTTCGGCGAGTTGGTGGTGAGCCTGGCCCGCCGAGAGGGGGCCGACTTCATCGTGAAGGGCCTGCGCGCGGTTTCGGACTTCGAGAGCGAACTGCAGATGGCCCAGACCAACCGCAAGGTGGCCGGCGTGCACACCGTCTTCCTGCCGTCCACGTCGGCCAGTTCCTTCATCGCCTCGAAGTACATCCGGGAGATCGCCCGCTTCGGTGGTGACGTGGACTCGATGGTGCCCGCCCCGGTGGCGAGGCGCCTCGAGGGAAACCGGTCGGTCTCGTGAGCTCTTACGACGATCCTCTCGCACCCGGCGACGAGCCGGATTTCTCCCTCGGCGGGTCTGCCGGTGAGCCGGGGACGTTCGAGTCGCTCGCCGGCAGCGGCCCCGAGGTCGTCGAGGATGTGGAGGCCGCACTCGCCGACCTGGAGCGGTACGTGAGCGGGGCGCGCGCCTCGAGCCTGTCCTCGCAGGTCCGGCTGGACCGCGACCACGTCCTGGAGTTGATCCGGATCGCCCGGGCCCGGCTGCCGGTGGCCTTGCGCAGCGCCCGGTGGCTCATCAAGGAGCGCAACGACTACCTCGCCAAGGCGCGCCGGGACGCCGAGGACATCATCGACGACGTGAAGGCCGAGGCGGCGCGCATGGTGCAGCGCACCGAGGTCGTCAAGCAGGCGGAGGTGCGGGCCCGCCGGATCACAGAGGCGGCCGAGGAGCAGGCCCGCCGCCAGCGGCTGGAACTCGAGGACTACTGCGACGAGCATCTCGCCCGCTTCGAGGAGGCCATTGAGCGCGCCCTGGACAACGTGCGGCAGGGACGCAGGCGGTTGCAGGGGTCGATCCCGCCCGCACCCGCGCCGGGTCCGGACGAGTCCGAGGAGACCGACCCGCTCTTCTTCAACCAAGACGAGGGGTGAGCGAGCCGCGCCCGGTCCTGGTCACCGTCGCCGACCTACTGGCGACCCCGGGCCGGCGGCGGGAGTTGACGGGCAGGCGGGTCCTGGCGGACCTCGCGGTCGGCGGCGGGGCGATCGCCGAAGACGCCGTCGAGTTGCAGCTCACCCTGGAGGCACAGGCGGGGCGCATCATCTGCTCGGGCGAGGTGCACGCCCGCTGGGAGCTCGAATGCCGGCGCTGCCTGAGGCCGGTGCTGGTCCCCGTGGCGCCCGAAGTGACCGAGGTGTTCGAGGCGGGGCCGGCCGAGGGCGAGACGTTCCCGCTGGACGGCGAGGTCGTGGACCTGGCGCCGATGCTGCGCGAGCTGGTGCTGCTGACGCTGCCGCTCGCCCCGCTCTGCGACGAGTCCTGCGGTGGGCCCGCCGCAGGCTCGTACTACGGCCCGCCGCCCGCCGAGGACGCGACCGAACTCCCACGCGATCCGCGCTGGGCGGCGCTCGACGACTTCCAACCCTGACATCCGGGCTTGAGGAACCGGCAGGGGAGGCCGCTACCGTCACGGTGTGGCCGTTCCCAAGAAGAAGACCTCCAAGTCGCGCTCGCGCAGCCGCCGCGCCGCCGCCTGGCGGCTGCGGTCGCCGTCCCGCTCGTCCTGCTCCCGTTGCGGAGCCGCCAAACTGCCGCACCGGGTCTGTGGGCAGTGCGGTTGGTACCGCGACCGGCAGGCGGTCGAACTCGGCTGAGGGGGTTCGCCGGCCTGTGAGCCGAGCTGCCGGCGACCCGACGCGCAATCTCCAGCTCCTGCGGTCATCGTGAGAGCGCTGCCGGTCGCCGTCGACGCCATGGGAGGCGACAACGCGCCCGAGGCGATCGTCGAGGGTGCCCGCATGGCAGCGGGCGAGGGGCTCGGCGTGGTGCTGGTGGGCCCGCCCGAGCAACTCGACGGCAGCGGCCTGGATGTGATCCCGGCACGGGAGGTCGTCGGCATGGACGCCGACCCCGGTGCCAGCATCCGGCGTCTCAAGGACGCCTCGGTTGTGCGGGCGGCCGAGGCCGTGCGCGACGGCCGGGCCTGCGCCATGCTCTCCGCCGGCAACACCGGCGCCGCCATGGCGAGTGCGCTGCTGCGTTTCGGGCGGATCAAGGGGGTCGTGCGTCCGGCAGTGGCCTGCCTCTTCCCGGTGCCCGGGCGGGCGACACCCACCGTGGTGCTGGACTGCGGGGCCAACTCCGACTGCGTCGCCGGTTGGCTGGTGCAGTTCGCCCGCATGGGTGCGGTGTACAGCCGCGCCGGGTTCGGCACCGCCGAGCCGCGGGTGGGGCTGCTGTCCATCGGCGAGGAGGCCGGCAAGGGTTCGGCTCTGGTCAAGGAGGTCTTCACGCTCCTGGAGGACCCGGGTTGGCAGGACCGGGCCGGGGCCCGCTTCGTGGGCAACGTGGAGGGGCGCGACCTGTTGCTGGACTGCGCGGACGTCATCGTGACCGACGGCTTCACCGGCAACGTGATGCTGAAGACCGCCGAGGGCGTGGCCGCGGTCATCGCCTCCCAGATCATCGGCCTGGCCGACAGTTCTCCCGAGGCCCGGGCCGGCGCCGACCTGTTCTTCCCCGCGCTCATGGGTCTCTACGAGACCTTCGATCCGGAGAACACCGGCGGCGCGGTCCTGCTGGGTGTGCGCGGGGTGTGCACCATCTCGCACGGATCCTCGAGCCCCAAGGCGATCGCCAGCGCCATCGCCGTGTCTCATCAACTGGCGGCGGCTGGGGTCCCCTCACAGATCGCCGACGCGGTCTCCGGGTAGGATTCGATCTCCCCGCCGCGTGCCGTCCGGCGCGCCGGGTGTCGAGAGGAGGCAGCAGCCGTGCCGGCAGAAACCCACGTTTCGCAGAGTCCGATGCCGCGGTCGGAGATCCTGGAGCAAATCAGGGGCCGGCTGGCTGACATTCTCGAGATCGACCCTGCCGACATCGCCGAGGGCGATTCCTTCCTCGACGACCTCGACGCCGACTCATTGGCGCTGATCGAGCTGGTCGAGGCGCTGGAGGAGGAGTTCGGCGAGCGCACCGTGGGTTTCCGGATCGACGACGAGGACCTGCAGGACCTGCGGACGGTCCGCGACGCGGTCGACTACGTCGAGGCTCGACTGGGCTGAGTGGCTGCTGTCGAGGGCGACAACCTGGCCGAGCGAATCGGCTACCGGTTTGCTGACGAGACGCTGAAGGAGTTGGCGCTGCGCCACCGATCCTGGGTGGCCGAGCAGCGTCCGGTCGCCGGGGCCAGGCCTGCCTCCAACGAGCGCCTCGAGTTGCTGGGCGACGCCGTGCTGGACGTGGTCGTCTCCGAGCACCTGTACACCAGCTACCCCGACCTGGACGTGGGCCAACTCGCCAAGGTGCGGGCCTCGGTGGTGTCGGCCGACTGCCTGGCGGAGTTGGCCGGCGAACTGCGACTCGGGCAGGAACTGCTGGTGGGGCGGGGCGAGGAAGCGGCCGGCGGTCGCGCCAAGCGTTCCATCCTGGCGGACGCCACCGAGGCCCTCATCGGGGCCGTGTATCTCGACGGCGGCTGGGAGCCGGCGCGCCGGCTGGTGCTGTCGCTGCTCACCGAGCGCATCGCAGCCGTGGCGACCGATCCCGGGCGCGACGACTACAAGACCGTGTTGCAGGAGCGGGCCGCGCACGCCGGGGACGCGGCGCCCAGCTACCGCCTGAGCCACAGCGGTCCCGACCACGAACTCACCTGGCGGGCCGTCCTGATGATCGGCGACAGCGAGTGCGGAGCCGGCGAGGGGCGCACCAAGAAGCAGGCCGAGCAGGCAGCGGCGCACGCCGCGCTGGCCCGCTACGAGTCCGAGTCGCCGGCCGATCGGCTATCCCCGGAGTGCCCCGGCGCGGGTGAGATGATGTCCGGTGGCCCCTGCGGGTCCGGAGACGACGCGGCAAGGACACCATGATCGAGTCACCCGAAGTAGAGGTCGTGCGCCGTGAGTTGGAACGCGAGGTCCTGGACAGGCGGGTGAAGGCGGTCGAGGTGCTGTCCGAGAGCGTCACCCCGCACAGCTCCGCGGAACTGAACGAGCGACTGGAGCGGGCCAAGATCACCGGGGAGGTCTCCCGTCAGGGCCTGCTGTTGCTGCTCTCCTTCGACAACGGGGAGATCATGGGGATCACCCTCGGCGCCGGCGGCCACCTGCGCCGCCAACCCAACAGGGACCGGGTCGATCCCGCCACGCGCCTCGTCATCACGTTCACGCAGTACGGGGGGCTGCGCCTGCTGGACTTCAAGGAGGGGGCCCGGCTGCGGCTGCTGAGTCCCGAGCAGGCGCAGGAGCAACAGCCCGAGGGCATCGACCCGCTCGTCACGTCGCTCTCCTGGACCGACTTCTCGAGCCTGCTGGCGACCCCGGCCCGCCCGGTTTACCTGAAGGCCTTCCTGACCAACGCCGGCGCCATCATCGGCGTCGGCGACATGTACGCCGATGAGATCCTCTTCAACGCCGGGCTGCGTCACGACCGGTTGACCGACTCGCTGGGGCGTCAGGAGATCCGCCGGCTGTGGCGCGCCATCGTGGAGGTGCTGCACGACGCCGTGAAGTACCGGGGCTCCACGCTGGAGGACAATCACTTCGTGTCGCTGTCGGGCGAGCCCGGCGCGTACCAGAACCATCACAACGTCTTCCGCAGGCACGGCCGCCTGAGCCCGCGCTCGCGCCGGCCGATCGCGCGGGTCAAGTACCGGGGGCGCTGGACCTACTACTGCGAACAGTCACAGGTGTAGCCGTGTTCCTGCAGGCCCTGACGCTGAAGGGCTTCAAGTCGTTCGCCGAGACCACGACGATCAGCTTCGCCCCCGGCCTCTCGGTGATCGTCGGCCCCAACGGCAGCGGCAAGTCCAACATCGTGGACGCCATCAGTTGGGTGCTGGGTTCGCAGTCCCCGACAGCTCTGCGCTCCCAGCAGATGGACGATGTGATCTTCGCGGGTAACCCGGGCCGGCCGGCGCTGGGGCGGGCGGAGGTCACGCTCACCTTCGACAACGCCGACCGCCGCCTGCCGCTGGATCTCGACGAGGTGGCCATCAGCCGCACCCTGTTCCGCAGCGGCGACAGCGCCTACGCCATCAACGCCACCCAGACCCGCCTCATCGACATCGCCGAGATGCTCTCGGGCGCCGGGGTGGGGCGGCACCGCCACGTGATCGTCTCCCAGGGCCACATCGACGCCGTGCTGAGGGCCAAGCCGGCCGAGCGGCGGGCCGTCCTCGAGGAGGCCGCCGGCGTGTCCGCCTACCGGGTGCGCAAGGAGAAGGCGCTGCGACGGCTGACCGACACCGAGGCGAACCTGGCGCGCCTCGGGGACCAGTTGAACGAGGTCAGGCGGGCGCTGCGGCCCCTGGAGAAGCAGGCCTCAGTGGCGCGCCGTCACGGCGCGCTGGCTGCGGAGTTGGCCGCCCTGCAGAACCACCGGCTAGGCGCCGAGCAGGGCGAGCTGCGGGCGCCCCGTCCGGCGGCGGGACCTCGCCGACCGCCGCGCCGCGGCCGGCCGCGAGCTCGCCGCCCTCGACGGGCGCTTCGCCTCCGCCGTGGCGCGCCTGTCGGCTCCGGACCACGTGGCGCTGGCCACCGCCAGCGAGCATCTCGCCACCCTGGAGGACCGCGTGCAGCAGGCCCAGCGGGCGATCAGCCGGCGCCAGCAGGACTACGAGCGCCGCCGCCAGGGATGGTTGGCCGGCGATCTGCTGGCCTCCCTCGGCGACGAGTCCGCCCGCATCGAGGCCGCCCTCGGCGAATTGGACGGCGCCGAGGTGGAGGTGTCCGCCGAACGCGCTCGCCTCGACGACGACGAGGCCGAACTGGCGGCCGCCGAGCGGCGGCGGGAGCAGGCGGTCGCCACCGAGACGGCCGCCCGGCGGGCCCAGGCCGACGCTGCCGGCGAGTGCGACCGGTGGCGGGCGCGGGTCGACGCCCTGGCCCTGACGTTGGGTGACGAGCGGGCGCGCTCGGGCATGGAGGTGCTCGAACAGACCGCGGGTGTCCTGGGGGCGCTCGGCGATCTGGTGACCGTCGAGGTGGGTTGGGAGGCGGCATTCGAGGCCGCCGCAGGGGAAGCCCTGGCGGCCGCGGTTCTGGAAGGTCACGCCGCCCCCCGGCCCGCGCAGGAGGCGCAAGTCCCGGCGCGGCCCCCCCGCCCCGAGCAGCCCGCACCCGCCCCCGCAGCCCGACCCCCCCTTCGCCCGCACGTGCGCGGCCGGTGCGGGGGAACCGACGAGGTCCTCGACGGGCTCATCGGCTCGGTCGTCGTGGTGCCGACCTGGCAGGAGGCCTGCGACGCCGTTGCCGACCATCCCGACGCCACGATTGTCACGCCGGCGGGCGATTGCTTCTCCCGGACCGGCTGGCGGGTGGGCGTCCACCGTTCGGGGGCGGTGGGCGAGGCGCTGGAGGAGTCCCGGCGGCGACTCCGGCAGGCCGAAGGCTCGCTGGCCAGTGCCGACCGGG
>JAGWAK010000031.1:28006-39368 GCA_021296435.1 Acidimicrobiia bacterium
CCGCCAGGGAGGCGGCTGACCTGCAGCGGCGCCGCACCGATCTGGAGGCCGATCGACGGTCGTTGGCGATGCGGGCCTCGGAGGTCAGGGCGCGCCGTGCGGTGATGTCCGATCGCCGGGACGAACTCCGGGCGCGTCTGGCGGGTCACGAGGCCGCGGTCGCCTCCGCAGACGCTGACGCCCGGCGCAGCGCGGTCCTGGCGGAGTTGGCGGCACGGCTGGCCGGCAGTGCCGGGGAGTGCCGCAGCGGCCTGGAGCGGCTGCGCGCCCGCCAGCGCGAGCTGGCCGAGGCGGGCCGGCTCACCGCGGCGCGGCTCGACGGGGACCGCAGGGCGCGTGCCGAGTTGGCCGCGTCGCTGACCGAGGTCGGTGAGGAACTGCTCGGCTCCCAGCGTTCCGAGGACGAACTCCGGCTGCGCATCGAGTCGGTCACCGAGACCCTGCGCAGCCGGCACGACTGCGACGAGATCCGGGCCGGCCGAACAGCCCAGCCCGACCTCCTCGAGGGTGTCACCGCGCCGCAACGCATCAGAGAGCTGGAGCGACTGTTGCGCGGCATCGGCCCGGTGAACCCGCTGGCCGTGCGCGAGCACGACATCCTGCGGGATCGGCACGATCAGTTGGCCGCCCAGGTCTCCGACGTCCGCAGCGCCCGCCGGGACCTCACGAAGCTGGTCCGGAGCGTCGACAGCGAGATTCTGGAGGCGTTCTCCCGGTGCTACCGCGAGGTGGCGGAGAGTTTCGAGACGGTCTTCGGCGTGCTCTTCGAGGGGGGCGCGGGAAGGCTGTCGCTCACCGAGCCGAACGACCCGCTCAACTCGGGGGTGGAGATCGAGGCGCAGCCCGCGGGGAAGAACCTGCGTCGGTTGGCGCTGCTGTCCGGCGGCGAGCGGTCCCTGGCGGCGCTGGCGTTCCTGTTCGCGGTGTTCCGGTCGCAGGACTGCCCGTTCTACGTGCTGGACGAGGTGGATGCCGCCCTCGACGATGTGAACCTGCACCGTTTCCTGCGGCTGATCGAGGACTTCCGTGCCACTGCGCAACTCATTCTGGTCACGCACCAGAAGCCCACCATGGAGGTCGCCGACAGCCTGTACGGCGTGACAATGCGCCCGGGCGGCTCCAGCAGGGTGATCGCCGAGCGCCGGCACACCCCGCTTCTGTTGCAGGCGGCGGGCGCGGGGGTTTCGCCCCGCGACTGAGCGGCCACCGCAGCGGCCGGAAGTGACGCATCGCGGCCGGATTGGTACCGTCTGTGGCGATGCGCGTGCTCGTCGCCGACGACGAAGAGGACCTGGTCGGAGCGATCGCCCGCGGCCTGCGCCGGGACGGCTACGCCGTGGACGAGGCGTACGACGGGGCCGAAGCGCTCGCCAAGGCGTCGGCGGTGGATTACGACGTCATCTGCCTGGATCTGACGATGCCCGCGGTCGACGGCAGGGAGGTGTGCCGCCGCCTGCGCGACCCGTCCTGGAGCAGTCACCGCCCGCGCATCCTGATGCTCACGGCCCGCGACAGCCTCGAGGACCGAATCGGGGGGCTCGACGACGGCGCCGACGACTACCTCGTCAAGCCGTTCGCATTCGAAGAGTTGACGGCGCGGATCCGGGCGCTGTTGCGCCGGGACGCCGGACGCTGTGGATCCCGCCTCGTCGTCGGCGACATCGAGATGGACCTCAGCCGGCACGCCGTGCGGCGCCGGGGTCACGAGATCGCCCTGACGCCGAAGGAGTTCACGTTGCTGCGGTACTTCTGCAGCCGACCCGGCGAGGTCGTCTCGCAGGAGGAGTTGCTGGATCACGTCTGGGACGAGCACACCGACCCGTTCACGAACACCGTGCGGGTGACCGTCGGGACCTTGCGGCGCAAGCTCGGCCTGCCCGGCAGCCCGGCACCGATCGAGACGATCGTGGGGACGGGTTACCGGTTGGACGCCCCGCCGGGCAGCGGGAGCCTCGATGGGCCGACCGGACCTGAGGATCCGGCGTACGTGCTCGGCGACATCGCCTCGTCCGCCTCGCCCACGTCGGCCCCCTATCCCTGAAATCGGACGCAGCATGGAACCCGCGGAGGGCTGAGTCCATGATCGGTGCCGGTTCCCGCGAACGGTTCCTCCGCCCCCTCTACCGCTCGCTGGGCTCGATCCGCTTCCGCCTGGCGCTGGTGTACAGCCTGCTCCTCTTCGGTTTGGGCGCCATCGTGGTGGGAGGCATCTACTGGGGACTGGCCAGGAACCTCGACGAGTCGCCACTCTCGCAGTCGATCGGCCTGGACGAGTTGCAAGCCGGCGGCGGCGTCGAGTCCGTCGAGGAGCAGGCCATCAGGGAGCTGCTGGTGGCCACCGAGATCGACGCCAACGAGCGGGCCATGCAGACGCTGCAGGACTACTCCCTCATCGCTCTGGCGGTCCTGTTCGGCGCCAGCATGATCGTCGGTTGGTCCCTGGCGGGCCACGTGCTGAAGCCCGTGGGTCGCATCACCGCGGTGGCCCGGCGTATCAGTGCCACCGACCTCTCCCAGCGCATCGCCCTGGACGGTCCGCCCGACGAGTTGCGGCGACTGGCCGACACCTTCGACGACATGCTGGACCGCCTGGACCGTTCCTTCGACGCCCAGCGCGGCTTCGTGGAGGACGCCTCCCACGAGTTGCGCAACCCGCTGGCGGTGATCCGCAGCAACCTGGACACGACGCTGGCCGACCCCGACGCCACCACCGAGGACTACCGCTTCGTGGCCGAGCAGGTGAGCCGCTCCACCGAGCGGATGTCGCGTGTCGTGGACGATCTGGTCACCTTCGCTCGCCACGAGACTCGCCCGCAGCACCTGACGCTGGTGGACATCGGTGACCTGGCGCGCCAGGGCGCCGCCGAGTTCGGCGGTTACGCCGCCAACCACGACGTGCGTCTGGCGTGCGAGCCACCCAGCGGCCTGCTCGCCCTCGGCGATGCCGGCAGCCTCCGGCAGGCGCTGGCCAACCTGCTCTCCAATGCCCTGCGGGTGGCGCCGCCGGGTTCGGAGGTGCGGGTCACCGCCGGTGGGGAGGGAGCCTGGGTCTGGCTGGCGGTCACCGACGAGGGCCCCGGCATTCCCACCGCCGAGCAGGAGCGCGTGTTCCAGCGCTTCCAGCGAGGCAGGCAGGCCTCCGGCGAGGGTCGGGGGTTGGGCCTGGCGATCGTGCGCCAGATCGCCGAGTCGCACCGAGGCGAGGCGCGCCTGACCTCCACCGACGGCGCCGGATCCACATTCACGATCCTGCTGCCGGCGACCGGGGCGAGCAGCCCCGGCGCCCGGATCAGACGCAGGGGGCGCACCGGCGAGACCGCTCCGGTCTCTCGATGAATCGGGCGCGGCGCCTTTGAGGCTCCGGCGTGCCGCCCCAATAGCGTGGATGGTGCCCACCGGACGACCGTGGCCCCGGAGACGGAGTTCACATGGCACCTGACGACCCCATCGCGCCGCCGGATCCGCCAGAGGATCCGTTGGAGGATCGGCGGGCGCCGCTGGCAGCATCCCCGGAGCCCGAGCCGCCTGTCGGCGGGGGCGAGCCTGCCGGCGCAGGCGACCCCTGGCCGCGGGACTACGACCTGGCCTGGACCCTCGGGTGGGGTGACCAGCCTCAGCGGGCAGGTACCGGTCCGCCCCGTCGCCCACCCCGCCGCCGGCGGCGCCTCAGCGCCCAGGCCTTCGCGGTGTTCGTCAGCCTGGCGGCACTGGCGCTCGGGGTGGTGGCGGTCGTCCTGTCGATGGGCGCGCCGATCGACACGGTTCGCTACGTTCAGGTTCGCCCGCCGGAGGTCATCGGGCCTGCTCCGCAGTTCGGCGTACCGGCCGCCCCGGATCCGTCGCCCAGCCCCGAGCCGCCCCCGCCGCAGGTGCCGACGGCGATTCCGCAGCCGCTGGCCGATCAGGCGGGTCCCGCCGAGGCGCCGCCGCCCGCTCCGGCACCGGCGCCGGCACCCCAACCGGGACCGGCTCCGGCCCCGGCGCCACCGGCCGCGCCGGCACAGGAGCCTGTCGTCTTCGCCGCCGGCCGGGTGGAGCCGTCGGTCGTCCTGATCCAGACGACGCAGGGTCAGGGCTCGGGGATCATCTACGACGAAGCCGGGCTGATCCTGACCGCCGCCCATGTCGTCGAGAATGCCGAGCCGCTCTCGAACCTGTTCGGTGACGGCGGGACGGGCGGGCCCGGTCGCCCCGGGGACCTGGACATCGCTCCCCCCGATGGGCCCGGCCTGCTCGAGATCCCCGAGGCGCTCGGCGGCGAGGTTCCCGACGTCATCGTGCATCTGGCCAACGGCCTGCGCACCGGCGGCAAGGTGGTGGGAGCGAACCGTGAACTCGACGTGGCCGTCGTGCAGATCGATCCCGCACTCGACTTGGCCGTCGCGGAAATCGGCCCGCTGTCGACGGTGGACGTGGGCCAGACCGCGGTTGCGGTGGGCAGTCCCTTCGGCCGGGAGAACGTGGTGACGGTGGGCGTGGTCAGTGCCCTGAACCAGGTGCTGGGCGGCGCTGACATGCCGCCGCTGGGGATGATCCAGACCGACGCCCCCATCAATCGCGGCAACAGCGGCGGTGCCCTCGCCGACCTCGAGGGCCGCGTCATCGGGATGAACGTGGCAATCGAGTCCAACTTCGGCGGCGGCAACATCGGTGTGGGCTTCGCAACTCCCATCGAGGTGGCCGTGTGGATCGCCGAGGAACTGCGCGCCGGGCGCGAGGTGCGTTTCGGATTCCTGGGCATCACCGGCTACACCCCGCCGCTGGGAGAACCGGGGGCGATCGTGGCTTCGGTCACCCCGGGCGGTCCCGCCGAGGCCGCCGGGATGGAGGTGAATGACCGCATCGTCTCCTTCGACGGTCAGCCTGTGGGTTCGATGGACGAGCTGACCGTTGCCGTCCGGCTGCGGGCTCCGGGGACCGAAGTGCCCGTGGAGGTGGTGCGCGGCGATCAGCTCATCCGCTTGTTCATCCCGCTCGGCGACCGGGGCGAGGCGCTGGATCTCGAGGAGTTCTCCGACGACCTCCCCGAGCCCGAGAGCGAGCCCTAGGACGGCGGCGGGGATCCGGTGACGGCAGCGCCCGAGCGGCCAGGAGACCTCCCCGAGGGCTCGCCGCGTGCCGCCGGTTGGCGTTCACGGCTGGCGAAGGCCCGGTCGGCTCTCGGCGAGCGACTCGGCGCCGCGCTGGCGCGTCCCGACCTCGACGCCGGTACCTGGGAGGCGCTGGAGGAGGCCCTGCTTGGCGCGGATGTGAGTTGGGAGGTGACCGAGCAACTGCTGGGGCACCTGCGCGCCGAGGCCACACAGCGGCGGATCGATGATCCCGGGGAGTTGCGCTCCCTGCTCGCCGCGGCCGTGACTGAGACGATGGACGCTCCCGACGGGGGGCTGGATCGTTCGGGTTCGCCCGCGGTCTGGCTGTTCGTGGGGGTCAACGGCTCGGGTAAGACGACGACGATCGGGAAGCTGGCGCACGCCGAGGTGGCGGCGGGCCGGCGGGTGGTCCTCGCCGCCGCCGACACCTTTCGCGCCGCGGCCACCGAGCAACTCGCCGTCTGGGCGGAGCGGGCGGGCGCGCACCTCGTGGCCGGCGACCCCGGTGGCGATCCCGCAGCGGTTGCGTTCGACGCCATCTCCCATGCGGCGGCCACCGGCGCCGATCTGGTGATGATCGACACCGCCGGGCGCCTGCACACCAACCACAACCTCATGGGCGAGTTGGCGAAGATCCGCCGGGTGGCGCAGCGGGCGCCGGGCGAGTTGCGCGAGGTGCTCGTCACCCTCGACGCCACGGTCGGCCAGAACGGTCTTACCCAGGCCCGGCGCTTCGGCGAGGCCGCCGGCGTGACGGGCGCGGTGTTGACCAAGCTGGACGGCTCAGCCCGGGGTGGCTCGCTGCTGTCGGTGCGGGCGGAGTTGAATGTGGCGGTCAAGCTGGTGGGTCTCGGCGAGGGGCTTGGTGATCTGGTGCCGTTTGACGCCGCCGCGTTCGCGGCCGCGCTGGTGGGAGACGACGAGGGGAACAGCGATGTTCGAGGCGCTTAGCAGCAACCTCAACGCGGTCTTCGACCGGCTGCGGCGCAAAGGCAGGCTGCGTCCGGAGGACATCACCGAGGCGCTCGGCGAGATCCGCCGGGTTCTGCTGGCGGCCGACGTGGCCACCGGCGTGGTGACGGAGTTCCGGGACCGGGTTCGCAGCCAGGCGCTCGCCGCCGATCTGAACCGTGCTCTCAACCCCACCCAGCAGGTGGTGCGGATCGTGCACGCCGAACTGGTGCGCGCCCTGGGCGGCGAGGCCATGTCGATCAGCTACGCCCCCCGGCCGCCCACCGTGGTGCTCCTGGCCGGCCTCCAAGGCTCGGGCAAGACGACTGCGGCCGCCAAGCTGGCCCGCTGGTTCCGCAGCCAGGGGCGCCGCCCGCTGCTCGTGGGCGCCGACCTGTCGCGTCCCGCCGCGGTCGAGCAGCTGCGCGTCCTGGCCACCGAGATCGCCGTGCCGGTCTTCAGCGAGGCGACCGACCCGGTTGCGGTGTCGGCCGCGGGGCTCGCCGAGGCCCGCCGGCTGGGTCGGGACGTCGTGATCTGCGACACGGCCGGGCGCCAGGTGGTCGACGAGGCCCTGATGGCCGAGGTGCGGGCCATCGGCGAGGCAATCCAACCCCACTACACGTTCCTGGTGCTCGACGCCATGACGGGCCAGGAGGCCGTGCGCGTCGGCCGCAGCTTCCAGGACGCCGTCGGGCTCGACGCCGTGATCCTGACCAAGCTCGACGGCGACGCCCGCGGCGGGGCCGCCCTGTCGGTGCGTGCGGCGGTGGGTACTCCGGTGGCGTTCGCCTCGGTCGGCGAGCGCATCGGCGACTTCGAGCGCTTCCATCCGGACCGACTGGCGGGACGGATCCTGGGCATGGGTGACCTGCTGTCACTGGCGGAGAAGGCCGAAGCGGCCTACGAGGGCGGCCAGGCCGCCGAGGCCGCCGGTGCTGCCGAACGCGTCCTGGCGGGCGACTTCACGCTGGACGACTTCCTGGAGCAGATGCGCCAGATGCGCAAACTGGGTGGGCTCGGTGACGTGCTGGCCCACCTGCCGGGTGAGCAGGCGGCGCAGGCGACCGAAGCCGGCGTGGACGAGCGGCGCCTGGGGAGGATGGAGGCGATCATCTGCTCGATGACTGCCGGCGAACGCGCCCAGCCCGCCATCATCGACGGGTCCCGCCGGCGCAGGATCGCCGCCGGCAGCGGCACCACGACCGCCGAGGTTGGCGAGCTGCTGCGCAACTTCAGCGCGGCGCGGAAGATGATGCGCAACGCCCGCCCGGGCAGAGGTCGCCGCAAATCGAAGGGATCCAAGGGTCGCAAACCCCGCGGTCCCTCGCGGGTCACACCTGCCGGGGGAGCCCGGAACAGGTCCGCCGCCGACCTGCTCGAGCGACTGGAGGGGCTGGAGATACCCGACGGCGGCACCGCGGGCCGCGACCCCCTGGCCTTCCCCGACCGCTGAGCCTCTCGGTCCGCACCCCCGGCGCCTTCTCGAGTCTGCGCGGACCGGTCGGGGTCCGGGGTGCCGTTTGCTCCTTCACGCAGGCGCAAGGCGTCGCAAATCGGCCCCCCGGCCCCCTCCCTCGGTTGTCGGCGGCTCCCGGTCGGTCGCTTGTGGCGCGCCGGTGATGGAACCGGGCCGATTCCCGGGCAGACTGTGGGCTCCACTTCGGCGGCGAGAGGAACACGAATCGTGGCAGTGCGGCTTCGCTTGATGCGCAGAGGCAAGAAGAAGCAGCCCACTTACCGGGTGGTGGCGGCAGACAAGCGGTCGGCTCGCAATGGGCGTTTCATCGAATCGATCGGATATTACGACCCGCGCCAGGAGCCATCGCTGGTGAACATCGACAACGAGAAGGCCCTGAAGTGGCTCCGCAACGGCGCCCAGCCGAGCGAGCGTGTCGAGAAGCTTCTGAAGATCTCCGGCGCCTGGGATGAGTTCAAGGGCACCAGCTCGCGACTCGAGGAGCTGGACTCCGCAAGCACGGGATCATCCTCGTGAGCGACGACGGCGCCCCCCGCGCCCAAGCGGTTCTCGAACACATCGTCCGGTCGGTGGTCGAGGCGCCCGAGGCGGCCCGGGTGGTGGCCAGCGCCGACGGCGAGGATGTTCGGCTCGACGTGCACGTGGACCAGGCCGACATCGGCAGGGTCATCGGCCGGCGGGGCCGGGTGGCGAGCGCCATCCGCACCGTCGTGCGGGCGGCCGCGGTCAACGACGGCCGCAGCGTCACCGTCGACTTCGTCGAGCCCTGATCGGCCGTGGCGCCCCCGGTGCGCCCGGCGACGGATCTCCTGGAGGTCGGACGAGTCGACCGGCCCCACGGCATCAACGGTGAAGTTCTCGTCTCCCTGGTCACGAACCGGACCGAGCGGCTGGATGCGGGTGCGGTGTTGCAGACGGCCGATACCACTCTGGTGGTGCGGCGGGCGCGCCCACGCCAGAACCGCTGGCTGGTGGCGTTCGAAGGTTACGAGGACCGCGACACCGCCGAGGGACTGCGCGGCGCCACCCTGCTTGCGGTGCCGCTGGAGGATCCCGATGAACTCTGGGTGCACCGGCTCATCGGCGCCGAGGTGATCTCCGCCGACGGCCTGGTGCGGGGCACGGTCAGCGCCGTGCAGGCCAACCCGGCCAGCGACCTGCTGGTCACCGAGGGCGGCGCGCTGGTGCCGCTGACCTTCGTGGTGAGGGTTGAAGAGGGCGACGGGGGATCGGCCCGCATCGTCGTCGACGCGCCGGCGGGGCTCTTCGAGTTGCCCTGACGCACCGGGGAGGTGCCATGAGGATCGACGTGATCTCCATCTTTCCCGACATGATCGAGCAGTTCGCCTCCCACAGCCTGCTGGGCAAGGCCCGCCGGGACGGGGTCTTCGAGTTGCGGGCGCTGGATCTCCGTTCGGTGGCCATCGACCCGCACCGCTCCGTGGACGACGCGCCCTTCGGCGGCGGTCCCGGCATGGTGCTGGCGCCCGAGCCCGTCTTCGAGACCGTCGAGCGGGCCGAGGTGGCGCGACCGCTGATCCTGCTGTCGGCCGCGGGGCGCCGGCTGGACCAGCACACCGTCGAGACCCTCGCCGCCGGCGACGGGTTCTCGCTGCTGTGCGGCCGCTACGAGGGCGTCGACGAGAGGGTGCGCCTGGCGCTCGCCGACGACGAGATATCCGTGGGGGACTACGTCCTCGCTGGCGGTGAGGTGGCCGCCATGGTGGTGCTGGAGGCGGTCGTGCGCCTGCTGCCGGGCGTGATGGGCAACACCCACTCCGGCGGGGACGACTCCTTCGCCAGCGGGCTCTTGGGCCACCCGCAGTACACCCGGCCGGCGGACTACCGCGGCATGGCGGTGCCGGAGGTGCTGCGCTCGGGGGACCACGGGCGCGTCGAGCGCTGGCGCCGGGCGCAGGCCCTGGCGCGCACGCAGCGGCAGCGCCCCGATCTGATCGCCGCCCGCGGCGGTCTTAGCGACGCCGACCTGGAGCTCCTCGAGGAGTTCGGCCTCTCACCCGACATCTGACCGTCCCGGCCCTTCGATCCAACCGCGTGGGTGGGCGACGCCGGGGTCGAAGTCCGGATCGATTGCGCAGGCGAGAGCCGGTCTCGGCACCGGCGGTCCCACCCGGACTCAAGATCCCGGTGGCGCCGGGGAACTTCGGCCGTATCCTGCACTGTTCCGCTTCCCCCGTCCCGCCTGACGTGTCCGTGATAGGAGCCCGGCCATGCAGCCCACCGACCTGGTCGATGTGCAGAGCCTGCGAACCGACGTACCGGACTTCCGGCCGGGAGACACCGTCAAGGTGCACGTCCGGGTCACCGAGGGAAGTCGCGAACGCATCCAGATCTTCCAGGGTGTGGTGATCGCCCGGCGGGGGTCGGGCGTGCGCGAGTCCTTCACCGTGCGCAAGGTGAGCTTCGGCGTGGGCGTCGAGCGGACCTTCCCCACCCACACCCCCAGCATCAAGGAGTTGGAGGTGGTCAGCCGCGGCCGCGTGCGACGGGCCAAGCTGTACTACCTGCGCGACCGGATCGGCAAGGCGGCGAAAGTACCCGAGCGGCGCGTGGTCTGAGCCGCCCCGCGCGGCCGATGACCGCCGGTCGGCAACGGCTCGGTCGCTGGGGAGAGGACAAGGCCGCCGCCTGGTACCTCGAGCGCGGCTGGGAGGTGCTGGACCGCAACTGGCGCGGCACCGGCGGTGAACTGGATCTGGTGGTCGGTCGCGACGGCACGGTGGTGTTCTGCGAGGTCAAGACGCGTTCCAGCACGGCGTACGGGCACCCGGCGGAGGCCGTGGATCGCCGCAAGCAGCAGCGCATCCGCGCCCTGGCCGTCCAGTGGCTGCGCCAGCACCAGGGTCACGCGGAGACCCTGCGCTTCGACGTGGCCTGCGTGCTGAAAGGTCAACTGGAGGTCCTGGAAGGGGCGTTCTGAGGGCGCCCGCAGGTACAGTGAGGCCTCCGGAACGGGCTGTGGCGCAGCTTGGTTAGCGCGTTGGTCTGGGGGACCAAAGGTCCCGGGTTCAAATCCCGGCAGCCCGACTCGGGCCCGGGGTGCCGCTCTGCTCCTCCACGCGGGGCGAATAGTCGTCGCAGCCCGACCCCCGGCCCCCCCTCGGTTCGGTCTTCTTCCCGGTCGGGGCCCGGGGTGCCGCTCTGCTCCTCCACGCGGGGCGAATAGTCGTCGCAGCTCGGCCCCCCGGCCCCCTCCCTCGGTTGTTGATCGCAGACCTCCGGGCGCCGTTGTGTCGCCGATTCGGGCGGGGTCGGGCGTGGGGAAGTCTTGCTAGAGTGCTGCGCAATCGCCAGGGGTACAGCTAGTCACGGAGGCCGAATATGCCCACGCCACAACCCGCAATTTTCGCCGAAATGGGACAGCACCAGTGGTACGTCCACCTGCGCCGGGTCGAGGGTGCCGACCTGGAGCACATCAAGAGTGTGATCTCCGACACTCGCGCCGCAGCCGATGCCGCCGGCGTCAACCTCGTCGTGGGCCTCGGGCCCGGCCTGCTGGCCGAACTGACCGATGACGTCCCCGACGACTTCCAGGACTTCGTCACCATCGAGTCCACCGACGGCAGCGGGCGCGAAGCCAAGGGCACCCAGGAGGAGTTGCTGTTCTGGCTGAACAGTCCTGACAAGGACCAGGTCTGGAAGACGCAGTACGACGCCCGCACCGCACTGGACGGCCACATGGTCGTGCCGCGAGACACGAACACCTTCATCCTGGGCGACTCGCTGGACATGACCGGGTTCATCGACGGCACCGGCAACCCCGAGCCCGAGCGTGAGCCCGAGGTGGCCCTCGTGCCCGACGGGTCGCCGGGCGCCG
>JAGWAK010000032.1 GCA_021296435.1 Acidimicrobiia bacterium
GATCATGCCGAGCCCCGAGCGGGCGCGCTCCTCGTAGTAGGCCACCGCCTGATCGGTGAAGATGCCCTCCAGCG
Organism: Acidimicrobiia bacterium; assembly: GCA_021296435.1. Taxonomy (GTDB): domain Bacteria; phylum Actinomycetota; class Acidimicrobiia; order Acidimicrobiales; family CATQHL01; genus VXNF01. The sequence goes on from JAGWAK010000032.1 coordinate 75, forward strand.
GGTCGGCGACCCACGTCGGGCAGGTCGGCGCAAAGACAACGCGGTTCGGGACCGTCGTGTGCCGGATCTGCCATTCGCTGAAGAGTTTGGGATACGCGGTCATTGGCCTGCCTTCCAATCCGGTCGAGCGCGTCGGGGCAACCCTGGGCCGGGGACAAGGGGCACCCAACCGGGAAAACTAGTCACAGGGGCCGAGCCCGGCGAACCGAGCCGTTGGAGCCAAGCGGCCTAGAAGAGAAGCCGCTCGAGTTCGGAAATGGACTCCAGTTCGGGTACTGCTCCGAGTGCTCCCGCTCCTCCGGGGCGAGCGTGGGTCGCCACGAGTGACTCGGTGGCACTGAAGCGCAGCGCGGACGCTCCCGGCGGCAGGCTGTTCGAGAGATCCAGCAGCAGCCTCTGGCGGGGCCGGATCTCGACGTCGCTGAAACCTCCCAGTGCCACCCAGCCGCTGCCGGTGAGCGCATCCAGGGACAGGCGGCTGATCGTCTCCAGGGAGGGATTCACGATGGAAACCGCATGCCGGCCGCTCGCGGCGCCTCCAAGCATGAGCACGCCGCGCCGTGAGCCCACAGCCCGCCCGGGGAGGATCGAGACCTCGCCGGGCGAAGGTGCCTCGAAGGTGCGCAGCCGCTCCGCCACGACGGCCACACCGTTGAAGGAGCGAACGCTCACCCAGTACCTCTCGCTGGGCGGGACGCGGCTCGTGGCCGCCACCACGTCAACACCGGAGATGGGGTGCGCCTGCTCGACCAGCGGCGGGAAGAAGGTGACCTCGACGCGCTGGCCCGGCGGCACGGTGAGTTCGAAGGGCGGCACACCCCGAGCCTGCAGCGCGGCGTCCACCTCGACCGCCACGTCGACCCTCGCCTCGGCGGCGTCGGGGTTGTACACCACGAACGAGTTGGCCGCCCCGGCTTCGGCGCCCGCCACCCCCAGCGGGAACAGCCACTGCTCCCGGGGGCGCGGCGAACCGGCACGCAGGGACACTCCGGAGAGGCCCAGGTCACCGTTGAACGTCTGCAGAGCGGACGCCAGCAGGTTGCCACTGCGAGCCACAACCGAGAACGCGACCTGCGGCCGCCGGGTCACCTCGCTGCCGAGGTCGAGGATCAGCAGCGTGCCGGCGGGCACCACGACACCCTGGTAGGCCACCGGTTCGCGGCGGCCCTCGTCGGTTGCGAAGCCGATGTCGGCGACCGCGTCATCGGAGAACGGGTTCAACAGCGACAACCGCGCCTGGGCGTCGCGCCGCGTGCTGGCCGCGGCGAAGTGCCACTCCGACGACGCGGCGGTCAGACACGCCCCCGCATCGCCGGCTCCCGCCACCGTGACGTCATGGGTCACGACGCCGCCGGCTCCGTCCAGACGCACCTCGGTGGCCACGAACAACTCTGCGAAACTCGCCAGCTCCGGCGACAGTTGCATGACCGTTGCCACAGGGTCGATGTCGAGTTGGGCGTACGGCGCCACGACGAGTTCGACTCGAGCCGCGGGCCACGGCTGGGACCGGCCGCCCAGCGGCACCGCCGGGAACAGGCGCACCCTGCCCCGGAGTTCGCTCCCGGCGGTGTTCAGGATGCTCACCTGCTGGCGGGATCCGCCGGCGCCGCCCACGCCGCCGACGCAGAACCAGGTCTCGCCGCCGGCGGTGGAGTAGCCCGAGTTGGCGCTCGGGGGAACGGCCGGGGGCGGGTCTTCGACAGCGGCCCGCGACGCCCAGTCGGCGACCACGAGAGCCGCCACGGCGGCCATCAGGGCGAGGATCGCCGGCCAGCGCACGTCAGGACTCCCGGCGTGCCCGGGCCAGCAACGCCGAGACCACGTCGTGGGGTGCGCGGCGTTCCCCGACGGGTTCGGACGCCACGCCGCTCTGGAACCTCAGCGACCTGCGGCGCAGGAGCGCCAGCGGCACCAGAACCACCGCAAGCGCCCAGAGGACGAGGCGCGTCGCGTTGGCAGCGTTCGACTCATGGCGGAGCGTCGCTTCGCCGCCCGCGCCGGTCGGGAAGCTCTGCGCCCAGCCGAGCGCCGGCCGGGGATCGACCCTCGTTCCCCCGACGTCGAGCACCCAGTTGCCCGAAGCGTCCGCCAGGTAGAGGGTGCTGTCGGGGGGCAGCACTCCACGGGCCTCCGCCGGCGGGTCGAAGGTGGGAAGCGCCAGGTTCGGCGAGGCCGCGAACGCCTCGGGGGTCACCTCGCCCGTGCCCGCCAGGAGCGTCCGCGACGGGCGCCAGGCGATGTTGCGGTACACCGCCACACCGGCGCGGGCCTCCTGGCGCTCGAGGTCGAACTGCGCGCCGAGACGGGCCTGCACCAAGGGGGAAACCGGTTCGGCGAGGTCTCCGAAGGGTTCCGGGGCGATCCGCTCCATGACGACCACGTAGCGGACCCCCAGCGGGGCCAATCGCTCCCCCATACGGTCGGTCTCTCCTGTCATCACGTCCCGCCAGGCGTCTCGCAGCCGATCGGCCTCGGGGGGCCGCGAACCGGGCCACTGCAGGCCCACGTCGGGCGGCACCGCTGTGGAGGTGGCAAACACAAGGCGATCGTCGAGTTCCCAGCCGCCGAGGGGGAGCACGTCGGGATGGCCGACCCAGAGAATCCGGAAGGCACCCAGGCGGGACTCTTCCTCCACTGTCGCCAGCGGCGTCGTGAAATCCCCTCGGGGCGTGCCCCAGCGACCGTCGAGGGTCAGCGTCAATGCGGGGATGCCACCGACGATCAGAGCTGCCAGACCGAGCCCGACCGGCACCCAGCGCCGGAGGCGGCGGGCGCTCGTTCCGCCGACTGTCTCCGCCGCCCCGAAAGCCGCGGCCAGCGCCAACCCGAACCCCGCCGGAGCCAGCAGAACCTCCGGGCGCGGCAGGTCCCAGGGGGCCCAGTCGTGTTCGGCGGCCAGAGCCCCCAGAACCGAGCCGACCACCAGGCACCACGCCCGCACCACCCACACGAACCGGCCCTCCCGCGCCAGAACCAGCGCCAGCGCCGCCACAACCAGCAACCCCCAGACCAGCGAACTGTCGACCGCTGAGCCGGTTGCGAACCGCAGCAACTCCGCCACGGTGAGGTCGCCGGCGGAATCCGGCCGCGCTCCGGAAGCGCTGAAGACCTCCCGGAGCGAGGTGGGCCCTGCCGGGAAGTTGAGCAACCAGCCCACCACCAGCCCGCCCGCCGCGGCACCCAGCAGGTGCGGCAACCGCCGGGGCGACCCGGCCAGAAGTCCCCCCACTGCCAGCGCCGCCACAAGCATCACCAGCATCAGCGGCGTCGCGGGGACGAACGCCCAGACCAGCGCCACGAGAACTCCCACCAGCACCGTCGCCAGCCAGAAACCCGTCACCGGAGACGCAACCGAGGCGCGCGGCGGATCGGCGGCCCGTGCCAGCCAGAGACAGATCCACGGCAGGGCTCCGTAGATCGCCAATGCGCTCCAGACCCCGTTGGCCAGGGCGTTGTACGGCAGCGGCACGGCGAAGAAGGTCAGCAGACCCACGATCTGGGCCCGGCGACTGCCCGTCCTTGCCAGCAGGCGCCAGAGCCCGGCAGCACCGAACGGGACGAGACCCAGCAGGAGCACGGTGCGCGTCAGGCCCATCTGCCCTGCCAGCACCGAACCGGCCACACCGAGGATCCCGTAGGCGGTCGGTGCGGGTCCCGCCGAGCCCAACCCGGCCTCCCGCCAGTTGCTGAAGAAGGCACCGAACAGATCGCCGGGTGAGTCTCCGAGCCAGGCGATCTCGCCGAATACCGGTATTCCCCTCGTCAGCAGGTGCCGGCTTCCGAAGATGAAGAGCACCAGGACGGCGGTCCAGCCGGCAGCCGCGGCCTGGATCGACGCATCGCGTGCGGCATCCCGGAGACGGCGGCGGCGCCCCCAGAGCACACCGGCGCCCTCGACCCCCGCGTCGCCCCTCACCAGGCCGGCGGCGAATCGCGCCAGCGAGACGTACCCGCGGTGCGTCAGGCGTCCGACGCGGTCACCGCCGGAGGGGGCGGTGATCTGGCGCCGCCTGTTGAGGATCTCCGTGAACCCCAGCAGGTTCCACACCCAGGCTCCCGCCAGCCCTCCGGCACGCCGCTTGTGCCCCGTCAGCACGGCGAGCGCCGCCTCGGTCGCCGAAAGCACCAGCATCGGCACCACCTCGGCCGCCAGGCGGGAGGCCCTGCTGCACACCAGCACCGACCGGAGTTGGTGCCGGTAGGAGAGCCACTCGTGGTCGCGACGCTGCCGACGCGCCGGCAGGCGCCCCAGATGGCGAGCCCTCGCCTCGGGCACCACCAGAACCGTCTCGCCGTCCAGAGTTGCCCGCCGGCACAGGTCCAGATCCTCGCCGTAGAAGGTCATGGCGTCATCGAACCCGCCGAGCCGGTCGAACACCTCGGCCCGGACGAGCATGCAGGCGCTGGGCACGGCCAGCACCTCGGCGACCGCATCGTGCTGCCCCTGGTCGTACTCGCCGGCGGTGACCAGCGGCACCGGAACCCCCATCCGGTCCGACGAGAGACCCACGCACTGCAGGAACCCGGGGTTGTCCCAATCCACGAGCTTCGGTCCTGCCACGGCGGCCTCCCGGCCCACCGCTTCATCCACCAGGCGCGTGACCGCATCCGGAGCCGGCGCCACGTCGTCGTGACAGATCAGCAGGAATGCGGTGTCGCCCGAGTCGGCGGCCTGCCCGGCGATGCCCGGCTCGGGCCCGTCCGCCGAGTCCGGGTCGCCGATCCGGTCCTTGCCGGCGAGCATGCGAGCGGCCGCATTGACCGCAGGACCGAAACCGGGGTTGTCCGGCACGACCATGACGGTGGCGTCGGGCATCACCGCCGCCACCCTGGCGGCCACGTCCGGGACAGCGCCGTCGGTCTCTCCCTCGCCCGAGACGTCCACCACCGTGACCGACAGCGCGGCGTAGTCCTGGTCCCGCAGCGACTGCAGGGTCTCGTCGAACCAGTCCCCGGGATCGTGGGCGACCACGATGGCGCGAACCGGTGGGCCAATCCTGCCGAGGCGCTCGGTTGGCACGGCGGTGGCGTCCGGGGATTCCACTAGGGTGCGAGGGTATCCCCGGCGCGTCGGACAGGAGGGCCATGCCGCCACCAGAGAGGCCGGGCCCGCGAGTAGCAGTCCTGGCTGGCGGATTCGGGGCGGCACGCCTGCTCGACGGTCTCGTGCGAGTCTGCGAACCGCATGCCGTGACGGCGGTGGTGAACTGCGGCGACGATTTCGTGCTGCACGGCCTGCACATCAGCCCCGATCTCGACACCGTCATGTACTGCCTCGCCGGCGAGCTGAACCCCGAGACGGGTTGGGGCCTGCGGGACGAATCGTGGCGGGCACTGGAGACGCTGCGACAGCTCGGCGGCAAGAGCTGGTTCGGGCTCGGCGACCGTGATCTGGGAACGCACATGTACCGCACGCAGCGCCTTGCCGAGGGAGCCACCCTGTCGGTCGTCACCGCCGAGTTGAGCCGGCGCTGGGGCGTCGAGGTGCGACTCCTGCCGGTCAGCGACGACCCGGTGCCGACCCGCGTCACCATCGATGGAGGCACCGGGGATCGACGCGGCAGCGACGGGGAGATCGGCTTCCAGGAGTACTTCGTGGGCCTGCGTCACGCGGTGGCGGTCCGCGCGGTGCGCTTCGCGGGTGCGGACCGGGCCCGGCCGGCGCCGGGCGTACTCGACGCCATCGTCGATGCGGCCGCGGTGATCATCGCTCCGTCCAACCCGATCGTGTCGATCGGGCCGATGTTGTCGCTGGAGCGGGTGCGCCGCGCCGTGATGCAGCGGCGCGAGGAGACGGTGGCGATCTCGCCGATCGTGGCGGGGGCGGCGCTGCGGGGGCCCGCCGGGCGGCTCATGGTTGAGCTCGGGCACGAGCCGTCGGTCGTTGGCGTGGCCCGGCTGTACGCCCCGGTGGCGGGGACCCTCGTGATCGATGAGGCCGATGCCGCGCTGGCGCCGGCGGTGGAGAGCGAGGGGATGCGCTGCATCGTGACCCCGGCGATCATGCACACGCCGACCGATGCCGCGGCGCTGGCCCAAGCGGCGCTGTCGGCGGTCGGGTGCGCGGCTCCCTCGCACTGCTGAAGGCAACCATGCCCACCGTCCCGGACACGCTGGCGATCTCCGGGATCACCGGCGTCGGCGAGGTTCGGCCCGGCGACGACCTGGGCACCCTGATCGCCGGCGCCGCCCACCTGCAGGACCGCGACATCGTGGTGGTGACCCAGAAGATCGTTTCGAAGGCCGAGGGGCGCCTGGTGGAGGTGGACCACGGCGACACCGGTGCCCGCAGGCGGGTCGTGGAGCGCGAGGCGGTCCGCGTGCTGCGACGCCGGGGGGAGCTCATCATCGCCGAGACCTCGCACGGGTTCGTGTGCGCCAACGCCGGTGTCGACTTCTCCAACGTGCCCGATGGCCATGCGGCGCTGTTGCCTCGTGACCCCGATCGGTCGGCGCAGCGGATCCGCGACGGCATCGCCGCCGCGGGTGGGCCGTCGGTGGGCGTTGTCATCTCCGACACCTTCGGACGCCCGTGGCGGCGCGGCCTGACCGACGTCGCCATCGGTTGTGCCGGGGTCCTGGCGGTACTGGACCTGCGCGGCACCGCCGATGCCGGCGGCCGCCAACTCCAGGTCACCGAGGTGGCAATCGTCGACGAGTTGGCCGCCGCCGCGGAACTGGTGATGGGCAAGGACCGCGGCATCCCCGCCGCGGTCGTGCGCGCCTGGTTCGGTGACGGCAGGGCGCTGCGGGATCTGCCGCGAAACGCCGCTGAGGACCTGTTCCGCTGAGCCCGCCGCCCTCGGTTGCCCTAGCGGCAACCGCCGCGCAGAGACTCCCCGGCCGCCACGGTCTCACCGTCGCCCAGCAGCGTGAAGCCACCCAGGCGTGCCCCCGGGCCCACGACCGCGTCGTAGCCAACGACGGAGTCGTCGACGACGGCGCCGGCGCCGATCCTCCCACCCGGCAGCACGACCGAGCCCCGCAGGCAGGCGCCGGCCTCGACGACGGCTCGCTCCATAACGACGCTGCCGACGACGTCGGCGGCGGGTGAGACCACCGCCCTTGGGCTCAGCGCATCCAGGGTGATCTCCCGGCGGCCCGAGATGAGATCGATGTTGGCCTGCAGGTACGAAGCGGGTGTGCCCGCGTCGATCCAGTAGGCATCGGATCGCAGCGCGTACAACGCGCCGTCGGCGGCCACCGCCGCGAAGGTCTCGCGCTCCATGGAGACCGGGCGCCCGGGAGGGATCCTCGCCAGCACGGACGGCTCGAGGACGTAGACGCCGGCGTTGATCCAGCCGCTGACCGCCCCGCCGGTCGCCGGCTTCTCGACGAACTGCGAGACGCGACCCGAGTCGTCCGATTCGACCAGGCCGTAGCGCGAGGCGTCGGCCATCGGGATCGTCAGGATGGTGGCTTCGGCGTCCCGCGCCCGGTGCAGCGCCAGCAACTCGCTCAGCGGCGCATCGGTCAGCACGTCGCCGTTGAGGGCCCAGAACGTCTCGGAGAACGGGTCACCGCCGACGGCCATGCCGTTGTCCGCAGCGGCCCGGCGGGCCGCGAACAACAGCGCGCCGGCGGTCCCGAGTGGCTCGGGTTCGGTGGCGTAGCGCATCCCGGCGCCCCCGCAGCGCCCCGAGGGGTAGGCCAAACCGAAGGCATCGGGCCGGTAGCCGAGCGACAGCACCACGTCGTCCACGCCCTCGGCGGCCAGCTTGGCCACCACGTGCTCGATCATCGGACGATCCACGATGGGCAGCATCTGCTTGGGCCGCTGCTCGGTGAGTGGTCGCAGTCGTGTCCCCAGCCCGCCGGCGAGCACGAGGGCGGAGCGGGGACTCATCGAGCGGACCTCATCGAGCGGGCACCGGTGGCGTCGGCTTGCGATCAGCGCTGCGCCGGCATCGTCGGGTTGATTGCTGCGGCGCCGGCCGCTCACTCGTCCTGCGGCTCGGTGACCAGCGGCGTGGACTCCTCGCCGGCGCGCAAGGCGAACGGGTCGATCTGCCCGAGCCAGGCAATGCTCGGCGGAGGCGGCATTTCGGCACCCTCCGGGGCGCGCCCGATGGTCCAGGCCTCGCCGTTGTTGAGGAAGCGGATGTCCCCCATGTCCTCGGTGAAGACGTCCGGCGCCTCGTCGACGGAGCTCGCGAACTCCCAGCGGTGCACCTGGATGATCGCCGGCTCCCCGTCGCAGATGACGTCCTCGGCCAGCACCCTGCCGTCGTCGAGGGTGATGGCGTCGTCGCTGATCTCCGCCCGCATGGCGGTCATGAAGTCCTCCAGCGTGGCGTTCTCACCCGACGCGGCCTCGAAGTACGGGTGGATGTGGATGATGGCATCTTCGTGGGAGTGGATACCGAGCGCGTCGTCGGTGCTGGTGAATTGCGGCAGGAATTCGCCCTCGGTGCCCTCTGCGCAGTCCCACAGCACGTACGGCGAGTGCCAGTGGTCGTCGTTCTGTACGGGCCGGGCCTGCACGTCGCGGGTGGTGTAGGCGAACGCCACGAGCGCGGTCCCCGCGGCGATGATCAGCACCACCAGGGCCGGGAAGCTCGGCCGCAGGATGCGGCTCCACCTGCTGTCACCGCCGCCGGTGCGCGCCGCTCTCTCGATGTTGCGGACGGCGTCGGCGAGGGACGTGCGGCTCCGGGAATCACGCGCCATAGCGAGAGAAACGCTACCGCCGGATCAGGGTGATGGTGCCCGCCGGGTACCCAGCCCCGCGACTCCCCCCGGACGGCGCGGATGCCACGGCTAGCCTGCGGCGTGTGGGTGAGCCAGTCGTCTGGCTGAACGGTGCGATCGTTCCCGAGGCCGAAGCGCGCGTCTCGCCCCGGGATCACGGGCTGCTGGTGGGCGACGGGGTCTTCGAGAGCGTCCGGATCACCGCCGGGCAGGCGTTCGCCGTGGGACGCCACCTGGCTCGCCTGGCTCGCTCGGCGGGCGCCCTGGGGCTGGAGTTGCCGCCAGCGGGCGAGTTGCGGGAGGCGGTTGCGGGGGTGCTGGCCGCCTCAGGGGTTCTCGAGGGCCGCCTGCGGATCACGGCCACCAGCGGTCCTGGCGGGTTCTCCTCGGCCCGGCCGCCCGCGGGGACGACCGTCGTCGTGGCGGCCGAGGAGGCCCCGCCCTGGTCGCCGCACGTGGCGGTGATCACCGTGCCGTGGCCCCGCAATGAGCGGGGTGCCACCGCCGGCATCAAGACGATCTCCTACGCCGAGAACGTCCTGGCTCTCCAGCGGGCGCACGCCGCGGGGGCCGGCGAGGCCATCTTCGCCAACACCCGGGGGGAACTGTGCGAAGGCACGGGCACCAACGTGTTCCTGGTGCTCGGCGGGCGGCTGCTGACGCCTCCGCTGTCAGTGGGTTGCCTGGCCGGCGTCACCCGCGACCTGGCGCTGGAGATCACCGAGGCGACCCCCGAGACCGTGCCGCTGGCTGCGCTCGCCGAGGCGTCGGAGGCGTTCCTGACCTCCACGACGCGCAACGTGCACCCCATCTCGGCTGTCGACGGCGTGTCGCTGCCGGCCTGTCCCGGGCCCGCCACCATCGCTGCCCAACAGGCCTTCGCCGCCCTGATGGCCGAGACGCTGGACCCCTGACCCCCGAGGCCGCCGTCCCGGGACCACCGGGCTCTCAGCTGCAGGCCTCCCGCACGATGGGATATGGGTTGATGTGGTTGCCCCGCCCCCCGAGGTGGTACTCGAAGTGCAGGTGCGGGAGCCCTGCGGCGTTGCCTGAGTCGCCCACGTATCCGATCACGGCGCCGGCGGGCACCCAGCCCACGCCGACGTTCTCATACGCCGACAGGTGCGTGTTGTAGTAGTAGTTGCCCGAGTCGGCGAAGAGGTAGGCCGAGTTCCCACCGATGCGGTTGGCCCGGTGCTCCACGCGCCCGCTCTCGACGGCCAACACGGGTGTTCCGGTGGGTGCGATGAGATCGTTGCCCTTGTGCCAGCCGCCGTAGTGGCGGGGATCTCCGAAGTCGTCGAAGTGGCTGAACGGGCCGGCCAGCGGGCACACCCACCCGCTCGCCGCCTGCAGCACCGGCAAGTCGGCGACCGGCGTCGCCGCGTCGGTCGGTGTACCCGGCGTGACTGGCGGGATCGCACCGGCACCCGGGTCCACCTGCGGGGCCTCCGACGCTGCCGCAGCAGCCCGGGCGACCTCCTCCCCGGCGATCCGGGCGGCCTCCTGCCTGGCGACCTCTGCGGCGGCCGCTGCAGCCGCCGCGGCCCGTGCCGCCTCCAGGCGGCGCGCCTCGGTGGCCTGCCGGCGGCGCAACTCCTCCGCCAGCCGCTGGCGCTCCTCCTCCTCGAGTGCATCCAGCAGCCTGTCCTGCTCGTAGAGGCGCGGCGCGATTTCCAGGTACACCGACCCGATGGCGTTCAACTCCGCCTGCACCTCGGCAGCGGCGGCCGCGGCCTGGCCGATCAACTCCTGCTGGTGCCGGGCGCGCTCGGCGAGCAGGGCCTGCGCCTGATCCAGGTCGTCGCTGGCCCTGCGATAGTCGTCGATGATGTCGAGTGACCCCTCGCTCACGAAGCGGGCCAGGGCATCCACCGCAGCCTGGCGGTTGATGTCGTCGCCGGCCAGGATCGACGGGGGCGTCGTCGAGTCGATGTAGCGCTGCACGGCGATCTCGATCATCTGCTGGCGCAACGCGGCCACATCGGCGTCGATCCCGGCGACGCGCTGGGACAGCTCCACGATCTCGACGTTCAGTTCGTACAGAGCCAGATCGGCCTCCCAGTAGCGGGCGCCTGCCGCGTCGGCGCGCGCCTGGGTGGCGATCATCTGATCGAGATACTCATCGATCTCGTCCTGCAGCGCAGACACGGTGGCGCGCACCTGATCCAGTTCGCTCTGCGCGCCGGAGGTCGAACTCATCACCAGCAGCAGAACGATCGGCAGCGCCCACAGCACCTTCGGGCGCACGACGTTCCCCCGGGAGACGCGCAACCTAGAAAATGTCGCTCTCATCCCTGATGTCACCCACGAGGGACTCCAGCACGTCCTCGAGGGTCACGAGACCCACCGTAACGGTCCCCTCGCGCACCAGGGCCACATGCACCCGGTGTCGCCGCATCAATCGCAGGAGATCCTCCAGCGGCAGGTCGCGGCGCACCATGAGTGCCCGCCGGACGCAACCGCCGGGAACCGCCTGGGACCAGCGCTCGGGCGGGACCGTCAGCAGGTCCTTGGCGTGCACGAACCCCTCGGGCCGGTCGAGATCGCCCAGCAGCAGCCGGGAGTGCCCGCTGGCCACCACCGTCGCCTCCGCCTCGGCGACGCTGGCTCCCCTAGGGATGGCACAGATCCGCTCCCGGGGCACCATGATCGACGCCACTGGTCGCTCGCCCAGTTCCAGCGCAGAGGCCAGCAACGTGTGCTCGAACTCGGTGAGCAGGCCGCCGGTGCGCGACTCGGCCAGCAGTTCGGACAGCTCCGCGGGCGTGCGGGCGCTGGAGGTGCGATCCACCGGGACCACGCCGCACAGGCGCGAGAGCACCGCCACGAGCCACTCGAGGGTCCGGATCACCGGCCGGAATGCCCCGACGAACAGCCGATGCACCGGCGCCAGCCACATGGCCAGGCCATCGGGATTGCACAAGGCGGCGTTCTTCGGGACCATCTCGCCGATCAGCACGTGGGCGAAGACCACGATGGCGATCGCCACCGCCACGCTGACGCCGTGGCCGAATCCTCCGAGCACACCGTCGAGCAGGCGCGCCACGGCCGGTTCGACCACGTAGCCGAGCCCCAGGGCGGTCATCGTCAGCCCGAGCTGCGCGCCGGCGAGTTGCATGCCCAGATCCCCCATCGCCCGCACCGCCACCCGGGCGCGCCGGTTGCCGGACTCGGCCAGCACCTCCAGGCGGCTGCGTGACGCCGCCACGAGAGCGAACTCCACGGCGGTGAAGAACGCGTTGCCCGCCAGCAGCACGACCGCCACCAGCAGAGCCAGGGCGGTCACGGCCGCTGCCTCTCGGTTTCGGCCACCCGCACGGTCACGATCCGCCGTCGCACCATCTCGGCGACCTCGAACCGCCAACCCTGCCAGGAGAACGAGTCACCGACCATTGGGATCCGACCGAGCCGGTACAGCACGAACCCGGCGAGGGTCTCGTAGGGGCCATCGGGTGTGCGCAAGCCGCAGGCCTCCTCGATGCTGTCGGCGCGCAGGTCGCCGGCCAGCAGCCATTCGCCCGGTGGGGCCGGCGGGGTGAGCTCGGCGACCGGGTCGTGCTCATCGTCGATCTCCCCGACGATCTCCTCGGTGATGTCCTCGGCGGTGATGATCCCCGCGGTGCCACCGTGCTCGTCCACGACGACCGCCAGGGACTGGCGCCTGCGACTCATCTCGCTCAGCAGGCTCCGTAGGTCGGCGCTCTCGGGCACCGCCCACACGTCGACCATCATCTCCTCCACGGTGACCGTCTGACGCTCGGCGGGCGGGACGCGGTGGACCGCCTTCACGTGCACCACGCCCCGCACGTCGTCCAGATCGGCGTCAGCGACCGGAAAGCGGGAGTGACCGCTGGTGACCGTGGCCTCCACCAGATCGGCCATCGTGTCGGTGGCAGCGACGGTGATCACCTCCACACGCGGCACCAGGGCGTCGGCCGCGGTCTTGGCGCCGAAGCGGATCGAGCGCGTCAGCAGCGTCACGTCGTCGGGATCCAGCTCGCCACTGCTTCCCGCCGAGCGGATGATGTGCTCGAGCTCCCGGAGGGTCCGCACCGACCGGAGTTCGTCGATGGGCTCGAGTCCGGCGAGGCGCACGATCCGGTCGGCGGTGCCGTTGAACAGCGTCACGAACGGCCACGTGAGGTAGCCGTAAAGGCGCAGTGGTCTGGCGCACAGCAATCCCACCGGCAGAGGCCGCGAGATGGCCAGCATCTTCGGCAACTGCTCCCCCACCACGAGGTGCACCACCGTCGCCAGCGCCAGGGCCACGGCCACGGCCACGGCGTGAGCCGAGGATTCGCTGAGCACCGCCCCGAAGGCCCCCAGCAACAACTCCGCGATCAGCGGTTCGGCCACCCAGCCCAGCAACAGGGACATGACCGTGATGCCCAACTGCGCCGCCGAGAGATGGAACGTGAGGCGTTCGGTCACCCGCAGCAGGCTCTGGGCTGACCGGCGCCGGGCGCGCCGGGGACCGCGCGCCGCCTCGGTGAGTGGACCGCGCGACACGGAAACAGCAGAAAATTCCGCCGCGACAAAGAAGGCGTTGGCGCCGATCAGCGCGACGACTGCAAGAAGTCCGAGAGCGACTCTGATCGCCCGGCAGTCTATCTGCGGGGTGCCATCGGCCCGGGGAGCAGGGGGGCCGGCGGTAGCATCCGATGCCATCACCGCTGCCGTCGACATCGACCCGGACACCAGCAAGGGTTGGCTGCGGCGCCTGTGGCCGATCGTCTCTGCACACCGCTCGCTCCTGGCGTTCGGTGCCGCTTGCGGGATCGTTGCCCTCGCCACGCAGGTCGCCGTTCCCGCCGTGGCGCGCGAGGCCATCGACTCCGCCGGCGACGGCTTCGGGGAGCGGCTGCGGACCCTCGTCATCCTGCTGGGGGTGCTGGCGATCGCCCGCGGGCTCACCGGCGGGGCCTACCGCTACCTGCTCTTCAAGCTCTCTCTGCGCGTCGACAGCGAGCTTCGGATGATCGTCCACCGCCACCTCAGCCGGCTGTCCTTCTCGTTCTACGACCGCAGCGGCTCGGGTGACATCATCTCCCGCGCCAACACCGACATCCGCTCCATCCAGATCCTGTTCGCCTTTGCCCCCATGCTGGGCATGGCGGTACTGACTTTCTTCCTGGCGTTCGGGCTCATGCTCTGGATCCACGTGCCGCTGACCCTCGTGGCGCTGGCCACCTTGCCGATCGGCACGCTGGTCGGGAACCGCTTCCGGAACAGGTTCCTGCCCCTGTCGTGGATCATCCAGGGGCGCAGCGCCGAGGTGGCATCGGTGGTGGACGAGAACGTGAACGGCACCCGGGTCGTGAAGTCTTTCGCCGCCGAGCGGGCCGAGATCGCCAAGCTGGCCCGGGCCGCCCGGCGGCTGCAATGGGCCTCGGCCACCAGCGTGGACGTGCGAGCCCGCTACAACCCCCTGCTGGAGGCGCTGCCGCGGATCGCCATGGGGCTGGTGCTGCTCTACGGGGGCTGGCTGGCAATCGACGGACAGGTGACGATCGGCACGCTCTTCGCCTTCGGCGCCTACATCATCATGCTGCAACTGCCGTTCCGGATGTTCGGCTTCATCGTCATGCAGAGTCAGCGGGCGGCGGCCTCGGCGGAGCGGATCTTCCAGGTGCTGGACACCCCGCCGGAGATCACCTCGGCGCCCGGGGCGCGGGTCCTGGACCGCAGCGAGGGCCGCCTCACCTTCGACGACGTGACCTTCACCTACGGCCAGGAGGGCCGCTCGACACGGCCGATCCTCGACGGGTTCAGCCTGGAGATCAGCCCGGGTGAGACCGTTGCACTCGTCGGCCCCACCGGATGCGGCAAGTCCACGGTGGCGCGCCTCGCCGCCCGCTTCTACGACGCCGGCGGCGGGACCGTGCGCCTCGACGGCCACGACGTGCGAGATCTCGAACTGGAGTCGCTGCGCCGCAACGTGGTGGTGGCCTTCGACGAGCCCTTCCTGTTCTCGGTCCCGCTGCGGGACAACATCGCCTTCGGCCGCCCCGACGCAAGCCTCGACGAGGTGATCCGGGCCGCCCGGATCGCCCAGATCCACGAGACCGTGGCGAACCTGCCGGAGGGCTACGACACCGTCGTCGGCGAGCGCGGCTACACGCTGTCGGGTGGCCAGCGCCAGCGCATCGCCCTCGCCCGGGCCCTGCTGCCGGAACCGGCGGTGCTGATCCTCGACGACGCCCTGAGCGCCGTTGACATGGGCGTGGAGGAGGCCATCGGCAGCGCCCTGCGAACCGGCCGGGCCGGGGGAACCACGCTGCTGATCGCCCACCGGCTGTCCACGATCAGCCTGGCGGACCGGGTGATCTTCACCGAGGGCGGCCGGGTGGTCGCCACCGGCACGCACGCCGAGCTGATGGCCACCCGGGAGCGCTACGTGCAGGTGCTGGCCGACGCCGAGGCCCGTGCCGCCGAGGGACGGCGCGGCGAAGGAGCCGCGGGGCTGGGAGCAAAGGGGCCGGCGCCGTGAGCTTCATGGGCGGCTCGTACGTGGCCGGGCCGCAGGGTCCGTCCTCGTCGCAGGCCAACGCCGCCGCCGGGCTGCCCTTCGCCGGCATCCCCGACGAGATGATCGACCGGGCGGCGGACATTCTGGACGCCGAGCCGGAACATCCCGAGCCCGACGTGGAGTTCGCGCACCGTCCCCCCGAGGTGGCGCCGCTGTCGCTACGAACCATGCTCGGCCCCCACTGGCGGCGCGTGCTGCTGGTGGTGGCGCTCGTGGTCGTCGAGGCCGCCGCCACGCAGGCCGGGCCGCTGCTCACGCAGATCGGCATCGACGACGGCGTGGCGCCACGCCGCTTCGGCGTCCTGGGCATCGTCGTGGGGGTCTACTTCGCCACCGTGGCGATCCACGTGGTGGCCGGTCGCTTCCGCACCGCCCTCGGCGGGCGCCTCGGCGAGCGCCTCATGTACGGCCTGCGGGTGCGCGTGTTCACCCACTTCCAGCGGATGTCGCTGAGCTTCTACACCTCGGAGAAGGCGGGCGTGCTGATGTCCCGCATGACCAGCGACGTCGAGGCGCTCACGATGCTGCTGCAGGAGGGACTCGTGATGATGGTCGTGCAGGGGCTGACCCTGGCGGTCATCACGGGTGTGCTGTTCTACCTGAACGTGCCCCTGGCGGCGCTCACCGTGGGCGTCGTGGTCCCGGTCACGCTGCTGCTGTCGCTGTGGTTCCGGAAGGCCTCCGCGGCGGGCTACAACCGGGTGCGGGACCGCATCGCCGCGGTCCTGGCCGACCTCTCGGAGAACTTGGCGGGCATCCGCACCATCACCGCCTACAACCGTCGGCGCCGCAACATCGCCCAGCACCAGAACGTGGTGTACGACCACGAGGACGCCAACGTCTACACCTCCAAGATCTCCTCGCTGTACGGCTCCGCCGCCGAGGGCATCGGCATCGTGGGCCAGGCGGTGGTGCTGGGGGTGGGCGGCTGGCTGGTGATCGACGGCCGCCTCACGCTCGGCGTGCTCACCGCCTTCGCCCTCTACCTCACGGCGTTCTTCGCCCCCATCGCCCAGCTCGTGATGCTCTACAACGCCTACCAGCAGGGCCAGTCCGCCACCATCAAGCTGCGCGAGCTGCTCGCCACCCAGCCCGAGGTGGCCGAGGCGCCCGACGCCGTGCCGCTGGGCCCCATCGAGGGCCGGATCACCTTCGAGGGGGTGTCGTTCTCCTATGACGGGGGCGAGCCGGTACTGCGGGACGTGGACCTCGACATCCCCGCCGGGGGGAGTCTCTCCATCGTCGGCCCCACCGGCGCGGGCAAGTCCACGATCGCCAAGCTGGCGGTGCGCTTCTACGACCCGGACGAGGGCACGGTACGGATCGACGGCACCGACCTGCGCACCGTGCAACTCACCTCGCTGCGCCGCCAATTCGGCGTCGTGCCCCAGGAGCCGTTCCTGTTCAACGGAACCATCGGCGACAACATCCGCTTCGCCCGCCCCGACGCCGACGACGCCGAGGTCGCCGAGGCCTGCCGGGTCGTGGGCCTGGGAGACTTCGTGGCGTCGCTCCCGGACGGCTTGGACACGCCCTGCCACGAACGCGGCGCCTCGCTGTCGGCGGGGGAACGCCAGTTGCTGGCACTGGCCCGGGCCTTCCTGGCCCGGCCGCGGGTGCTCATCCTGGACGAGGCCACCTCCAATCTGGACCTGCACGCGGAGGCCAAGGTTGAACGAGGCCTGGACGCCGTGCTGGAGGGGCGCACCGCCGTGATCGTGGCCCACCGCCTGGCCACCGCCATTCGCGCCGACCGGATCGCGGTGGTGAACAATGGCCGGATCGCCGAGATCGGAAGCCACGAGGAACTGGTGGCAGCGGGTGGGCTCTACGCCGGCATGTACGCCGCCTGGGAGGCCCACACCGCAGGCAACGGCGCGGCGTCAGCGCCCGTCGAGGCGGACGCCGGTCCTCAGGAGGCGACTCTGTGAGTTCCGCTGCGCCGCGAGGCGGCCCCCGATGCGTCCAGGGCGAACGAGCACCGGCCCGGTGCGTGCCGGCCCAGCGATGAAAGGCCCAGTGAGTTCCGGGTCGCCTCCGGCCCTGCGGCTCAGCAACGTGGGCGTGGTGCGGGATCAGCGGCCGTTGCTCAGCGGTGTGAACTGGACCGTGCAGCAGGGTGAGCGCTGGGTGATGCTCGGGCCGAACGGGGCGGGCAAGTCGACGCTGCTGCGGGTGGCAGCTCTCTACCTGCACCCAACCGAGGGAACCGTCGAGGTCCTGGGCCGGCGCCTGGGCCGCGTCGACGTGCGCCGGATGCGCCACCGCGTGGGCTACGCCTCGGCCATGCTCTCGGACCGGATTCGACCGACGCTCAGCGCCCTCGACGCGGTCATGACGGCCCGCCACGGCGCACTCGAACCGTGGTGGCACAGCTACGACGACGCCGACCGGCAGCGTGCCGCCGACCTGCTGGAGCGGATGGGTTGCAGCCACCTCGCCGGCCAGCAGTTCGGCCTGCTCTCCTCCGGTGAGCGGCAGCGGGTGCAGATCGCCCGCACCCTCATGACCGAGCCCGGCCTGGTGCTGCTGGACGAGCCCACCGCCGCCCTGGACCTCACCGGGCGGGAGGAGCTGGTGCGAACGCTGGACGCCCTCAGCGCCGACCCCAACACCCCGCCCACTGTGCTCGTAACCCACCACGTGGAGGAAATCCCGGCGGGCTTCGACCACGTGCTGCTGCTGCGCGAGGGCCGAGTGGTCGCCGCCGGCCCCATTGGCGAGGTCCTAACAGCTGAGCGCCTCAGCCACTGCTTCTCCATGCGGCTCGAACTCGAGCACCACCGGGGCCGCTGGTGGGCCCACGCCGCCGACTAGCCCCGCCGGGCCGCGTCGGCGCCCGCGACCCGGAGCTGGGGCACCCATCCCCAGCGGACTAGCAGCCACAGTCCGCACGTGGCCGCCGGCAATACCGGGAGTGATAGCCGCGTTCGGCAAGTCCGGCGTTCGTCCAGGTCAAGAGACACTTAGGCGTCACCAATGAGTGGACCCCAGCTCCACACACCCAAGGGGTGATGGTTCGTGGAGCCCCACTCCACACGGTCCAGGGTTACGGTCTCGAAAT
This sequence comes from Acidimicrobiia bacterium, assembly GCA_021296435.1. Lineage (GTDB taxonomy): Bacteria > Actinomycetota > Acidimicrobiia > Acidimicrobiales > CATQHL01 > VXNF01. The sequence continues at coordinate 18,362 of JAGWAK010000032.1, forward strand.
ACCCCGCGCGACGATTCCTCTCAGATTTCCGTGATGGTCACGGCGCGTTGATGGCGTCGATCTTCCGCAGGATCCACTCGCCGGCACGGACCGCCTGCGAGTCTTCACTCGCGCCCCCGATCGGCTCGACCAACGCGTCCGACCGCGGGTTGTGGAAGAACGGCAACGACAGGCGCTCCTTGGTGGGTTCCTCGATCACGACCCGGTGGTACGAGGAGATGTACACGCCTCCTGTCCACATTTCGAGGAGATCGCCCACGTTCACGACCCGGCAGCCACTGACCGGTCCGCGTCTTGACCTCGAGCCCGGTGACTCCGTCGGTGGTCAGGATCGTGATGGTCCCGAAGTCCGTGTGTTCGCCACGACGCGTCGCCGCGGGATTCTCTGCGTGCTCGTCGACAGGCGGGTAGTAGTTCGCGACGAGCGTTGATGCGTGGTTGCGATGCGCCGCCGCAAAGTACCGCGGGTCCTGTCCGAGCATGGTGGCCAGGACCGCCAGCAACCGGTGGGAAAGGTCGCTCATCTCACGGTAATAGCGCTCCCAGGCGTGGCGGAATCCGTCGAGGTCGGGCCAGATGTTCCGCAAGTAGAACCTGGCCCCGAACGGCAACTCGCTGAGCGTGCGAAGTGTCGGCGCGTCGTCGACTCTGCCGATCGTGAATATCTCCACCAGGTCCTTGGGTGTGTCGAGTCCGACGCTCGATGCTGTGGCGATCGTGCCGGGGCCCCGGTAGCCACGCGGCTCTGACCGGTGCCGGCAGGCGGCATTCCGGCGGACTGTCTCAGGTGCGTGAAACAGCTTGCGGGCCGCCCGGTCGACAGCCTTCGATGCTGCCGGATTGATGCCGTGCCCCGTGATCAGGAAGAACCCGATCTCTCGGCAAGCACTGTCGATCGCTGTGCCCTCCGGGTGCCTGGTGCTCGGCTCCTCGGCGAGCAATCGGGACACATCGACAACGGGTGGGATCAAGCTGCCGCCTCCTCTTGTCTGATGTATGATAACTCTTGTGTCTGGGCCCAGCAAGAGTGCGGGCACGGGCGGAGCATCGACCATCTCCGGCGACGAGCACGAAGTACCGGCACCCGACATTCGTATCGAGGGTGGCACGATCCTTGCGATCGGCGACGGGACGGAATTCGCCGAGATCGGGTTCGTCGACATCGTCGGGAATCAGGTCGCCGCGGTCGGGCCGCTCGAGGATCGACCCCCGACTCGCCCCGAGCGTCTGATCGACGCGACGGGAAGCGTTGTCCTGCCGGGGCTCGTCGACGCGCACACGCACCTGTTCCAGGTGGCCGCGCGCGGCCTCGGGGACGGCCTCAGCCTCGCGGACTGGCTGAGGAACCACATGATTCCACTGTCGCTGGAACTCAGGGCAGAGGAGAGCGTCGCGCTCAGCGAACTCGGCGCACTTCACTCGCTCCGGTCGGGCACTGTCGCCGCAATCAATCATCACTACGGCGGCCGCCGTGAAGCCGAGGATGTGGTTGCCGTGGCGCACGCCATGGAACGCGTCGGCATGGCAGGCGCGGTGGCACGGGTGATGATCGGGGAACAAACCGATGCCGCTCGGGCGTTCGAGATCCCTCCCGCCAACCACATCTACACCAACGCGCAGGAAATCGAGTTGACCGAAACAGCCATGCGCGAGAAGTCGGACGGGCCGGTGGCCGTGTGGCCGGGTCCGGGCAATGCCGCGTACTGCTCGGACGAACTGCTTGGCGCGAGCGCAGAGCTCGCGCTCCGGTGCGGCGTTCGCTGGCACACTCACGCCGCAGAGGACTCCTTCTCGGTGGATGTGACGCGCCGCTGCCGGGCGGGGCGGCGCACATTCCACGTACTGGCCGCCCACCATCGCCCGCACGTGGTGTACAACCCGATCTCGTACGCGTTCCTGGGTTCGGGAATCATGCGACTCACCGACCTTCGGTCCGGTGACGTCCCATTGGCGGCAGGCAGCGACGGGTGCGCCGTCGCCGGCCAGGACATGTTCGAGGTGGCTCGCCTCGGCGCCCTGCTGCAGCGTGCCCGGCTGACCGATTCCGCCGCAGTCAGTGTGCGCGACATGCTCCGTCTGATAGCGGGTGGCGGCGCTCGCGCTCTGCGGTCCGGAATCGGAACCATTGCGCCTGGCCAGCCCGCGGATCTCATCGTGGTCGACACATCTTCGCTGCACCACGAGCCGATCAACGACCCTTGGGCAACGGTCGGTTGGTTCGCCAACGGCCCGGATGTCTCCACTGTGATCGCCCGCGGTGCCGTCGTCCTCGACGAC
>JAGWAK010000033.1:0-11828 GCA_021296435.1 Acidimicrobiia bacterium
GTTCAAGCTGCTCATCTACGGCGCGCTGCTGGTGTGGATGATGCTGGCCCGGCCCGAGGGGCTCATCCCCAGCGCCCGCCGGACCCGTGAATTGCACCAGGAGGAGTTCCTGCAGGACGCCTGGCTGCGCGGTGAGGTCGACACCGACGACGGCGACGATCACGGCGAGCAACCCGGAGCGACGGAACGGTCATGAGCAGCGGCGAACCCATCCTGGAGATCCGCGACCTCACCGTCGACTTCGGTGGACTGAAGGCTCTCCACAGTCTCAACATGGCGGTGTACGACGGCGAGATCGTCTCGGTCATCGGACCCAACGGCGCCGGCAAGACCACGCTGTTCAACGCCATCAGCGCCATGGTGCCCGTCACCTCGGGCGATATCCGCTTCGAGGGATCCACGCTGCTGGGCCTCGACGCCAACCAGGTGACCGCCCGCGGCATCGCCCGCACCTTCCAGAACGTGCGGCTGTTCACCAACATGACGATCCTCGAGAACGTCATGGTGGCCCAGCACTGCCGCACCAAGCAGGGTCCCTTCGGGGCGCTGTTCTGCACGAGGGGCTTCCGGCGCGAGGAGGAGGAGATCAGAGCCTGGGGGGAGAAAGTCCTCGGCTTCTTCGGCAGCCGGCTCGTCGGCTTCCGGCTCAACCAGCCCGCCTCGGTGCTGTCCTACGCCAACCGTCGGCGTCTCGAGATCGCCCGGGCCATGGCCACCAAACCCAAGCTGCTGCTGCTCGACGAGCCGGTGGCGGGCATGAACCCCGTCGAGTCTGCCGAGCTGACCCGCCTCATCGGAAAGCTGCGCGACGACTGGGGCTTCGCCATCGTGTTCATCGAGCACGACATGTCGGTGGTGCGTGACGTATCCGACCGGGTCATCGTCCTGAACCACGGCGAGCTGCTCACCGAGGGCCTCTACGGCGACGTCTCGGTCGATCCCCGCGTCATCGAGGCCTACCTCGGCCAGGACACCGTCATCGAGGACGCAACAACGTCATGAGCGGCGCGACCCCCGGCGGCACCCCGCTGCTCGAGATGCGCAAGGTGAACACGCACTACGGCGCGGTGCACGCCCTCAAGGACGTGAACCTGGCGATCTATCCCGGCGAGATGGTCTGCCTGCTGGGTGGCAACGCCAGCGGCAAGTCCACCACCCTCAAGACCCTGCTGGGCATGGTCACGCCCACCTCCGGGCAGGTCGTGCTCGACGGCGAGGTGGTGAACGACCGCTCAACCGCCTACCGGGTGGAGCGGGGCGTCACCATGGTTCCGGAGAACCGCCGGCTGTTCCAGCGGCTCACCGTGCGGGAGAACCTGCAGCTCGGCGCCTACCTGCGTAGCGACAACGACGGCATCGCCTCGGACCTGGAATGGGTGTTCGAGCTGTTCCCCCGCGTCAAGGAGCGCCTCACCCAGAAGTCGGGCACGCTCTCGGGCGGCGAGCAGCAGATGGTGGCAATCGGCCGGGCACTCATGTCGAGGCCCAAGGTGCTGCTGATGGACGAGCCCTCGATGGGGCTGGCGCCCGCCCTGGTGAAGCAGAACTTCGACCTCATCGAGCAGATCCACGAGGCCGGCCTGACCATCTTCATGGTGGAGCAGAACGCCAACATGGCACTCTCCATCGCCGACCGGGGCTGGGTCCTGCAGACCGGCCGCGTCGTCCTCGACGACAGCGCCGAGAACCTGCTCAAACACCCCGACCTCCGAGCCTCCTACCTCGGCGAGGCCTGAACCGCGGTCACCCGGTCGGCCCCAGCGGCGGCGCTCCTTCTGGAGGCAGGGACACACTGTACTGAAATGGGTTGTGACACCGTGAACTGGTGTGCAGAATTGAAGCGCCGCACCCCTCTGTGCTCTGCCAACGACGACGAAGGGGGGTGCGGCACCTTCGGTCTATGACCGTACACGACGATACCTAGCCGGGTGCCCGTCCACAAGCCCTGACGCGGGTCAGGGCGTCAGGACTGGTCTCTCAGGAACTTCTCCACTTCCTGGACGAGGCGTTCGGGGGAGTCCGGGTCGACATCGGGGCTGTTGTCGAAGGCCTGCTCGAGTTCGGCGACGTAGGTCTGGGCGTCGTCGTCGCTGCTGACGAGTTCGTCCACCTCCTGCTCGTACACCAGCGACTGATGAAGCAGGTCGCCCGTCTCGACATCGGTGCCGAGCAATCCGGCGACCTGCTCGGTGAGCGCCAGGGTTGCCTTGGGTGACGGGTTGCCGGCCGCGTAGGCGGGCACCGACGCCCACAGCGACGCCGAGGCGACGCCCGCCTGGCGGCAGGCCACGCCCAGCACGCCGACGATGCCGGTGGGGCCCTCGTAGCTCGAGCTGCGCAACTGCAGGCGCTCGGCCAGATCCGCATCGTCGGTGGAGCCGTAGATCGACACCGGGCGGGTGTGTGGCACATCGGCCAGCAGCGCCCCGAGTGTGACCACGAGCCGCGCCTCGAGGTGCGTGGCGACACCCAGCACGTGCCGGCAGAACGACCCCCAGCGGAAATGCGGCTCGATCCCCTCGAGGATGATCACGTCGGTGTCGCTGCCGGGCACGCGACCCGCCGAGAAACGGTTCGTGGGCCAGGTGAGCCTCCGCTGGCCGTCCTCGTCGAGGTGGACGAGCGGGCGGGCGACGGTGAAGTCGAAGAAGTCCTCGGGTTCCAGTTCGGCGAAGGCGGTGGTGCGCCACTGCTGCGCCAGGTGTTTGGCTGCGCTGGTGGCTGCGTCGCCGGCGTCGTTCCAGCCGCGGAAAGCGGCCAGCACCACGGGCCGCTCGAGGCGCGGGCGCCTCGTCCACCGGACTTCGGCGAGATCGGGTGTGGGTGATTGCGACAGCGATTCGTCCACGGCCGCGACCCTACCGCCGAGCACGCCATCCGCAGAATTCGCCCCCCTCGGTTGTCCGGGTGTCCGGTCGGGGCCGCGGGTGGGGGTGGGCGGATCGTCTGGCGAAATCGATCCGGCGCCGTCCCCCCGGCGTCCCCTCCCTCGGTTGATTTGCAGGCCCGGTCGGGGGTCGGGGTGCCGTTTGCTCCTTCGCGCGGGCGCAAGGCGTCGCAAATCGGCCCCCCGCCCCCGTCCCTCGCTGGTTGGTTCCGCCGGGCGGGTGCCCGGTGATCTGGAGGTGCGGCTCTATCCTCGGAGTGTGTCACCGCGCGGTCTGGAGATCTACGAGGCTGGCATGTGTGACGGTGAGGTGGTGGCGGCCGTTCAGGGGTTGGTGCCGCAGCTGTCGACGTCGGCTGCGGTGCCGTTGCCCGAGCAGGTGGCGGAGTTGTGCGAGGCCGAGGCGACGGTGTTGCTGCTGGCGCGGCTCGACGGTGCCATCGTGGGGATGCTCGTGCTGGTGCTGTTCCGGCTGCCGACGGGGATGCGGGCGTGGATCGAGGACGTCGTGGTGGAAAGCACCGTACGCGGCGGTGGCGTGGGCGAGGCGCTCACCCAAGAGGCTCTGCGCCGGGCCTCTGCGGCCGGCGCGGTGACCGTCGACCTCACCTCGCGCCCCAGCCGGGCCGCGGCGGTGCGCCTCTACGAGCGCATGGGCTTCGAGCGCCGCGAGACGGGCGTCTACCGCTGGCGCGGCGGTGCAAGGTGAGCGCGGTAGCGAGTCTGCGCGCCAAGACCCTCCGGGCCCTCGCCGTGGTCAAGGAGCGGTGGCCGGCGTGGTACCGGCTGCTGCGCTACAGCGCGGCGAGCTGCATCGTGGCGCCCATGACGCTGGTACTCCTGTTCCTGCTGCACGGCGTGGCCGGCTGGGAGGCCTGGCACGCCAACCTGCTGTCGGTGAGCGTCGGCGCGGTGCCCGCGTACCTCATCGACCGGTACTGGGTGTGGAGTCGCAGCGGGCGCAACCGCCTCTGGGGCGAGATCGTGCCGTTCTGGGTGATCACCGTCGTCGGCGCGGCGATCTCGACGGTGGGGGTCAACGCCGCCAGCCGCTGGGACAACTCGGGGCTGATCGTGCTCGTGAACTTTGGCACCTACGCGGTGCTGTGGCTGGTGAAGTTCTTCGTTCTGGACCGTTGCCTGTGGCCGAGTAGGCGGGCGCCGTCGGAGGAACAGGTTCACCGGCCGGCGGGCGCGGCCGGCGCCTGAGCCGGGGCCGCGGGTGGATCCCCAGCGGCGGGCGTTCGCCGAGGCGGCCCGCGGCTTCATGCCCCCCGAGGAGGGGCGTGCCCTCTACGAGGCGGCCATGGCGGCACCGGTGGGCCCGTTCCTGGAGGTGGGCAGCTACTGCGGGCGCTCGGCGCTGTTCATTGGCGCAGCCGCCGCCGAGCGGGGCGCCGTGCTGTTCGCCGTGGACCACCACCGCGGCTCGGAGGAGAACCAGCCCGGCTGGGAGTGGCACGAGCCCGACCTGGTGGATCCCCACAGCGGTCTGATCGACACCCTCCCGCACTTCCGACGCAACGTGTACGACGCCGGGCTGGAGGACCACGTTGTGGCAGTCGTCGGCAACTCGCCCCGGCTGGCGGCACACTGGGGCACGCCGCTGGCCTTCCTGTTCATCGACGGCGGACACGGCGCCGCCGCGGCCCACGCCGACTACGAGGGCTGGATCCCCCACCTGGCACCAGGTGGGGTGCTGGCCATCCACGACGTGTTCCCGGACCCCGCCGACGGTGGCCGCCCGCCGTACGAGATCTACCTCCGGGCGCTGGAGCGGGGCGACTTCACCGAGATGGGTGGCACCGGCTCGCTACGGGTGCTGCGCCGCACCGGCTGACGGCCTGCTGAGGCAGCGGGATTGACGGGCCGAAGCTCCACGCCGGCGTCGGCGAGCGACGGGCCGGCGGGCTCAGCCGGCGGCTGACGGCCTGCCCCGCACCGGCGCGGCCAGATCGCCGCGGCGGCTGAACAGCCCCGACGCCGCCGTGGCGCCGGTCAGGGCGTCGGCGGCCAGCAACTGGGCTGCGGCGCTGTAGCTGGCCTTCTCGCCGGCGGGGAAGCGGTGCTCCTGGGGCAGCACCGTGCCGGTCCAGTAGCGCCCGTCGCCGTCCCGCTGGCGCTGCGACCAGCCGAACAGGTCCCAGGCTTCCGATGTGAGACCCGCGGCGAGGCACGCCAGGGTGCACTCGGCGGTCTCGGCGGGCGTCACCCAGTCGCGGTCGGCCACGCAGCGGACCCCCCAGCCCTCCAGTACGAAGTCGTCCCAGCGGTCCAGCAGGTGGCGCCGCGCACCGTCTCCGTCGAGGATCCCCGCCAGCACCGGGTAGTACCAGTCCATGGCGAAGCGGTCCTTGGGGGCGAAGGCGTCCGGCACCCCGCTGATCACGCCGGCCAGGCGGGCGGCGCCCGTCTCCCAGCGCGGTCGCTCGTGGCCCAATTCGGCGGCGATGGCCCCCGCCGACCGCAGGCTGTGGTGGATGCTGCTCGAACTGGAGAGCAGCGCGAACGGCCACGGCGTGCCGTCGGCGTGGCGCGCCCAGCGGATCTCGCCACGGGGCTGCTGCAGGTCAAGGGTGAACTCCACTGCCCGCTCCACGACGCGCCACATGACCTCCAGGAAGGCGCGGTCGCGGGTCATCAGGTAGTGGTGCCAGACGCCGCAGGCCACGTAGGCCGTGCAGTTGGCGTCCAGCTTGTGCTCCTCGATGCCGTCGGCGGTGTAGTAGCGGTGCCAGGCGCCGTCACGTCGCTGCGCGGTGGCCAGGAAGTCGTAGGCCCGCTCGGCCGCCGCGTGGTACCCGGTGACGTCGAGGGCCATGGCGCACTCGACGTGGTTCCACGGGTCGGCGTGGCCGCCGGGGAACCAGAGGATGAGCCCCGAGTCCAGTTGCCACTCGACGATGCCCTCGGCGGTGGCGGTCACGTCGTCGCGGCTCAGCAGCCCGGGGACCTCGCGCAGGTACTCCGACGGCGCTCGGGAAACATCGCTGACGGCTGTCGCCGGGTGCCGGACGCGCCGGTCGGCCCGCGCCGAAGCGCCTGGCGCGCCGGCTCCAGCGCCCCGGTCCTTGACGGCGTACAGCACCACGCTCTTGCCGATGAGTGGGCGCAGCAGGCGCTCGGCCACCCTGGCGATGAGCGGTCGGCGCTCGATTTCCCAGCACAGCAGGCGGCGGTAGGCGCGCACCAGGCGGTGGTCGTCGTTTTCCGGGCCGACGGCGCACCGCAGCCACCAGTAGGGGGAGTGCAGGGCGTGCGCCCGATGCCGGCCCAGCGGCAGCAAACCCGCCTCGCGCAGCAGTGCCCGCAGGCGTCGCAGGGTGTAGACGCGGACGTGCCCGCCGGGCACGGCGGGGGCGTGGTATTCCTCGGCGAGCAGCCAGCACAGCTTCTCGGGCAGCCAGGACGGCACGGTCACCGCCAGCACCCCGCCCGGTCGCAGCACGCGGGCCAACTCCGCCAACGCCGCGCCGTCGTCGTCGATATGTTCGAGGATCTCGGCGGCGATGATCCGGTCGAAGCTGCCGTCGGCGAACGGCAAGCGCCGTGCATCGGCGCCGACGGGGGTTGCGAACGCGCCGGCCGGAATCTCCTCGGCGTCGCGCATGGCGGCGACCATGTCGCGAACCTCCGCCAGTTCGGAGCGCCCCAGATCGCTGGCCACGACGTCGGCGCCGCGGCGCAGCGCGCCGAAGGCGTGGCGGCCGAAGCCGCAGCCAAGGTCCAGGACCCTGTGACCGGGCGCGAGCTCGAGCCGGCGGTAGTCGACGGTTTCCACGATCAGCGCGCCGAGCGGCGGTCCGCGCCGGCCAGCAGGATGCGGTACTGCTCCACGCTGCGTTCGGCGGTGTGGCGCCAACTCCAGTTGTCGAGCACGCGGCGGCGTCCTTCCTGCCCGAGCCGCCGACCCAGGTCGGGGTCGTCGAGGATCCTCCGCAGCGCGCCCGCCAGCGAGGCGGCGTCGCCCGGCGGAACCAGCAGGGCGGCCTCGCCGTCGCCGCCCACGACCTCCGGCAGGGCGCCGCCGGTGGTGGTCACGAGCGGGGCGGCACAACTCATGGCCTCGATGGCCGGTAGCGAGAACCCCTCGTACAGGGACGGCACCACCGCGACGGCGGCCTCGGCGTACAGATTCACGATCTCCGCCTCGCTGAGGTCCGAGACGAACCGCACGGCGTCGCTGAGACCCATCAGCCGGACCGTCTCGAGGGTGGGGCTGTCCGCGCGGGGCCGGCCGATGATCGTGAGCTCCGCCTTGCGGCCGCTGGAGCGCAGCTCGGCCAGCGCCTCCAGCAGGTACGCCATCCCCTTCATCGCCACATCCGCCGAGGCGGTCGTGACCAGCAGGGCGTCCCGGCGCAGCACGTCGGACAGCGGCCGGAACACCTCGGGGTCCACGCCGACGGGCACCACGGTGATGCGGTCGGGCGCCACCCGGTGATCGCGGCAGATGTCGAGGCGGGAGGACTCCGACACCGTCATCACCCGCGGTAGGCGCCTGACCACACGGGTCTGCATCTTCGTGAAGGAGTACCAGCGCTTCTTCCCGAAGCGCTCCTGGCGGGTCTTGGCCTGGGCCATCTCGAGGCGGCGGTCGACGGTGATCGGATGGTGGATGGTGACGATGACCGGCAGCCCGGCCCGCTGCACGGCCAGCAGCCCGTAACCCAGGGACTGGTTGTCGTGCACCAGGTCGAAGTCCTCGGCGCGCCGGCGCAGCTCCTGCCACGCCCGCACGCTGAACGCCAGCGGTTCGGAGAACATCCCCAAGCGGGTGGCCCAGACCTCGAGACGGTCGGCCGCCGTCTTGATCTCCCAGAAGGCCGGTCTCCGGCCGGGGAAGTGGTCGTTGAAGATATCCAGACTCGGGAGCTGCCACAGCGGCACCCGCCCGTCGAGATCCGGATACGGCTGGCCGGAGAACACCTCCACGTGGTGGCCGAGTTCGGTGAGAGCCCGGCTGAGCTGCCGTGTGTACACCCCCTGGCCGCCGCAGTGCGGCTTGCCGCGGTAGGTGAGCAGCGCGATCCGCAGAGGGTCACCGTCGGGCCGGCGGGAAGTGGCTGCCGGGAGTGTGGCGTCGGGTGCGAGGGTCAAGTGCGAGGCCGCCGTCGTGGTCTGTGAGACGTGCGCCGGGAGAGTCCCGTTGCGCCGCGGGAGGAGTCTAACGACCGGCGCCCCGATGCCCCGGGCTTCCCTGCCCGCTCTCTGAGCCGGACCTGTCGCCGGCGCGCCCAGCGACCGCGCGCAGGTCGCCGGTGGCGACGAATGCCGCGGGGGCCGGGCGTTCCCGCCGGGCGGCCGCGACGGCGGCCGCCACAGCGGTTGCGGCCAGCGCCAGCAGCGGCCACGGCCCGACGCGCAGGGCCCAGGTCTCTCCGGTTCGCTTGGCGACCTCCGCGATGAGCACCTTCTGCTCGCTGATCCCCGTGCGAGCCAAAACCTCGCCGTCCGGGTTCACGATCGCGCTGAAGCCGGTGGGCGCCGCCTGCAGCACCCAGCGTCCCGTCTCGATGGCCCGCAGTTGCGAGGAGGCCACTTGCTGGGTCTGCACGATGGTGAGCCAGTAGGAAGAGCCGTTGGTGGGGTTCAGCAGGACGGTACCCCCGTTGCCGATGGCGTCGCGGGCACGGTCCTCGAAGAAGATCTCCCAGGAGATGAGCACACCGAAGCGGCCCACCCCGGTTTCCAGCACCGCCGGCCCGGTGCCGGCGCGGGCGTCCTTGCTGGGCAGGATGTCGCCCGCCACGGGCTCGAACAGCGACCGCAGTGGCACGTACTCGCCGAAGGGGACGCGTCGTACCTTGTCGTAGCGGTCGGTCATCTCGCCTTGCGGGGACAGGGCCACGGAAAAGTTGAAGAACTCGCCGGGCTCGCCGTCCTCCACCACGCCGGGGATGAACCATGCCCCATGGTGGCCGGCCACGTCGGCGAGCTGGCGGAGTTGGGGACTGTCGACGAGCCGGCCGTCCACGTTGACCACGTTCTCCGGCCAGACGATGAGGTCCACCGGCTCGGCGATGGTGTTGGTGGCGTCGAGGTGGCGCTGCATCACCACGCTGAAGTCGGTTCCCACCGCCCGGGTGCGCTGCGGGCCGCCGCCCTGCACCAGCGCCACCTTCAGCGACCCGATGTCGCGGCCCCGCGGCGCGTCGACCGAGAGCGCCAGCGCCAGGGCGATCAGCGAGGCCCCCGCCAGGGCGCCCCGCCAGCGCCGCTCGGCCAGCAGCGACAGGGTCACGCCGGCCACCGCCACGAGGGCCACGACCGTCAGCGGCCCGCCCAGGCGGGCGCTGGCCGCCAGCGGGGCGTCGGCCTGGCTGTGAGCCAGCGTGGCCAGCGGAACTCCCCCGAACGGGAAGCGCCAGCGCAGGTAGGCGATCAGGACCAGCCAGCCCACCAGAGCCGGCCGGCGTCCCTTGTGGGGTGGCGTCAGGGCGCAGCCGGCGCAGTAGAAGGCCGAGAAGATGAGGTTTGCAACCAGGTAGCCGCCGGGGGAGAAGTCCCACATCCAGATCGTGGCCCCCAGCAGCCAGGCGGCTGAGGTGAGCCCGCCCCGGCGCAGGCGACGGGCAGCCGGCTGACCGGCGAGGAGCCGGTCCAGTGCGGCGACGCCCAGGACGGCGAGAGGCCAGAATCCCCACGGCGGCATCGAGAAGCAAATCAGGGCACCGGCGGCGAGGCAGCCCAGGGTGATGCCCGCAGCGGGCCGGAGCGACTCGACGCGACGCTGCGGTGCCGGAGGATCGGATTCCGGCACCAGGCGAGGCAGCTCGGAACTCACCGCCGCGCCCCGTCCCGTGAGACTTCCAGTGCCATCCGGGCCGCCCGGCGGCCGCTGGCGATGCAGGCGGGGATGCCGATGCCGTGGTACGAGGAGCCGGCGCAGAGCACGCCCGCCGGTCCCAGCGTGTCCTCCACTGCGGCGGTTCGCTGCAGATGCCCGACGGCGTATTGGGGGAAGGCGTCCGGCCAGCGCGACACGCGTGTCGCCGACGGCGCGGCAGATATGCCCATCGTGGCCGCCAGGCCCGCTCGGGCGGCGGCGATGAGCGTCTCGTCGGGTTCGGAGACCGCTGCGTCGTCGCCATGGCGCCCCAGCGAGACGCGCAGCACGGCGCTGCCGGCGTCGGGTCCGCCGAGGTGTGCCCACTTCGTGGACGCCCACGAGCAGGCGGTGATCGCCGGCTCCGAGCCGGCCGGGACCAGGAAACCGCTGCCGTCGGCGACGCCGGGCACCGCCGACGGCTCGTAGGCCAGCGTGACGATGGCCACCGAGGCGGTCTCGGTTTCGGTCAACAGCGCCGCCTCCTGCGGCGCCCAGGGCGCCACCAGCTGTGCCGACTGCCTTGCCCCGACAGCCAGCACTACGGCGTCGCAGTCGATGGATCGCTGCGGCGTCCGCACCGCTCCGATCGCCTGCCGGCCGGCGCCGTCCGGCCGCATCTCCAGGGCCAGGGCGGGCTCTTCGAGCGACAGAGCCGGCGCCAAGCGTTCGACCAGCGCCGCGATCAGCGTCTCCATCCCGCCCCGCAGCCCCCAGAAGACCGGCTCGGGGGACGCCCCGTTGCCCCGACCCGCCGTGGGGCGATCCCGCAGTGCCCGGATGAGGCTGGCGTCGCGCTGGGCGGCCTCCGCCAGCGCCGGAGCCGCGGCCTGCACGCTCAGCAGGTCGCAGTCGCCCGCGTGTATCGAGCCCACCAGCGGACCCACGAGGCGCTCCAGCGTTTCGTCGCCCAGGCGGGTGCGGATCAGCTCCCCGACCGTGCAGTCCGTGCCGGTCGCGGCCCTCGCGGGGCGCCCGATTTCTGCCTGTGCGATGCCGGGATCGGGCTGATCACCCGTGTCGGGGCGTTCCGATGCGGCTACGGGACGGGCCAGATCGGCTGCCAATGCCGCCCGCCCGACCGGCGACAGCAGTCTCGGGTCGAGGTTCTCGGGATCCAGCGGCACGCCGAGGAACTGGGCCCGGGGGAGCGGGACGAGCTGACCGTCGAGGTATACGAAGGCTTGCCCGGAGGCGGGCGCCACGAGGTCATCGGCCAGCCCCAACTCGGTGCAGAGCCGGGTGCCGTCGTCCACCCGGGCCAGGAAGGCGTCCGCCGCTTCGTCAACCGGCCGCCCGGCGAACTGCGACGTCCGGATGACGCCACCGGGCCGGGAGGAAACCTCCAGCATGACCAGGTCGGTGTCCGGGGCCGCCGTCCTGACCTCCCAGGCGGCGGCCAGACCGGAGATCCCGGCTCCCACCACGCAGATCCGGGGCGGCGCAGCGAGGTGTCCCACGCTCACGGTTCGGTGCTGCGGCCCTCGCGGTGCACCAGGTCCACCAGCCGCTCCAAGATCGCGGGGTCTGTCTCGGGCAGCACGCCGTGGCCGAGGTTGAAGATGTGCCCCGGCCGCCCGGCGTTCGCCGCCAGAACGGCGCGGGCCTCGGCTGCCACTGCTTCCCAGGGCGCCAGGCAGGCGGCCGGATCGAGGTTGCCCTGCACCGCCGCGTTCTCACCCAGCCGGGCCCGAGCGGCGTCGAGCGGCACCCGCCAATCGATCCCTACCACATCCGCGCCCACGGCCATGTCCTCCAGCAGCTCGCCGGTGCCCACACCGAAGTGGATGGCGGGCACGCCCATCTCGGCAACCGCGGCCAGCACCCGGCGGCTCGCCGGCGCGGCGAAGCGCCGGTAGTGGTCCGGCGACAGGCATCCCGCCCAACTGTCGAACAGCTGCACGGCGGCGGCGCCGGCGGCCACCTGCTGGCCGATCGAGGCGATCGCCACGTCGGCCAACCGCTCGAGGAGGTCCATCCACAGCCCGCTGTCGCCGAGCATCAGCGCCTTGGTGCGCGGGTGATGGCGGCTGGGGCCGCCTTCGGTGACGTAGCTGGCGAGCGTGAACGGCGCCCCGGCGAAGCCGATCAGCGGCACCTCCAGCTCGCCGA
>JAGWAK010000033.1:11846-15973 GCA_021296435.1 Acidimicrobiia bacterium
TCCTCCCCGTCGGGCGGTCGGAGACGCCCCAGGTCGGCGCGGCCGGCGAACGGGCGCTCCATCACCGGGCCCACGCCGGCCACGATGTCCACGCCGAAGCCGATCGCCTCCAGCGGCACCACGATGTCGGAGAACAGCACCGCGGCGTCCACCCCGTAGCGCCGCACCGGCTGCAGGGTCAACTCGGTGACCAGTTCGGGGCGCGCCACCGCCTCCAGGAGCGTCGTGTTGGCGCGGGCGCGGTGGTATTCGGGCAGTGAGCGACCCGCCTGGCGCATGAACCAAACCGGCGTCGTATCAGCCGGCAGCCCCTGGCAGGCCCTCAGGAAGCAGGAGTCCGCAAGCGTCCGCGCCACGAGCGTCACACTACCGACGCCGCCCGCGCCGCCCCTCGTTGGTCCGCCCGGTCGGGGGTCGGGGTGCCGTTTGCTCCTTCGCGCGGGCGCAAGGCGTCGCAAATCGGCCCCCCGCCTCCCTCCCTCGGTTGATTTGCAGGCCCGGTCGGGGCCGCCGGTGGGCGCCGGCGGATCGTCTGGCGGAATCGATCCGGCGCCGTCCCCACGGCGTCCCCTCCCTCGCTGGTCCGCTGCGGTGGGGGCGGGGTCGGAGGCTAGGGTGGATGGCTTGTCCGCCACCAGCGAGATCGGTGTGTCGAGGTCGGATCTCGAGGCCGAGCAGGCCTACGTGGACCGCGCCCATGCCTGCCTGGAGGCCACTCGCCGGCGCATCCGGGAGTTCTGGGATCGGGTGGCCGCCGGCCGCGACGGCACCCACGCCGCCCGCTTCGAGCGCGACGTGCTGGAGCATCGGGTGTTCCAGCGTCTCGGCCAACTCGAACTGGGCGGCCGCTCGCTTTGCTTCGGGCGCATCGACATAAACAGCGATCGGGAGAGCGGCGATGGGGAGGGCGGCGTAGGCGCGGCCGACGGCAGCGATGGTTCCGAGACGTTCTATATCGGCCGGATCGGGGTGTGGGACGAGGACCAGGCGGCCGTGGTGTGCGACTGGCGCGCTCCGGTGGCCGAGCCGTTCTTCCGGGCCACAGGCCGCCAACCGCTGGGCGTGGCCCGGCGGCGCCGCTTCGTCAGTCGCGGCAGCCGCTTGCTGGGGCTCGACGACGAGCACTTCTCGCCCGGCGGGCTGGAGGGCGACGGCGACGCCGGGCCTGACGGCTCCCTCCGGGACAACCCGGCGCTGCAGGCGGTCCTGGAAGCCCCCCGCACCGGGCGGCTCGGCGATGTCACCGCCACCATCCAGGCCGAGCAGGACGACGTCATCCGCGCCCCGCTGCCGGGTGTCCTCATCGTCCAGGGCGGGCCCGGCACCGGCAAGACGGTCGTGGCGCTGCACCGGGCCGCCTACCTCATCTACACCCACCGCTTCCCGCTGTCGGGCCAGGGCGTCCTGGTGGTCGGTCCGAACCCCGTGTTCCTGACCTACGTCGAGCAGATCCTGCCATCCCTCGGCGAGGCCGGGGTACGGCTCGGCACGCTGGGCGATCTGCTCGAGGACGTGCCGGTCAGCGGTCACGATAGCGAGCCGGTGGCCCGCACCAAGGGCGACGCCCGCATGGCCGACGTGGTGCGCCGCGCCGTGCGGACCCGCCAGCGCGGGTTGCGGGAGCCCCTCGTCCTGGACTACGGCCTACGGCGCCTGAGGCTCTCGACCGAGGCCAGCGCGGCCATCGTGGCCCGCGCCCGCCGCCGGGCCCGCACCCACAACGCCGGCCGCCGGCTCGTGGCTGAGGCGTTCTTCGAGTCGCTGGCCGGCAGCGTCCGCCGGCCCACCGACGCCGCCGAGCTGGCCGACGCGCTGGGCGAGACGCTCGAGGTGCGTCGCGCCCTCGACTGGATGTGGCCGCAGCTCACGCCCGCCCACCTCCTGCACGACCTCTTCGGCAGCCGGGCGCTGCTGGCCAATGCCGCCTCCGGCGTGCTCAGCGACGCCGAGACCGAGGGCCTGTACCGCCCGCGCCGGGCGCATGCCGACGACGTGGTCTGGACGACCGACGACGTGCCGCTGCTCGACGAGGCCCGCATGTTGTTGGGGTCGCGGAACCCCCGCGGCACAGCCGGGCGCATCCGCACCTACGGCCACATCGTGCTGGACGAGGCGCAGGACCTCTCGCCCATGCAGCTGCGCATGGTGGGACGCCGCTCGCTCAACGGCTCGCTGACGCTGGTGGGAGACATCGCCCAGGCCAGTGGGGCCTGGGCGCACGACACCTGGGACAGCCTGGTGGATCTAGACTCACCCGAGGCTCCGGCACGGGTCGCCGAGATGACGATTGCCGCAGCCGATCATGAGCTTCGCCGCCGCGTGCCTGCCCCCGGAGATGGCGGATCTGGTGCCGCCGCGCGCCGCCCGCCCCGGCGGCGAGGCGCCCCGGATCGTGCGCCTGCCGGGGGCCGATCCGGAGGCGCTCGCCGACGCCGTCGTGGCCACCGTGCGCCACGAACTGGGACACGTGGGGGCCGGGAATTTGGCCGTCATCTGCGCCGACGGGCAGCTCGCCGCGCTGTCGGAGGCGCTGGCGGCCGCCGGGGTGCCCCACGGCACCTCCGCCCGGCGCGCCCTCGGCATGCAGGTGTCGGTCTGCTCGGCGCGCACTCTCAAGGGCCTGGAGGTGGACGCCGCTGTGGTGGTGGAGCCCGCCCGCATCGTCGCCGAATCGGCCGCGGGGATGCGGCTGCTGTACGTGGCGCTCAGCCGGGCGACCCAACGCCTCGCCGTGATCGCCGGCGAGCCGCTGCCCCGTCCGCTGGAGGAGGCCGCCACCGCGCTCGGCGGGTGACCCCGGGCCGCTCTTTACCGCCGCGATCGAATCCCGAAGCTGCCGCATCGAGCCGAAGTGTCGTTAGGGTTGCCTAATTCCTGACAGGCTGTTAGGGTTACCTAACATATCGTGCCGCATCCGCTCGACGGCATGCGCGGGAACTCGAAGGAGACTCATGGTCCAGCCCCCCCACAAGGCCGGCCTGCGGGCCGGGTACACCGCCCGCCTGCTGGCGCTGGTCGCCGTCGCCGGTCTCCTGGCCGCCGCCTGCGGCTCCGAGGGTGACTCCGGCGGCACCGTCTCACCTGCTCCCACCCCGCCGGTTGAGCCCGCACCCGCGACGCCTCCGGAGCCCGCCCCCGCGCCACCTGAGCCGGCACCGGCCCCACCCGCGGAACCAGACGATCCCATCACCGTCTATTCCGGGCGCAACGAGGACCTCATCGGACCGCTCGTGGAGATGTTCGAGGAGGCGACCGGCATCGAGGCGGACGTGCGCTACGGCTCCTCGGCCGACTTGGCGCTGCTGATCGAGACCGAGGGTGACGCCACACCTGCCGACGTGTTCATCTCCCAGAGTCCCGGCGCCATGGGCTACCTCGCCACGCAGGATCGCCTGCAGACTCTCCCCGGCGGCGCCCTCGACGCTGTGGACGCCCTCTATCAGGCCGGCGACGGCACCTGGGTCGGCTTCAGCGGGCGCCAGCGGGTGCTCGTCTACAACCCCAACCTGACCGATCCCGCCGATCTGCCCGACTCGGTCTTGGACCTCACCGACCCGGCATACGAGGGGCGCGTCGCCGTGGCGCCGGCCAACAGCTCCTTCCAGGACTTCATCACGGCGATGCGCTTCCAGTCCGGCGACGACGCCACGCTCGCCTGGCTGGAAGGGATGGCGGCCAACAACTCGCCCAACTATCCGAAGAACTCCGCCATCGTCGACGCCGTCCTGCGCGGCGAGGTGGACATGGGGCTCGTCAACCACTACTACCTGCTGCGCTTCCTGGCCGAGGATCCCGATGCCTCCGGGATCAACCACAACTTCGCTCCCACCGACATCGGCTCGCTGCTGATCGTCACCACCGGGGCGATCCTGGATACCTCCGATCAGCCCACCGCGGCGCAGGCCTTCGTCGAGTTCATGCTGACGCGGCAGGCACAGGAGTTCTACGCCTCCGAGACCCGCGAGTACCCGCTGGCGGCCGGTGTCCAGCCGCCCGACGAGCTGACTCCCCTCGACGTCGCCGATGTCATGGACACCATCGACTTCGATGTCCTCGGCGGCGGTCTGGCCCGCACCCAGGAACTCATCGACCAGAGCGGCATCGTGCGCTGAGGGCTGCCCGCCGGG
>JAGWAK010000033.1:15985-28207 GCA_021296435.1 Acidimicrobiia bacterium
TCGATCCGGACTTCGATCCCGGCGTCCCCCACCCTCGGTTGTCTGTGGCGGCCGGCGGCGCCAGTTGTAAATGTTGCCTAACGAACTAGGGTATTAGGCGTGCCTAATGCCCGACGCGCCGCCGCGGGCGCCCCGCCGTCGGGTGATCCGGCGCCGCGTGGACGCAGCGGCTTGGTCCGCGCGGGCCGTGCCACCAATGGGAGACGTGCACGGTCGCCCGGTGCCGCCCCCGCTGTGGGCGATTTCCGGGCCCTCCGGCTCGTCGATGTCCACAAGTCGTTCGCCGGTACGCGGGTTCTCAACTCGCTGAACCTGAGTATCGAGCGCGGCCGCACTCTGGCGCTGCTGGGCCCCAGCGGCTGCGGCAAGACGACGCTCATGCGCATCGTGGCGGGTCTCGAGGTCGCCGACGGTGGGGAGGTCCTCGTCGGTGAGCGCATGCTCGCGGGTCCGGGCGTGAACGTGGCGCCGGAGCACCGCCGCATCGGCCTCTTGGGCCAGGAGCGGGCGCTGTTTCCGCACCTGACCGTCGGCGGCAACGTGGCCTACGGTCTCGGACGCTCGCCCGACCGGGAGGCGCGGGTGCGCGAGGTATTGGACATGGTCGACCTCGCCGGTTTCGAGAAGAGGATGCCCGACTCGCTGTCGGGGGGTCAGCAACAGAGGGTCGCCATCGCTCGCGCGCTGGCGCCGCGCCCGCGGATGCTCCTGCTCGACGAGCCCTTCCAGGCGCTCGACGTCCATCTGCGACTGGAACTGCAGGCTGAGGTCCAGACGCTGCTCGGAACGCTCGGGGCCACCGCCGTCATCGTCACCCACGATCAGGACGAGGCCTTCGTCATGGGCGACGAGGTGGCGGTCATGCAGGACGGGCACATCCGCCAGCGCGGTACCCCCAGCGAGGTCTACGGCCATCCCTCCTCACCGTGGGTCGCCTCGTTCGTCGGCGACGCCAACTTCATCCCCGGTCTCGGATCCGGCTCCACCGTCGCCACACCGTTGGGCAATCTGGCTACGTGCTGCGCCGTGTCGGGGAGGGTGGCGGTTCTGGTACGTCCCTCGCAGCTGCGTCTCGTTGCAGCGGCGGGGAGCGGCGAGGAGGATGCGAGCGCCACGGGCCAGGTACAGGCGATGCGCTTCTACGGGCACACCACCGAATGCCGCGTGCAGATCGGCGACAACGTCCTCCTCGCTCGCAGCGACCGGATGCCGGGCGTGCGCGTCGGTGACGACGTGGCGCTGCACTACGACGGCCCGCCAGCCGTCGCGTACCCGGAGTCGGCCATGGCCGGTCTGCGGCGCAACGGCAAGCAGCGGCGCGCCGAGAGCGGGGAACCGGCGCTCGCGGAGACCACCGGGTAATGCTGCGGACCGTCTTCGCCGTCATTCCGGCGGAGGCCGGAATCCACTGTCCGGCGGTCCGGCCTGTGCCCCCGGTGAACGACTCGGCACACGCCTAGAGTCGCGCCGGAGAGCCACCGACTCCGCCGCAGCCCGCAACCCCGTCGATGGATGCCGGCCGTCTTTGCCGTACCTGGGGCTTCGGCCTCGGGTTGTTCTTCGCCGCGCCGCTCGGCTACCTCGTCTACGAGAACGTCCGGCTGCGCTCGGACATCCTGGACATCCTGGGTGTGGCGCGGACCTGGGGCCCGCTCGGCAACTCCCTGCTGCTGGCCGCCTCGGTGTCGCTGGCGGCAATGGTTGCCGGGACCGCTCTGGCCTGGGCGACGGTGCGACTCGATCTGCCGGGACGGCGATTCTGGGCGGCGCTGGCGCCGCTGCCACTGGTCTTCCCCACCTTCGTCGGCGCCACGGCGTTCATCGCCCTCGGAGCCCGCGGCGGGCTGGCCGAGCAGATCCTGTCGCCGCTCGGTGTCGGTGCCCTGCCCCGCCGCCTGGGGTGTGCTGACCCTCTTCACCTATCCCTACGTGTACCTGCCCACCCGCGCCCGGCTGCGCCACCTGGACCCCGCCTACGAGGAGGCCGCACGGGTGCTGGGGCGCAGGCCAGCGGCGGTCTTCGCCACCGTCACCCTCCCGGCGATCCTCCCGGCCGTGTCTGCGGGCGGTCTGCTGGTGTGCCTCTACACCCTCTCGGACTTCGGGGCGGTCGAGTTGCTGCGCTACGAGACCCTCACCCGTTCGATCTATGCCAACCGGCTCTTCGATCGACCCACGTCTGTGACCCACGGCCTGCTGCTCGGCATCGTCGCGGTGGGGGTCGTGATGGTCGAGCGCTGGCTCGCACGGCGCCGCGCGGGGGGCTTCGCCGCGACCTCCGACCGGCCCCCGCCGCTGGCATCGCTCGGCTGGTGGCGCTGGCCGGTCTGCGCCGCCGTCGTCGCGTTCCTCCTCCTGGCTCTCGTGGCGCCACTCGCCACCCTGGGGTATTGGGCCGGCAGGGGGATCGCCAACCCCGGCAGGCGCGTCGGAGCCTTCGCCCTCGACGGCGGGGGAATCGCCACGTCGGCCGCCTCCACCGTGGCGGTCAGCGCGGTTGCGGCCACAGTGACGGTCCTGGTGATGCTCCCGCTGGCGTGGCTCCTGGTGCGCCGCCCGTCTCGCAGTGCCTCGGCCTCCAATCTCCTCGTCACGGCGGGTTTCGCCCTTCCCGGCATCGTGGTCGCCCTGGCGCTGGTTTTCTGGGCACTGCAGGTGCCGTTCGCCGAGGCGGTCTACCAGACGTTGCCGCTGCTGGTCGTCGGTTATGTCCTCCTGTTCGGCGCGCGGCGCGGGCGGCCGTGGGCGCCGTTCCGACGCGTCTGAGCGAGGGCGCGCGGACCCTCGGCGTCCGCCGCTGGCGGCGCCTCCGCACCGTGGAGTTGCCGCTCATGGCGCCCGGGCTGCTGGCAGCGGGAGGTTTGGTGTTCCTGTCGGTGATGAAGGAACTCCCGCTCACGTTGCTGATGCGGCCGACGAACCTGCCGATGCTGTCGGCGGACATCTGGGACTCCACAGAGTCGCTCTTCCTGGCGCAGGCCGGCCTGGAGTCGCTCGTGCTGGTGGGGGCCTCCGGGCTCTTGACGTGGTTGCTGGTGCTGCGTCGCTCGGAGTTCGCCTGAGCGTCCTCCAGTAGGCGACGATCCGTCCGCGCCCACCATTGGCGCTGGTCTGTGCCGGTACGAATCAGCGAGGGTACGGGACGCCGGAGGCGAAGCCCCGGGTCGATTGCGCAGGCGAGGGCCGGACTCGCGCCCGGTGGCCCACACCCGGGGTCAGCCGTTGGCGGTCACCGGCACGACCAGGAGCCGCTCGCTGGTGTAGTGGTCGATCTCCACCGCCTCGCCGTCGATGTCGACGGTGGTGGGCCCCTCGGCGGAGTTGGACGTCACGATCCCGCTGTTGCCGGGACAGATCGACGAGTCCTCCAGGAAGTCCAGCACGCCGTCCACGAACTCCAACTCCTCGGTGATGCGCGACACCACGAAGGCTCCGCCCTCCTCCACATCGGTGAGAGCCACGCTCTCGGGTGCGGAGTAGCCCGAACCTGGGATCGGGTTGCCGTGCGGGCACGTCGTGGGCTGGCCCAGCAGTTTGCTCATGGCCTCTTCCACGCGAGGCGAAAGCACGTGCTCCCACTTGCCGGCCTCGGCGTGGGCCTCCGCCCACGACAGCCCCAGCACGTCGGTCAGGAACCGCTCGGCGACGCACGACTTGCCGCGCCAGGGCCATGCCGTCGTCGGTCAGCGTGATCTGCCTGCCCGGCTCCAGCAGGCCCGCGTCCTGCATGCGGCGGATCATCTCCGACACCGCTGGGCGGGAGATGCCCATCCGCTCGGCGATGCGGGCCTGGATCACGTCCAGGTCATCCTCGGCCAACTCGAAGATGGTCTCGCAGTACTCCTCGAAGGCCGGGTGGTACTCGGGTGCTGTCCAAGTGGCCACGATTTCAGTCTAGACCACGCCGGCCTGCGGTTTTCGCTCGGAGCCGGCGCCGTAGAGCCGCACCCGGGAGGTTCCGCGGCTTCGTTGCTCTAGGCTCGCCCGCTGGACAGCGGCGGTAGCGCGCGGGGGCACCAAGTGGACCTACTGGAACATCAGGGCAAGGAGTTCTTCGCCGCGTACGGGTTGCCCACTTCTCCGGGCGAGGTGGCTCTCGCCGCCGATGAGGCGGTCGCCGCCGCCGAGCGGATCGGCTACCCGGTCGTCATCAAGGCACAGGTGCACGTGGGCGGGCGCGGCAAGGCCGGCGGCATCAAGCTGGGCACCGACGCCGGCGAGGTGCGCCGCCACGCGGAGGCGATTCTGGGTCTTGACATCCGGGGCCACGTCGTGCGGCGCCTCTGGATCGAGCAGGCCGCCGACATCGCCGAGGAGTACTACGCCGGCTTCACACTCGACCGCTCGGCGCGCCGCCACCTCGGGATGCTCTCGGCGCAGGGAGGCGTGGATATCGAGGAGGTGGCCGCCACCGCTCCCGAGGCCATCGCCCGTATCCACATCGACCCCACCGAGGGCCTGACGAGCGAGGCCTGCCGGCAGTGGGTGGCCGAAGCCGAGCTGAACCCCGCCGTCACCGACCAGGCCGTCGAGCTGCTCGATTTGCTCTACCGGGCCTACGTCGACGGGGACGCCGACCTCGTGGAGGTCAACCCGCTCATCGTGACCGGCGAGGGGCGGCTGCACGTGCTCGACGCCAAGGTGACCCTCGACGGCAACGCCCAATTCCGCCACCCCAACTACGCCGCCTACGACGAGACCGTCGAGCGTGACGAGCGTGAGCAGGAGGCCCACGCCAGGGGACTGCAGTACGTGGGCCTCGACGGCACCGTGGGCGTCATCGCCAACGGCGCCGGGCTGGCCATGGCCACCGTGGACATCGTCGACGAGGCCGGCGGCACGCCCGCCAACTTCCTGGACATCGGCGGCGGCGCCAACGCCGATGTGATGTCGGCCGCCCTCGAGGTGGTGGACGGCGACCCCTCGGTGCGTTCCATCTTCATCAACATCTTCGGCGGCATCACCAAGGGCGAGGAGGTGGCCCGCGGCATCATCGAGGCGCTCGGCCGGGTCGACATCGCCTCGCCGATCATCCTGCGCCTCGACGGCACCAACGCCGCCGAGGGTACCGAGATGCTGCGCCCCCACCTCTCCGAGGGGCTGCGTCTCGCCCCCGACATGGTGGAGGCCGCCCGCATGGCAGTCACCGCCGCGGAAGCCCGCGAGGGGCGCCCATGAGCATCTTCGTCGACGAGAACACCCGGGTCGTCTACCAGGGCCTCACCGGCTCGGCCGGGCGCTACTACGGGCTGCTGAACCGCGACTACGGCACGCAGGTCGTGGCCGGCACGCATCCCCGCAAGGCCGGCAGCGACGTGGACGGCATCCCCATCTTCGCCACCGTCGGCGAGGCCACCGAGGCCACCGGCGCCGACACCTCGTGCATCTTCGTGCCCGCCCCCGGGGTGCCCGGTGCCGTGCTGGAGGCAGCCGAGGGCGGCGTGCGCTTCATCGTGGTGATCACCGAGGGCGTGCCCATGCACGACGAGGCCCGCACGTTCGCCCACCTGCAGCGCCACCACCCCGAGGTGCGCCTGCTGGGTCCCAACTGCCCCGGCGTCATCAGCCCCGGGCACTGCAACATCGGCATCACCGCCGGCCACATTGCTAAACCCGGCGGTCCGGTGGGCATCGTCAGCCGCTCCGGCACCCTCACCTACCAGGCCCTGCACGAGCTCAAGGAGAAGGGGATCGGCTGCACCACCTGCGTGGGCATCGGTGGCGACCCCGTGCCGGGCACCAACTTCATCGACTGCCTGGCCGCCTTCGAGGAAGATCCCGACACCGAGGCCGTCATGCTGATCGGCGAGATCGGCGGGTCGGCCGAGGAGGAGGCCGCCGAGTTCATCGCCGAGCACCTCTCCAAGCCCGTCGTGGCCTACATCGCCGGCATGACCGCACCGCCGGGCAAGAAGATGGGCCACGCCGGAGCCATCGTCTCGGGCGGTCGGGGCACTGCCGCGGCCAAGGTGGAGGCACTCGGTGCCGCCGGAGTCCGCGTCGGCAGCAACCCCACTCAGGCCGGCGAGCTCATGGCCGAGGTCGTCGCCGGGCTGTAGCTCCGTCCGGTCGGGGCCGCTGGTGGCCTGGCGCGTCCGGTCGGGGCCGCCGGTGGGCGTCGGCGGGAGCGTCTGGCGAAATCGCTCCGCCAGCCGTCCCCCCGGCGTCCCCTCCCTCGGTAGTTTGTCCATTAACGCGAGAGTCCGGCGCCCCCTTGCTGGGAGCGCCGGACTCTTACGTTTTGCTAGCTGTTGCTAGAAGGTTGTTCGCCTAGGTGCAGTTGGGTATGCCCGGGCTCGTGTCGATGTGCTTCTCGTAGAGGTCGTCGAGGGTGCCTCGCGCGATGTAGTACCCCAGCCAGCCGTTCAGGTACTCGAGCCACACGACCTCGCCACGTGGCAGGGCCCATGCGCCGTACTCCGCTGCCAGGAACGGGTCGGTCGGGTCCAGGATGCTGGTGGTCGGGTTCTCGGCCACGAAAGGCTGTGCCAGGTAATTCTCCACCACGATGGCGTCGGCGCGCCCGGAGGCAACCTCGAGGAACGCCGGGGCCTGGTCGAGCTCGACCAGGTTGGCCTCGGAGAACTCCTTAGAGATCAGGTTGGCCGCGGTGGAGCCGGCGAGCGCTGTCATCGTGACGTCGCTGCTGTTCAGATCCGACCTGGTCTTGACCGCCGAGTCGTTGTTCACGACCACGACCTGCCCGTAGGGCACGTACGGGCACGTGAACCAGAGCTGCTCGAGGCGGGCCGGGCGGCCGACGAGGCCAACCGACGCCATGTCGAACTGGCGGGCCAGCAGGCCAGGGATCATCGCATCGAACTCGAGGTCGTTGATCTCGAGTTCCACGCCGAGGTCCTCGGCGAGCATGCGCATCAGGTCCACGTCGTAGCCGGCGGGGTCGCCGTTCTCGTCGATGTACATCTGCGGCTCGAACTGCAGCACCATGCCGACCTTGAGGGTCCCACGGTCCTTGATTTCGTCCAGCAGGTTCCCGCTCACCACGGTCTGGGCGGCCGAGCCGGAATCACCTTGGCTGAGGGTGACCTCTTCCTCTTCCTCCGCGGGAGCCGGCGCCTCTGCAGGCGCTACGGCATCGTCCTCCTCGGCGGGTGCCGGGGCGGCGTCAGCCGGAGCCGGGGCTTCGGCCGGAGCCGGCGCCGGAGCCGCCTCGTCGTCGCCGTCGCCGCATGCCGCCGCAATCAACGACAGCGCGACCAGCGGTACCAGCAACTTCATCAATCTCCTCATGCTTACTTCCTTTCTGGGGGATTTGCTGCAACGATCGGCGTCTAGCGTGAGCGGCCGCGCACCGACGCATGCACGAGACGCCCGCGGACACTTGCTAGGAACTTCTACCGCTCGATTGAATTCAAACTCTACCCGGTGTTGGGCGAAGGGGAGCCAAGCCGTCCCAGCGAAGAGTCGGCGCCGCGATTCTCGCTCACCGCTTCCTGGAGGCGCTGCAGTTGCCTACTGCGGGCGCGGGCGAACGGCGAGCGCACCTTCGACGTGAGCACGTCGACGAGCTGGAACCGCTGCTCGAAGTACTTGAACAGGAAGTACACCGCCGTTGTGAGGATCAGGTACACGATCACCGTGCCCAGGTACACCTCGAAGTAACGGAAGGTGCGGTTGGCCAGCAGGTTGCTGACCCGCAGCAGCTCGGGCACGCCGATGATGTAGACCAGCGACGAGTCCTTGATCATGCCGATGAACATGTTGCCCGTCGGCGGGGTCACGATGCGCGTGGCCTGGGGCGTCACGACGCGGAAGAACGTCTGAGGGCGGCTCATGCCCACCGACATGGCCGCCTGCCGCTGCCCGTCCGCCACGGCCTGGATCCCACTGCGGAAGATCTCGCCCAACCACGCCGAGTACTGCAACGTGAGGGCCAGAACCCCGGCCTGGATGGCGGTGGTCGAGAACCCAAAGTGGATGGCGACCCCGTAGTAGACGAACAGCACGAACACCAGCAGGGGGATCGCCCGGAAGACGTTCACGTAGGCGGCCATGATCGGCTTGACGATCCACGACTTGGACATGCGCAGCAGCGCCACTGCCAAGCCGAGCACGGTCGCCAGGGCGAAGGCCACCAGGGCGATCCGGATCGTCAGCCACACGCCGTCCAGGAAGATGTGCCGGTTGTCCCAGATGAACTCCGGCCGGAACGTGGCCTGGGCCAGGACGCCGTTCAGCGAGGCGCCCATCACAGGATCGACCTCAGGAATTCCTGGGTGCGCGGCTCCTGGGCGTTCTTGTAGATGTCGCGGCCACCGTGCTCCACCACGACGCCCTCATCCATGAACGCCGACCTCCTCGCCGAAACCCATCTCATGCGTGACGACCACCATGGTCATGCCCGACTCGGCCAGGCTGCGCATCACGGCGAGCACCTCGCCAACCAACTCCGGGTCCAGCGCCGAGGTGGGTTCGTCGAACAGCATCACTTTCGGTTCCATCACCAGCGACCGGGCGATCGCCACCCGTTGCTGCTGGCCGCCCGAGAGTTGGGTGGGGTAGGCGCCGAGCTTGTCGAGCAGGCCAACCCTGTCGAGGTAGGTGGCGGCGCGCAACTCGGCCTCGGGTTTCGGTACCCGCTTCACCCGGCGCAGTGCCAGGGCCACGTTTTCCAGGGCGGTGATGTGGGGGAACAGGTTGAACTGCTGGAAGACCATGCCGATCTGCTGGCGCAGCAGGCGGGCCTTCCCTCTCGGGAGGTGCTCGTAATCGAGGCCGGGTCCATACTCGGTCCCCTCGAACCACACCGAGCCCGAGTCGGGGATCTCGAGCAGGTTGGTGGTGCGGAGCAGGGTCGACTTGCCCGACCCCGACGGACCGAAGATCACGACGTGCTCGCCCTTGTGCACGGTGAGGTTGATGCCCTTGAGGACGTGGTTCGATCCGAACGACTTGTGGATCTCCCGCAGCCGCACGACGGGCTGCGGGTCCGATCCGTTGGTCGGTGTCTCGTTCATGCGCCCAGGAACGTGTGTCGGCTCATCTGCAGATCCCTCGTTCGAGAGCACCACGATACGCCAACATCCCGTCCGGGTCGGATTGTGCTCCCGGCGTCCCCTCCCTCGGTGGTTGGTCTGTCCGGTCGGGGTCGCCGGTGGGCGTCGGCGGGAGCGTCTGGCGAAATCGCTCCGCCGGCCGTCCCCCCGGCGTTGGTCTGTCCGGTCGAGGCACCGGTTGCCGCTGCCGGCGGTCGATAATGGGGGGGTGCGGGTGTTGATCTCCGTTTCGGACCGTTCGGGGGTGGTGGAGTTGGGCGCCCGGCTGGTTGCTCTGGGTTGGGAGATCATCTCCAGCGGCGGGACCGCCGGGGCATTGCGTGGCGGTGGGGTGGCGGTGACTGAGGTCGCCGAGGTGACCGGTGCCCCGGAGATGCTGGACGGGCGGGTGAAGACGCTGCACCCGGTGGTGCACGGCGGCATCCTGGCCGACCGCGCCAAGCCGGAGCACATGGCCGACCTCGCCGCAGCCGGCGGGGCGACCATCGACTTGGTGGTGTGCAACCTGTACCCGTTCGCCTCGGCGCCCTCGACCGAGATGATCGACGTCGGCGGGCCCGCCATGCTGCGCGCCGCCGCCAAGAACCACGCCCACGTGGGCGTGGTCGTGGACCCGGCCGACTACCGCGCCGTGCTAGAGGAACTGGAATCCGAGGGCGCTCTCGGCGATGCGCTGCGGCGGCGCCTCGCGCGCAAGGCCTTCGCCCACTGCTCGACCTACGACGCCGCCGTGGTGACCTGGCTGGATGCCGGCGCGCCCGAACATGTCGCAGGAGACCCCTCCGCTGATCTGCCGCCCGGAACGTCCGCTGATCTGCCGTCGGGAACCTCCACGCCCGGGCCGGCCGTCGCATCTGCTCCCGACGCCGCGGACGGATCCGCGGCTGATGCTGTTACCGCCGCGCCGGACGCCGCCGACGGACCTGGGCCCGAGCTGCTGCCGGACTCGCTGTTCCTGTCGTTTCGGCGCGCCGAGGTACTCCGCTACGGCGAGAACCCCGGCCAGGTGGGCGCCCGGTATCGCAGGCACGACGGTACGAGTTGGTGGGACGATGCCACTCAGCTCGGCGGCAAGCAGATGTCGTACCTCAACGCCTACGACACCGACGCGGCGTGGCGTCTGGTGCACACCCTCGGCCCCGACCCGGCTGCTGTGGTCGTCAAGCACGCCAATCCCTGCGGGGCCGCCGCGCACGGCGACATCGCCGAGGCCTACCGGCGGGCGCACGCGTGCGACCCCGTCTCGGCGTTCGGGGGCGTCGTCGCACTCAACCGTCCTGCCACCGGGGAGCTGGCGGCGGCGCTGGCCGAGGTGTTCACTGAGGTGGTCGTGGCTCCCGGCTACGACGCTGCCGCGCTCGAGGGCCTCCAGGCCAAACCCAACCTGCGCATCCTGCAGGCGGCTGCCCCCGAGATGCCGGTACTGCAACTGCGCTCGCTGGGCAACTCGCTTCTGGTGCAGACCGTCCCCGGCGCTGCCGAGGCGGGGCCTGGTGGAATCGATCCCCGGGGATTCCCGCCCTCTGAGGCGGGCGGGGGCGACGGCGTGGTCGACCCGCTCGCGGGCGCCGGCGGCTGGAAGGTGGTGACCGAGCGCCGGCCGACGGACGCCGAGTGGCGCGATCTGGTCTTCGCCTGGCGGGTGGTCGCCGCGGTGAGTTCCAACGCCATCGTCGTGGCGAAGGACCGCTGCGCCGTGGGCATCGGCGCCGGGCAGCAGAACCGCCGCGATGCCGGGCGCATCGCCGCCATCAAGGCCGCCGATCGTGGCCGCGGTGGGGCCTACGCCAGCGACGCCTTCCTCCCGTTCGCCGACGGGCTCGACGGGGCCATCGAGGCCGGCTGCACGGCGGTCGTCCAGCCCGGCGGGTCGGTCCGCGACGCCGAGGTCATCGAGGCCTCCAACCGCGCAGGCCTCGCCATGGTGTTCACCGGCCGACGCACCTTCCGCCACTGACGCAGCGGCGCCCCGCCGCCAAGCGGCGCCGGCGGCCGACACTCCCGTCATTCCCGCCAAGAGCCTGCCCCGCACTCGATCCGGGGCCGGAACCCACTGTCCGGCGACGCGACGGACGGTGCCAATTCAGAGCTCTCTACTACGAGCCGCCCTCCGGCCCCTGTCTCCTCTGGCAGACTGAGGGCATGGCGGAGAGCGTGCTCGGCGAGGAACTGGAACCCTGCTCCTACGATCCGCTGACCGGATGGTTCCGGGACGGTTGCTGCAACACCGACGCCGGTGACTTCGGCGTCCACACGGTGTGCGCGGTGTTGACCACCGAGTTCCTGGAGTTCTCCGCCTCGGTGGGCAACGACCTGTCCACGCCCCGACCCGAGTTCGGCTTCGAAGGGCTCCAACCGGGTGACCGCTGGTGCCTCTGCGCCTCCCGCTGGGCCGAGGCGCTGGAAGCCGGCAAGGCGCCGCCGGTGATCCTGGAAGCCACCCACGCCCGCACCCTCGAGTGGGTGAGCCGCAGCGAACTCGAGGCCCACCGCTTCGAACCCACCGCCGGCACCGCCTGACCTGCTGCCGTCCGGGCGACCACCGCCGGTGGCGAGTCCGCCTCTCGCCTGCGTCATCGATCCGGACTTCCCCCGGCGTCTCCCGCCGTCGTGGATCACTGGTAAGCGAGGGTCGAGGGTAATGGTCGGGCTGCGACGCCTTTGGCCTGCCATGAAGGAGCACAGCGGCACCCTGACCCCCCACCCGGGCACCCTTGGGTTCTCAGGTCAGCGGAATATGCTGTGACGTCTCGACATTGCTGTAGGGATGCGGGGGTTCGCATGAGGCTCATCCGTCCGTTCATTTCCGTGGTGCTCATTGCCGCCGTCCTGGCGCTTTCGGCCACCGCCGCTGCTCAGGACGAGCCGACACCCGAGCTCATCTCCGAGGAACCCACCACCGAGGCCCCGCCGCGCAGCGACGAGGCGGCCTACACCCAGTGGTTCGTGCGCCAGGCCATCGAGCGCTACGACGCCGAGGGGCGTGACGCCGCGCTCGAGTACTTCAACAACCCGGCCGGCGTGGACGGACAGTGGTACGTGTTCGTGGTGAACTCCGACGGCATCCTCATCGGTCACCCCACCCGGCCGGATCTCCGCGGCACGTCCACGGCGGCGCGCCTCGACGTCTTCGGCAAGCCCTACGGCCAGGAGATCGTGGCCGCCACCGCCGACGGCCGCTGGGTCGACTACTACTTCGACCATC
>JAGWAK010000034.1:0-11826 GCA_021296435.1 Acidimicrobiia bacterium
AGATCTACACCTCGGTGTCCCGGGAGCGGCTCTTCCGCGTCTACGCCGAGGCTCACCCGAGGGCCCGCCTGGGCACGCCCACGCCGGCCTGATCCGCCGGCGGCATTCCGCGGCAATCCCCCATCATTCCGGCGAAGGCCGGACTTCCCTTGGTCCATCCGGCGAAGTTGTCGCCGTCATTCCGGCGAGAGCCGGAATCCAGTGCAGCTGGCCGCGCTCGGTGCGGCTCAGCCGCGAGGTAGGAACCCCATTGCCTCCCGCACCCGGGCCATGGTGGCGGTTGCGATCTCACCGGCGGTCTCGGCCCCGGCCGCCAGTGCCCGCTGGGTCTCGCCGGGATCGGTGCTCAACTCGTCGAAACGCCGGCGGATGGGCGCCAGCAACTCCACCACCGCCTCGGCGCAGCCGTTCTTCAACTCGCCGTAACGGTCGTAGCCGGCGGCGACCTCCTGCGGGCTGCGTCCCGTGGCGGCCCCCAGGATCTCCAGCAGGTTCGAAACGCCCGGCTTGGCCTCCCGATCGAAGCGCACCTCGGCCTCGCTGTCGGTGACCGCCCTGCGGATCTTGCGGCGTACGGTGTCGGGCTCGTCCAGCAACCAGATGGTGCCGGGCGCCTCGTCGGCGGACTTGGACATCTTGCGGGTGGGCTCCTGCAGGTCCATGACCCGGGCGCCTGCCGGCGGGATGCGGTGCTCGGGCACCACCAGCACCTCGCCGTAGCGGGCGTTGAATCGTTGGGTTATGTCGCGGGTCAGCTCGATGTGCTGGCGCTGGTCGTCACCCACCGGTACCACGTCGGTGTCGTACAGCACGATGTCGGCGGCCTGCAGCACCGGGTAGGTGAACAGTCCCGCGCACACGAAGTCCATGTCGGCCGACTTGTCCTTGAACTGGTGCATGCGTCGCAGCTCGCCGAAGCCGGCGGTGCACTCCAGGACCCACGCCAGCTGCGTGTGCTCGGGCACGTGGCTCTGCACGAACAGCACGCAGATGTCCGGGTCGAGCCCTGATGCCATCAACATCTGCGCCAGGCGCAGCGTGGCCGTCTGCAGTTCGGCGGGATCCTGTGGCACGGTCACGGCGTGCAGATCCACGATGGGGTGGAACGACTCGTGGGTGTGCTGGTCGGCCACCCAGTTCTGCAGGGCGCCCAGCAGATTGCCCAAGTGGACGTCACCGCTGGGCTGGATGCCCGAAAGGACGCGCTGCACGCCGGGAAGGCTAACCCCGCCGCCGGGTTCCGTGGCCCAGCCAACCCCTGCATCATGCCGGCGGGCGCCCGAATCCCCGGCTTCGCGGACCGGGTGTGGTCCCCGGTCCGGAGAAGCCCGCCATCTAAGATCGGAGCATGGCTGTGATGGTGCGCACCGCGCACTTCGAAGGGCCCCTCGAGCTGCTGATGCACCTCGTCCTGCGCCACGAGATCGACGTCTGTGACATCTCGCTGGCGGCGCTCGTGCAGGACTTTCTCGACGAGGTGGCCCGCATGGAGTCCCTTGACTTGGAGTCCGCCAGCGAGTTCCTGCTGACCGCTTCCACCCTCGTGGATCTCAAGAGCCGCAAGCTGCTCCCCGAGCCCGCCACCGAGGGCGTTGACGAGGAGGCCGACCTGCTCGATGGCCGCGACCGGCTGCTGGCGCGCATGCTGGAGTGCGAGACGTTCCGGCGGGCCGGCGCCGCCCTGGAGCGCCTGGCGGAGGTGGCCGCACTGTCCTCGCCGCGAGCGGTGGGACCCGAGGCGCGCTACCTCAACCTGCTGCCGGACCTGCTAGCCGACGTGGAGCCCGCCGACGTGGCGGCCGCCTGTGCCCGGGCCCTGCGGGCGACGGAGCCGCCCAACGTGGACCTGTCGCACATGGCCGATGACACCCTGCAGGTGAGCGACGTGGTGGCCGACCTGGTGCAGCGCTTGCCGGCGCACCGCCGCACCACTTTCGGCGAGTTGACCCAGGCCCTTCCGGGGCGCCGCGAAGTGGTGGTGCACTTCCTGGCCCTGCTGGAACTCTTCAAGCAGAACAGGGTGGAACTCCACCAGGACGGCCCCCTGGGGCGGATCGTGGTGGAGTGGCGCGAGCAGGCGGCGACGCCGGCCCTGAGAGTGCTCGAGACCGTGGCCTGATGGACGCCGAGCGCCGCCGGGCGCTTGAGGCGGTGCTGATGGTCACCACCGAGCCGGTCCCACCGCAACTCCTGGCGCAACTGCTGGAGATCTCGGTGACCGGAGTGGAGGCCGCCCTCGCTGACCTGGCCGAGGAATGCGCAGGCCGTGGCTTCGTGCTGGAGCAGGTGGCCGGCGGCTACCGGTTCGCCAGCCACCCCGACTGCGCTCCGTACGTGGAGCGTTTCGTGCTGGCCCGCGAGCCGACCCGGCTGTCGGGCGCGGCCCTGGAGACCCTCGGCATCATCGCCTACAAGCAGCCCGTCTCGCGGGCGCAGATCGCCGTCATCCGTGGAGTGAACGTGGACGGGGTGGTGCGCACGCTGCAGCGGCGGGGTCTTGTCGCCGAGGTGGCCCGCGACCCCGGGCCCGGCAACGCGGTGCTGTTCGGGACCACCGGGCTGTTCCTGGAGAGCCTGGGGCTGGACTCGCTGGGTGACCTCCCGCCGCTGGGCGACTTCGTGCCCGACGCCGAGGTCACCGAAGCGCTCGACGCCACCCTGCGCAGCGGCGAGCGGCCCCGGCACGCCCGGTCGCCGGAGGAAGCGGCGGAGCAGCCTGGACCGGAGCCGCGGGAGGAGCATCCGGCGCCCGACCGCCCGACGTGAACGACGCCGCGCCGGACCTCAGCGGCGAGCGGCTGCAGAAGGTCTTGGCGGCGGCGGGGGTCGCCAGTCGTCGCCACGTCGAGGAGATGATCCGGGAGGGACGGATCCGCCTCAACGGCCGGACGGCTCGGATCGGTCAACGTGTCCGGATCGACGTCGACACCGTCGAGGTGGACGGCGCGGTGATCGCCCTGCGCAGCGACCTCGCGCACTACCTGCTGAACAAGCCGCCCGGCGTGGTGAGCACCGCTTCGGATCCCCAGGGGCGCCCGACGGTGCTGGACGGACTGCCCGCCGAACCGCGCGTCTACCCAGTGGGTCGCCTGGACATGGATAGCGAGGGGCTGCTGCTGCTGACCAACGACGGGGATCTGGCGCGGCGGGTCATGCACCCCTCGACGGGATGCGAGAAGGAGTACCTCGTTGCCGTGGAGGGTCGCGTCAGCGCCGGTGCGCTGCGGGCCCTGCGCAGCGGCGTGGAGCTCTCCGACGGGCCCACCGCGCCGGCGCGGGTCTCCAGCCCGCAGCGGGGGCTACTGCGCATCGCCCTGACCGAGGGCCGAAACCGCCAGGTGCGCCGCATGTGCGGTGCCGTGGGGCTCACCGTGACGCGCCTGGTCCGCACCCGCATCGGTCCGCTGCGCGACACGCGGCTGGGGCCCGGCGCGTGGCGGGAACTCACCCGGACCGAGTTGCGTGCCCTGGAGTCCTCGCTCGGCGGCTCCGCGCCGGGGGAAGGGCCGCCGAGGTGAATCTGCGGCCACCTGCGAGTCCACGCCGGCGCGTTCAGTAGAATTCACCGCCGTGCCTCGCCTTCTGCGAGCTCTGCGAGGAGCAGTCGCCATCACGGAGGACACACCCGAAGAGGTGGCCTCGCAGGTCGAAGCGCTGTTGCGCGAGGCCTTCACCCGTAACGGCGTCGCCACCGAGGATCTCGTCAGCATCTTCTTCACCGCCACCGACGACATCCACTCGGCGTTTCCCGCCCAAGCGGCGCGTGAGCGGCTGGGGTTGGCGGACGTGCCGCTGCTGTGTGCCCGGGAACTGCACGTGGAGGGCGCCCTCCCCGGCGTGATCCGGACGCTGATCCACTTCTACACCGACCGGGAGCGCCACGAGGTGCAGCACGTCTACCTGGGGTCGGCGACCTCCTTGCGCCCCGACCTGGACGTCTGAGCACGCATGGGCTTGGGAGCGGCCGCCGCCGACGCCGGCAGTGTCCAGATTCACGGGATCGGTCTCATCGGGGGATCCATCGGCCTGGGCCTGCGTGCTGCGGGCTGGTGGGTGACCGGCTCGGACATCGACGAGTTGCGGGCGCGCCAGGCGCTGCGCCTCGGAGCGGTGAACGAGGTCGGGCACAACCCGCACGCCGATATCACATTCGTGGCCACGCCGGCCACGGCCATACCGGAGCTGGCTCGCGAGGCCCTCGAATCCGGCGAGGGGGTCGTGACCGACGTGGGCAGCGTGAAGGGACCGATCTGCGATGCCGTGGAGCATCCGCGTTTCGTGGGAGGGCACCCCATGGCCGGCAGCGAGCAGATGGGCATCGCCGGCGCCCGGTCCGACATGTTCGGCGGCGCCGTCTGGGTGCTGACCCCGGGGGTGGCCACCCTCGACGAGACCTACGCAGCGGTGCGTGCAGTGGTGGCCGAGTTGGGGGCCGAGGCGGTCACGATGTCGCCGGATCTGCACGACACGCTGGTGTCGGTGGTGTCGCACGTGCCGCACCTCACCGCTGCCACCCTGATGCGCCTGGCCGAGGAGCGGACCGCCGAGCGGGCCGTCCTGCAGCGTCTCGCCGCCGGGGGCTTTCGTGATATGACCCGGGTGGCTGCCGGCAGCTCCGACATCTGGCTGGACATCTGCGACGCCAATCGCCTCGCCATCTGCGCCTCGCTGGAGCGCCTCATCGACGCACTGGGGGAGATGCGAGACGTGGTGCAACGCGGCGACCGCGAGACTCTCCGCACGCTGCTCGAGCGGGCCCGCATCGCCCGTGTCAACCTGCCCTCAGGGATTCCCGCCGACGTCGAGTTGGCCGTGCTGCGGGTGCCCGTGAAGGATCGACCGGGCGAGGTTGCCCGCATCGCCACCCTCGCCACCGAGGTCGACGTGAACATCTACGACCTGGAGATCGCCCACTCCACCGAGGGTGACCGGGGTGTGCTCATCATGGTGGTGGCCGCCGACCTGGCCGAGCGGTTGCGGTCCGCCCTGGCGGCGGACGGGTATCCCTCCTCGGTGCGGCACCTGGGTATCTGAGACGTGGGCCCGGTAGGCCTCAGCGGCGACGGCGACGTGCTGGCCGTGCGTGCCGGCGGACCGCTGCGGGGCGAGCTGCGGGTGCCGGGGGACAAGTCCATCTCGCACCGGGCGCTGCTGCTGGCCGGCCTCGCCGACGGCATCTCGTCGATCTCCGGGCTCTCCGACGGCGCCGACGTAGCCGCCACTGCTGCCGCGATTGGGGCGCTGGGGGCGGCCGTGGAGTCCTCGGGGGACGTCCTGTCGGTGCGCGGCGGCGAATTGCGGGAGCCCCAGAGCGCCATCGACGTGGGAAATTCCGGGACCTCGATCCGCCTGCTGGCCGGCATCGCCGCTGGTTGCCCGTTCAGCACCACCCTCGGCGGCGACGCCTCGGTGAACCGGCGACCCATGGATCGGGTGGCCGAACCGTTGCGGCTCATGGGCGCCGAAGTGGACGGCGCCGACGGCGGGCGGCGGGCGCCGCTGCGCATCACCGGCGGCCGGCTGCGCGGTATCAACTGGCAGCCGCCGGTCGCCAGCGCCCAGGTGAAGGGTGCCGTTCTGCTGGCCGGGCTGTTCGCCGACGGTGAGACCGTGGTGCGCGAGCGCGTCCCCACCCGCGCCCACACCGAGGAGATGCTGGCCGCGTTCGGCGCCGATGTGCGCGTCGCCGGCGACGAGGTGGCGGTGCGGGCCTCGCGGCCGGCCCCATTCGAGTTCGTTGTGCCCGGGGACCCGTCTTCGGCGGCGTTCTGGATGGTGGGTGCCACGGTCGTGCCCGGCAGCGAGGTGACCGTGCACGACGTGTACCACGGGCAGGGCCGCGACGGCTACCTGCGGGTGCTGGCGCGGATGGGCGCCGACCTCACGGTGACCCCGAGTGGCGACAGGCAGGTGCGCCTGGGGTGCCGCTGGGCACCGCTGCGCGGCGTGACAGTGGCGGCCGCCGAGGTGCCGAACCTCATCGACGAGATTCCCGTACTGGCGGTCGCGGCGGCCGTGGCCGACGGGCCGACTCGCTTCGAGGGAGCCGGCGAGCTGCGTCACAAGGAGAGCGACCGGCTGCGCAGCGTGCTGGAGGGTCTGGCGGCGCTGGGTGCGGCCGCCGAGGTGGACGGCGACACACTGGTGGTGCACGGCGGGGCGGAACTGCGGTCCGGGCGCGTCGAGGGAGCCGGCGATCATCGCATCGCCATGGCGTTCTGCATCGGGGCGCTCGCCGCCGCCGGCGAGGAGACGATCATCTCGGGCTGGCGCTCGGTGGCCACCAGCTACCCCGGATTCCTCGAGGATCTGGCGACGTGTCGGGAGTCGTGAGCCGGCCGGTGCGGGTGGCGATCGACGGGCCCGGCGGGGCGGGCAAGACGTCGGTGGCGCGGGCGGTGGCCGATGCCCTGGGGGTGGAGTGTCTCGACACCGGCGCCATGTACCGGGCGGTGGCGGCAGCGGTGCTGCGGCGGGGAGTCGATCCCGCCGACGGCGAGACGGTGGCTGCGGTGGCCCGCGAGGTCGTGGAGGGGATCGAGGTTGCCGGGAGTGTGGCGCGCCTCGAGGGGCGCGATGTCAGTGAGGAGATCAGGGGCGCGGCCGTGACCGAGTCGGTCAGCACCGTGGCCGCCAACCCGGCGGTGCGCGCCGTCATGGTGGCTCGCCAGCAGGCCTGGGCCGCAGCCCGCCCCGGCTGTGTCATGGAGGGGCGCGACATCACCACCGTGGTGTTGCCCGAGGCCGATGTGCGGGTCTACCTGTACGCCGACGCATCCGTCCGGGCGCGGCGGCGATCGGGGGAGTCCGGTGGCAGCGAGGCGGCCGTGCAGGCGGCTCTCCACGAGCGCGATCATCGGGACAGCACGCGCGCCTTCGCACCGCTGCAACGCGCTGAGGGGGTGCAGGAGATCGACACGACGGACCGCTCCGTGGAGGAGGTTGTAGGAGAGATCATGCAGATGGTCGAGGATCTACCGGGGAGCGATGTGAGATGAGGGACTCGCCGGAGAAGCCGTTCGTGCCTGTCCCGTCGGAGGACCCGCGTCACGGGGGGATCGCCTTCGGCAAGAAGCCGTCGCTGTGGGGAAACCTGCTGTACCACTTCTTCAGATCCCTCCTGATCGTGGTCGGCCGGACCTACCTGCGGATGCGACGGCGCAACCATCGGCGGATGCCCGCTGGGGCGGTGATCCTGACACCGGCCGGCCACCGGTCGAATCTGGATACGCCGCTCATCGGGGCGGTGGCGCCACGGCGGCTCAACTACATGGCCAAGAGTTCGCTGTTCAAGAGCCCGTTCTGGACACGGATGCTCACCGCAATAGGAGGTTTCCCCACCGAGCGGGACCGCGTTGACCGCTTGGCGTTGCGCTGCGCCCGGGAGGTGCTGCGCCGGGGCGAACCCCTCGTGGTCTTCCCCGAGGGTGAGCGCAAGTCAGGACCGCGGATCCATCCGCTTTTCGACGGCCCTGTGTGGCTGTCGGTCATGACCGGGGCGCCGATCCTGCCGGTGGGCATCGGCGGCTCCGAGCACGCGATGCCCAAGGGGGTGCTGCTGCCGCGCTTCCGGAGGGTTCGTTTCATCTTCGGCGAGCCCATACCGCCGCCGGCACCCGCCGAGGGAAGGCGCACGGTCACCGCGGCCCAGCGAGCAGTGGCCAGCGCCGAGTTGCGGGCGATCCTCCAGCAACTCTTCGACGAGGCCCAGGCCTGGGCCGGCACACCCAACCCTCCCCACCAACCGGACGACGACTGACGCCCGGCGTTGCCGTCCGGCGCGTGCCGGCGCGGCGGCGATCTACTGGATGACGGAGCTGGCCTCCACGAGGCGGTCGGCGCCGATCCCGTCGGGGGGTTCGGCGCCGAGGGTGGCGGCGGCGAACCCGGTGATGGCGCCGAGCAGCTCGCGCAGCTGGCGAGGCGGCGGGAAGTACTCGTCCTCGGTGGTGACGCTGATCTCCTCGGTGCCCTCACGGGGCGCCAGCCGTTGCAGCACCTCGCTGACCAACTCCTCGGGGGCTGAGGCGCCGGCGGTCAGCCCGACGGTGCCGCTGAGGTCGCTGGGTAGCTCGGAGGCGCGGTTGACACGCAGCACGCGCGGGCACCCCATGTCGTTGGCCACGCGTTCCAGCGCCAGGGTGTTGGAGGAGTTGGCCGAGCCCACGATGACGAAGGCGTCGCAGCGTTCGGCGATGGCGGCGAGGGCGGCCTGGCGGTTCGTGGTGGCGAAGCACAGGTCGCTGCGCCCCGGCGTCCACATGTCTGGGAACCGGTCCCGCGCGGCGTCGGCCACCTCGGCCCAGTCGCGATGGCTGAGGGTGGTCTGGGCGAGCAGGGCGACTGGCTCGTCGAAGTCCGGCAGGGCGGCCACGTCCTCGGTGGACTCCACGCGGTGGATCGCCTGGGGTGCCACCGCCATGGTCCCGACGGCCTCCTCGTGGCCCTCGTGGCCGACGTACACGATGCGGTAGCCCTTGCCGGCGCGCACCCGCACTTCGTGGTGCACCTTGGTCACCAGCGGGCAAACAGAGTCCACCACGTAACCGCCGCGCTCGTAGGCGGCGGCCTGCACCTCCGGCGCCGACCCATGTGCGCTCAGCATCAGGGGAGCACCCGGTGGAACCTCGGCGATGTCGTCCACGAAGATCACCCCGAGGGCCTCGAACTGCCGCACGACCAGCTTGTTGTGGACGATCTCGTGGTAGCAGTAGACCGGCGGCTCGAAGGCGCTGACCATGACTGCCAGCGCCTTGATGGCCATCTCCACGCCGGCACAGAAGCCGCGCGGCGAAGCCAGCAGGACCTTCTCCACAGCCATCGGCCCAAGGCTACTCGCCGCGGTTGTCTTGACCTGAGGCGTCATGGACAGATCGGTCTGATGCTCTGGATTCCGGCCTGCGCCGGAATGACGGAGAGGAGGGCCGGAATGACAGGGGAGGGGGATCGTGGCGGAGTCGGAGCCGTCCCCGAGCCTGCTGGTCGGTCAAGGCCCCGCGGGGTGCGGCGGTAGGATTTTGCGATGGCCCGCCCGCGCGTCGTCGCTCTGGAACCGTCGGGCCCGGCGGCGCTGGCGGGGCTTGCCGTCGGCGACGAGCTGGTCTCGCTGAACGGTACCTCACCCCGTGACGTACTCGAATACCGCAGTCTCACCGATGAACCTCTCGTTGAAGTCGAAGTCGATCGCGGCGGCCTGCAGTTCAGCGTGGAGATCGACAAGGCGGCCGGCGCCCCGCTGGGACTGGAGGTCCACTCGGCGCTGTTCGATCAGGTGCGCACCTGCGACAACCACTGCGAGTTCTGCTTCATCTACCAGCTCCCGGCCGGCATGCGCTCCAGCCTGTACCTGAAGGACGACGATTACCGGCTGTCGTTCCTGTACGGCAACTTCACGACGCTCACCCGCTTCACCGAGGCCGACTTCGAGCGGGTCCTCACCGAAGGGCTGTCACCGCTGTTCGTGAGCATCCACGCCACCGACGGTGACCTGCGGGCGGAGATGCTGCGCAACCGCCGCGGGGCCACCAGCCTGCGCTGGCTGCGGCTGCTGCTTGCCGCCGGCGTGGACGTGTACGGGCAGGTGGTGGTGTGTCCGGGGGTCAACGACGGCGACTGGCTGGAGGACACCTTCTGCGGCGTGCTGGAGTCCTACGCCGAGCTGCGCGGCCTGTGCGTGGTGCCGCTCGGCGTGAGCCGCCACGCCCCGTCGGGCCGGCTCCGCCCGCACACCGTCGCCGAGGCCGAAGCGGTGCTCGACGCCACAGAGGCCTGGCAGGACACGTTCCGGTCGGTGCTGGGGCGCCGCATGGTGTTCGCGGCCGACGAGTACTACCTGCTGGCGGGCCGCCAACTGCCGCCGGCGGAGCACTACGAGGGCTTCGAGATGCACGAGGACGGCGTTGGTATCGCCCGCAACTTCACCGAGGAGTTCGCCGGGCGCGCCGGCGAGCCCACCGGGGTGCAACCTGGCTTCTTCGCCTGGGTGGACGGGGCTCCGGCGGCCGGCTACCGGGCGCCGCGCCGCGGCTGCGACGGGGTGTCGGTCACGCCGGGCGGCGACGGGGCCCGGCGGCAAGCGACCGGCACGGCGGTGGCTTTGCGACGCCGCGGGGCCACGGCGGTGCTGACCGGAGAGCTGGGGGCGGCGGTGTTGGGGCCGATGCTGGCCTCCTTTGGCTACGACGATGTGCGGCTGCTCACCGTGGAGAACCGCTTCTTCGGCGGCAACATCGGGGTGACCGGCCTGATGGTGGGCGCTGATGTGGCCCGGGTGCTGGCGGAGCAGCCGCCGGACGGCCGCTACCTGCTGCCCGATGTCTGCCTCTCGAAAGGGCTCTTCCTGGACGGACTCTCGACCGCCGACCTGCCCCGGGCGGTGGAGGTCGTCGAGACCGACGGCATCGCCCTGCGGAGCGCGCTGGATGCACGCTGAAGCCGCCACCGCAGCCGAGACCGGTGCCGCCGGCGACGACGCGCGTCCGACCCTGCCGACGGTGGCGGTGGTCGGCCGCCCCAACGTCGGCAAGTCCACGCTGGTGAACCGCATCATCGGCAGGCGCGACGCCATCGTGGAGGAGCGTCCGGGGGTGACCCGCGACCGCAAGGAATGGACCGCAACGTGGCTGGGGCGGCCATTCGTGGTGGTGGACACCGGCGGCTGGCAACCCGACGGCGGGGGCGAACTCGCCGCCCTGGATCGCAAGGTGTCCGCCCAGAGCCGCCGGGCCATGCTCGAGGCGGATGTCGCCGTCCTGGTGACCGACGTGACCACCGGCGTCACCGACCCGGACCTGGCCACCGCAGAGCTGCTGTGGCAACGCAACGGGCCGGTGTTCGTGGCGGTCAACAAGGTGGACGACGAGGGCCGGGAGCCTCTCATCTGGGAGTTCGTGACGCTCGGGCTGGGCGACCCGCACCCCATCAGCGCGCTGCACGGGCGCGGGTGCGCCGACCTGCTCGACTCTGTCGTGGTCGGCTTGCCCGGTGCCGCCGGCGACGCCGCCCCCGAACGCAGCGATGAGAGGGCCGGCGCACCCACCGATGACACCGGCACCGTCTCGGTGGCGATCGTGGGCCGGCCCAACGTGGGGAAGTCCACGCTCTTCAACCGCCTCGCCGGCGAGGAGCGCTCGGTGACCCATGACATGCCCGGCACCACCCGGGACTCCGTGGACACGCTGGTGCAGACACCGCTGGGGCAGCTGCGCCTCGTCGACACGGCGGGCCTGCGCCGCCGCAGCCGCATCGACGAGGACACCGAGTACTACGCCATGCTCCGCGCCCTGCGGTCGGTTGACAGGGCTGACGTGGTCCTGCTGATGGTCGACGCCACCCAGGGGGTCACGCATCAGGATCAGCGCCTCGCCGAGCGGATCGACGGCGCCGGCTGCCCGATCCTGCTGCTGCTGAACAAGTGGGACCTGCTCTCCGAATCCCAGCGTCTCGCCGTCCGCGAGCAGGTGAGCGACCGGCTGGGGTTCCTCAGCGGCTCGCCGACGCTCGGCGTCTCCGCCCATACCGGGCGGGGAGTGAACCGGATCTTGGAGAACCTGGGCGGCACCGTGGAGCAGTACCGGCGGCGCATCCCCACCCGGGCCGTGAACCGGGCGATCCGCGAGGCGCAGGCGGCGCACGCCGCGCCCGGCGGCGCTCGCGTGCTGTACGCCACCCAGGGGGCGACCGATCCGCCCACCTTCACCCTGTTCGTGAACCGGCGCCTGCCGCCCACCTACCTGCGCTACCTGCAGCGGCGAGTGGCCGAGACGTTCGGCCTGGGCTCGGTGCCGATCAAGTTCCACGTGCGATTCCGCTGAGCACGCTCCGCTG
>JAGWAK010000034.1:11984-16875 GCA_021296435.1 Acidimicrobiia bacterium
CCCGACGACTCCGCCGAGCCCGACGGTGCTGCCGACCAGGAGGGGGCCCACGCCGCGGAGGCGCTGGCACGGTCCGGTTTCCTGCGGGATCTGCACGCCGCCTCGCTGTACCTGCTGCTGGCGATCATCGCGATGTTCCTGGTCACCACCGACACCGAGTTCTGGACCGTGCTCATGCTCGTGGTGGGGGTGCCGGCGGCACTGACGATGATGTGGGGCCGCAAGTCGGGCAGCGAGTTCCGCATGGCCCGGGAGCGCTTCGACATCGAGCGCCGAGCCCAGGAGGCGCTGGCGCAGGAGGAACTGGCGCCGCGTGCCTGGGCGGGCCGGCTCGCCCCGGAGGACCTGGCCAGCTTCGAGGGGTTCGCCGTCGGGCAGGTCTACCTGGCGGGTTCGGGTCTCATGGCGGGTGACTTCTTCGACGTGTTCGAGGTCACGCCGGGCCGTCTGGCTGCGGTCATCGGCGATGTGGCCGGCAAGGGGATCGAATCCTCCATCACGGCTTTCCAGGCGAAGTACCTCATGCGGGTGTTCCTGCGGCAGTTCCGCGACCCTGCTCAGGCCGTGGAGGAGCTCAACCGGCAGATCTTCAACGTCGAGCGCTCCGAGGAGTTCATCTCCCTGGTCGTGATCGTCTTCGACACGGGCGCCGGGACGCTGCGCTACGCCTCCGCCGGGCACCCCACGGCGTGGCTCTGGCACCAGCGCGAGGTGCTGCCGCTCAGCGCCACTGGACCGTTGCTGATGCTGGAGCAATCCAGCGGCTACTTCAGCCGCGAGATCCCCCTCATGCGGGGCGACGTGGCGGTTCTCTACACCGACGGCCTCATCGAGGCGCGCCGTGGCGACGACCAGTTCGGGGAGGAGGCCGTGGCGATGCTGTTGCGCCGCGAGCCGCTGCTGGATCCCAGCGAACTGTGCCGGCACCTGCTGGAGGCGGCCCGCGACTTCAGCGACACCCCCCTCGGTGACGACGTGGCCATACTGGCCGTCCGCCGCACCTAGAGCCGCTCGAGCGCAGCCCGTGCCCTGGTGCGGACCCTGCCAGCGCTACTTCACCCCCGCCGCGCTGGACCCCGGCGACACCTGCCCGGTCTGTGGCGAGCCCGCCGAGCAGGCCGACCTGGCGCCCGGCGCCGGCGAGCCCAGCGAGGAGGACGTGCGCGCTCCGTGGCACTTCTGGCTGGTGGTGGTGGCCACCGTGGCCTACGTGGGCTGGCGGATCGTGCAGCTCGTCGGTGGCGCCCTCTGAGGCCCCGGCCGCGCCGGTAGCCTCCCATCGGTATGCAGATTCTGGACGCGCCGCCCACCGAGTCGCCGCCGTCCGCCGTCGCCGTGGGCGTGTTCGACGGCGTTCACGTCGGGCACCAGCAGATCCTGAGCAGGGTGGTGGAGCGGGCCGGCACCGAGGACCTGTGCCCCACGGTGGTCACCTTCGACACGCATCCGGCGTTCACCCTTCGCCCCCAGAACGCTCCGTTGCTGCTCACCGACCTGCGCCAGAAGCTCGAGTTGTTCGAGTCGCTGGGTCTCCAGCGGGCCGTCGTGCTGCCCTTCGGCGACCTTCTGGCCGCCACGTCCGCCGAGGAGTTCGTCGGCGACGTGCTGGTGGAGGGGCTGAACGCCCGGGTGGTCGTGGCCGGCGTGGACTTCCACTTCGGCAGCGACCGGGAGGGCTCCACCGGCACGCTGCGCATCGCCGGCGCCCGCTGCGGATTCGAGGTGGAGACCGTGGATCTGCACCGGTTCCCCGGTGCCCCCGAGCCGGTGTCCTCCACGGCCATCCGCCGTGCACTGGCCGGCAGCAGGGTGGCCGACGTGGCCCACATGCTGGGCCGCCCGTATGCCATCAGAGGCGTTGTGATCGAGGGCGACCGCCGCGGCGTCACCATCGGGTTCCCGACGGCGAACATTCCTGTGGCCACCGACAGGGCGTGGCCCGCCGACGGGGTCTACGCGGGGCTCTTCTGTGACAGCGACGGCACGCGCTACGGCTGCGCCATCAACATCGGGCGCCGTCCCACCTTCTTCGAGCACGCTGAGCATTCGATCCTCGAGGCGCACCTGCTGGACTTCGACGGCGACCTCTACGGCCATCAGGTGCAGGTGGAGTTCCTGCGCTTCCTGCGCAGTGAACGGCGTTTCAGCGGCATCGACGCGCTGGCGGCCCAGCTGAAGAAGGACGTGGAGAGTGCCAGGCGGATCGTCCTCGACAGCATCTGACATGGCCGCC
Organism: Acidimicrobiia bacterium; assembly: GCA_021296435.1. Taxonomy (GTDB): domain Bacteria; phylum Actinomycetota; class Acidimicrobiia; order Acidimicrobiales; family CATQHL01; genus VXNF01. The sequence continues at coordinate 14,218 of JAGWAK010000034.1, forward strand.
TCCGAGGTCCCGCCCAGCGCCTCGGGGCGTGGGCCGGAGACGTACCTGGTGCTGCTGCGCCACGGGCGCACCGACCTGAACCGCCAGGGGCTGCTGCAGGGTGCCAGCGATCTGCCGCTGGACGACCTGGGGCGCCGGCAGGCTGTCGAGGCGGGTGAGTATGTGCGCCGGCACTGGCAGATCGACAAGGTGGTCTGCAGCCCGCGCCGTCGAGCCCGCGAGACGATGGTGCACGCCGGATTCGGCGAGGACGTGATCGTCGAGGACCGCCTGGCGGAGATGGACTACGGCACCCTCGAGGGGACGCCGGTGCCGCTGGCGTCGGGCGAGTTGATCGACGCCTGGACCGCCGACCCCGGTTACGCCCCCGACGGCGGCGAGTCGCTCGCCTCGCTGTACGACCGCTCGGTGCAGGCCTGCGAGCACCTGCTCGCCACCTCGGCGAACAAGACGGTGCTGGTGTGCTCGCACGCCAACCCCATCAAGGCCATCGTGTCGTGGGTGCTGGGCGGCACGGCGTCGGGGATCCTGCGCATGTACCTGCGCCAGGCCTCGGTGTCGGTCGTGGCCTCGATCCCGCCGGTGCTCGTGCTGCTGGGGTTCAACGAGCGCACCGAGCCTTCCTGAGCCGCGCAGCCGGGTCGCGCCGGTGCGGCCCGCCGAGCCGGCAGGCCTGGCCGGTGGTCGCGTTATCCTGAGCCGTCGCGCGGGAGCCGAACAAGGGGAGCGACTATGCGCATCACCGGCATGAACCACGCCGTGCTCTACGTGCGCGACGCTCGGCGCCACGCCAAGTTCTACGGCGAGGTGCTGGGGTTCGAGCAGGTCATTGACGGGCCCGGTGGGGCGTTCGCCTTCATGCGGGCACCCGAGTCGGAGAACCATCACGACATTGCCTTCTTCAGCGTCGGCGAGCAGGCGGGAGCGTCGCAGGCCGGCCGGCGCACCGTGGGCCTGTACCACATCGCCTGGGAGGTGCCGACGCTTGCTGCCCTCGAGGAGGCGCAGCGCCGCCTGCAGGCCACCGGCGCCCTGGTGGGCGCCAGCGATCACGGCTGCAACAAGAGCCTCTACGCCCGCGACCCCGACGGTCTGGAGTTCGAGGTGATGTGGCTGGTGCCGCCGGAGCACTGAGCATCAGGCCATCGTCGAGCCGCTGAACCTGCCCGCCGAGCGCAAGCGCTTCGCCGCCGTCGGCCTCGGCTGAGCCCGTCATCGCCGCAGGGAATAGGCAAACCGCATGGATGTCAGCCGCCAGACCGTCTTCTTCCTCGACGAAGAGGCGTTCATCGCGACGGCCCGCCCGGGCTTCCGCCGCCGGGTGATCACCGGCGACGGCCTGCAATTGTGCTTCTGGCGCATCGCCGGGGGCACGCCCGGGTCGTACCTGCATCACCACCCCGACCACGAGCAACTCGGCATCGTGGTGCGCGGCGCCTTGGACTTCCGCATCGGCGACGAATCGGGCCCACCGGCGGATCAGGAGCGGGTGGTGCTGGGCCCGGGCGACTCGTACCTGGCCTACAAGGGCGTGTGGCACGGCGACAGCGTTTTCGTGGGCGACGACGAGTACAACGAGTGCTGGATCCTCGACGTCTTCGCCCCGCCGCGTGACGACCTGATGGAGGGCTACGCGGCCGCGACCCAGGCCGTGCGGGAACCTGGGACAGATGGCTGACTGGCGCCTCGCCGTCGATATCGGCGGCACCTTCACCGACACAGTCCTGCTCGACGCCGACAGTGGCCGCGTCGTGGTCGGGAAGGAACTGACGACGCCGGCCAACCCGCTGGAGGCCGTGCAGACGGCGATCGCCAGCGTGCTGGGCCGTGCCGGCGTGGCGGCCACCGAAGTGACCGCCCCGATCGTGCATGCGACCACGCTGGTCACCAACGCCCTCGTGCAGCGCCGCGCCGGCCGTGCGGCCCTCGTCGTCACGACCGGCTTCGCCGACACGCTGCTGATCCGGGACGAGCACCGCTACGACATGTACGACCTGCAGATCGAGTTCCCGGACCCCCCGATCCCTCGGGAGAGGATCCTTGAGCTGGACGAGCGGGTGAACGCCAGGGGAGAGGTGCTGACGGTTGCCGCCGCCGCCGATCTGGAGCGCCTCGCCGCCGAACTGGCCGCCGCCGAGGTGGAGGCTGTCGGCGTGTGTTTCGTGAACTCGTACATGAACGACGCCAACGAGCGGGCCACCGGCGACTACCTGGCTGAGGTGCTGGGTGTCCCCGTGTGCCTGTCGGCCACCGTCGCTCCGCAAATCCGGGAATACCCCCGCATGATGACCACGGCCTGCAACGCCGCCGCCATGCCCGTGCTCGGCACCTACCTGGATGACCTGGAGCGGTGGCTCGCCGCCGAGGGTTTCGGGGGGGCGGTGCTGATGATGCTCTCCAACGGCGGCGTGGTCGCCGCCGAGGAGGCTGCCCGCGTGCCGATACGGCTCGTGGAGTCGGGCCCCGCGGCCGGGGCGCTGGCCGGCACTTGGTACTCGCAGCGCCTCGGCGAGGATCGCCTGCTTTGCTTCGACATGGGCGGCACCACCGCCAAGGCCTGCCTCATCGAGGATTTCGACCCCGCGCTCACGTCCTCCTTCGAGATCGCCCGGGTCTATCGCTTCAAGAAGGGGTCGGGCTATCCGGTGCTGGTGCCGT
>JAGWAK010000035.1:0-21856 GCA_021296435.1 Acidimicrobiia bacterium
CCTGCGCTGGGGCGTCGACGCCTCGAAGACGGCCAGAACCAGGTGCCCGACCGGGTTTGCCGACAGCGCGCAGTAGCCCAGCAGGTCCTCCCAATCGGTGTAGGCGGTCTTGGTCTGATCCAGGCGGTTGGCCGCCAGCAAGTCGTCGAACGGCGTGCGCGGGATGTCGAATTCCTGCACCGTCACCGCCAGCCGGCGGAACACCTCATGGCGCGGCGCGCCGGCGTACAGGTCGTCGATCTGCTGGTCGAGCCAATCCAGCGCCGCCGAGCGGTCACCGCCGTACTCGTCACCCAGGTTGTCCACGAGTCGGGCGTAGCCGTAGATCGCCTCCAGATGGCTGCGCAGCCGCCGAGGCAGCACTCCCATAGCCACCGGGAAGTTCTCACCGGACGCCCGGGCCATGACGGCGTCGATGTCCGCGAACTGCTCGAGAGGCTCGACCTGCTCGGGCGGAGCAGCCGAGGCGGGTGCCGGCGGACTCATCGGGCCGGCCCGATCCGCGGTCGGTTCCATGGCAACAGCACCCTCCCGTGGGACGGACCGCACCGCTCGGAGCTTCTCCACGATGGCGCGCACCCTACACAACTACTGACCCAATGGTCCAAGTGTTGTGTTGGACATTCGTTGCGGGGCGGAGACTACTCCGATCGCACTCCGGTGCCGCCGGGATCCCCCGTCGGCGATGCCGTCGGTGGCAAATCTCATGCTCGGCGGGATTGTGGTCCGGACGGGTCGTTACGAGCCGGCGAGAGCGGGGCCGCCACTCCCACCCACCAGGCCGCGGAACACCTGCGTGATGGCGTCGAGGACAACCATGCCGGCGATCGCCCGGTTGTCGGCGTCGCCGGGCCGCAGGATGTCGCCCATCTCGGCGACCAGCAGCCGGAAGGCGTCCCGCGCCTCGTTCACGTAGGTGGGCTCGTGCAGCATGGCCCGCTTCGCCAGCTCCAGCAGGACCGGCAGTCCCGGGCGCAGCGCCGCCGCGCAGGCCGTCCCCGCCGCCCGCAAATCGGGCGGTTGGGGGCCTTGCTCCAGCGCCTCGCGAAAGCGCGCCAGACTTTGCAGCACGACCCGCTCGGCGGCTCGAACGAATACCTGGCCCTTGGAGTCGAAGTGGCGGTAGAACGTACCCTTGGCGATGTTGGCGCCGGCGCACAGGTCGGCGACGCTCACCTCGCCGTAGCTGTGCACGCCGAACGCCTTGATGGCGACGTCGAGGATCCGCTCGGCGATGGTGGACATCCGGGGGTCGTCCCCGTCGGGCATCGGCGCCTCGAACCCTTCGGCGCCGTCGGCGAGGATTTCGGGCAGCACCTCGGCGATCCGCGCCAGCGGCAGCCTCTGGCGTTGGCGGAGATGCCGGATCACACGCAGCGCGTCGACGTGTTCGGGTCCGTAGAGAAAGTGCTTGGCGGCAACACGCACCGGCGGCGGGAGCAGTCCCCGCCGGACGTAGTGATGCACCGTCGAGGCCGGCACGCCCGTGCGGTTGGTGAGTTCAGCCATCGAGAATCTGTCGGTGCGCTGAACGTTCATCTTTCCCTACCCCGAATACTCCATCGGACGTTAGTTCACGTCCCCACAGCAGGGACAGGCGGCACGGCGGGGGCACGGTGACGGCACGCCGGCCGGCGGGACCGCCGGCGCCGTGAGCCGTCTCGCCCGGGAGGCGACCGCGTGAGAGGATCCGCACCCGCCGACGCCCGCCGCCGCTGGGACCGGGAGATCTTCCGCCTGGCGATCCCCGCCTTCGGATCACTGGTGGCCGAGCCCGCGTACGTGCTCGTGGACACCGCGATCGTGGGTCACCTGGGCACACCGCAACTCGCCGGTCTGGCACTGGCCGGCCAGCTACTGCTGACCGTGTTCGCCGTTTTCATCTTTCTGGCCTACGGCACCACCGCGTCGGTCGCACGGATGCTGGGCGCCGGCCGGCAGGCCGACGCCGCCCGCTGGGGGGTGCAGGCCCTGCTGCTGGCGCTGGTCGCCGGCATCGCCTCCGGCGCGGTCCTGTACGGGCTGTCGGATCCGTTGCTAAGGCTGCTGGGAGGCGAGGGCGAGGTACTGGTGCAGGCCCGCATCTACCTGCACATCAGCCTGGCCGGACTGCCCGCCCTGCTGATCATGCTGGCCGGCGTGGGATACCTGCGGGGCGGGCTCGACATGGCGCGCCCCCTGAAGGTGGCGGCGCTGACGGCTGTCGGGAACCTGGTGCTCGAGGTAATCCTGGTGTACGGGCTGGGTTTCGGCATCGGCGCCTCGGCGCTCTCGACGGTGGTGGCCCAGTGGGTCGGCGCCGCGCTCTACGTGCGCTGGGTGCTGCAGTCGGCGCGCCCGCACATCTCAAGCCTGCGACCCGATCCGGCCGTCCTGCGCAGGCTGGTGGGCACCGGCGGATCGCTACTGGTCCGGACCTCGGCCCTGCACGTGGCCTTCCTCGCGGCCACCGCGGTCGCCGCCCGCACAGGGGTTGCCGACCTGGCCGCACATCAGATCAACGCCCAACTGTTCGCCTTCTCCGCTCTTGGACTCGATGCGCTCGCCATCGCCGCCCAAGGCATGATCGGCACGATGCTGGGCGCCGGCGACGCCACGGGCGCCCGCGGCGTGGGCCGCCGTGTCACCTGGTGGGGGCTGGTGTTCGGGCTGGTGGCGGCCGCGCTGGCGGTGGGGTTGCGCCCCGTGCTGCCGCAACTGTTCAGCAACGACGCGGCCGTGGTGTCACTGGCGGGATTCCTAATGCTGCACCTGGCGCTGATGCTGCCGATCAACGGCGTGGCGTTCGCCCTCGACGGTGTGCTGATCGGCGCAGGCGATCTGCGCTACCTGGCCGCCGCCATGGTTGCCGCCGCCGGGGTGTTCGTGCCCCTGGCGGCCGGCGTGCGCCTGGCCGACGCCGGCATCGGCTGGCTGTGGGGGGCACTGGTGGTCTTCATGGTGGCCCGGCTGGTGGGGGTGTGGTTGCGCTTCATCGACGGCCGCTGGGTGCGCCTCGGGGGCCAGTGAGCCGGCCGGACCCGACCTATCGGGCTGACGGCACGCCTTCGAGAGCGCCGGCCGGCAGGCCGTCCAACTCCGGCAGCGGCTCCCGCTGGAGGCGATCCATGTGGCGCATCACCAAGTCGACCTCCCGGCGATACCCCGAGCGACGAGCCGCGGCGATTCTTCGCTGGTAGCACTGTTCGCAGTCCGGGGTGATGGCGAGTCCCCGGAGCGTCGCCCAGCGCGCCACCTCCACCCGATCCAACTCCAGCGCCGCATCGGCCAGCCGGTGCACCGTGCTGTCCACCAGGTAATCCACGTGGCTGCGCCAGGAGGCGTCGGCCCAGGAGAACGTCACGCCGCTACCGCCGCCGAACGGGGCGCCCCGCACGAGCCAGAGCGCGGCTCGCAGACACTCCAGGGCCTGCTGGGGCGGAACCCGATCGGCGAGCCGCAGCCAGGCGGCGAAACGCTCCAGATCGGTGGTGACCTGCTCTGACAGCCGGTACACGCCGTCCGCGCCGAGATGGGAGAGATACGGCTTGCCGTCGGCGTCCCGGCCGAGGCAGACGCGGGCCCGTGACGCCACGTTGGCGAACGTCTTGGCGCGCGGAGGTGGCTCGCTGCGTCGCCAGAGCCAGTAGCGGAGCTTGTCGGCGGTCGCCCCGTCACGATGGAACGCCAGGTAGCAGGCCAGATCGAGAGCACGCTGGGAGGTGAACGGCAACGCCGCCCCGACGGCCTGCACGACGCCGAGCACCTGCAGATCCACCGCGCCCGGCGAGGCGTCGGCGACCGCGGCGCGCAATCCGGCATCCGGAGGCTCGCCCGCCCAGCCGAAGCCACCCATTCCGGGGCGCGGGACCGCTGCTGCGCCGGAGCCATCGGCGGCGAGAGCTGACCAGCGACCGCCGTGGCGGTCGCTGGCACTGTGCGAACCGGCTGACGCCGGTCTCTGCGGAGCGGCGCTGAAGGGAGAACCCGCCGATGTTCGCCCTGCGGCTCCTTGGGGCGAGGACGGCTCCGGTGCTGCTGCGATGCGCAGGTCCGGCACGAACTTCGGGGAGGTCATGGCCCCGAACCGGAGATCCACACCCACGGGTTCCCAGCGAAGCGACCGTCCGTTCAGGTGCAGCGTCCAGCCATCACCGAACGCCCGGTGCGGCGCGGCACTCGCGGTCGGATCCCCCAAGCGGGTCGCCGTCACGACAGCCAGTCCGGGACCGGCCAGGTTCACCAGGCGCGCCCGGCTCTGGGGGTCGTGGCCGTGTGGATCGATGATCACCAGCGGGCGTGGCACGCCGCGCATGCCGTGCCGGCGCAACTCGGGCAGCGGGTCCCACTGTGCCTCGGCGGCGTCGGCCCTCCTGCGGTGCGTCTCGGCGTCGGCCAACGCCCGGTTCAGCGACGCGACGACGCGTACTGCTTCGAGAGCGTCGAGCTCCCAGGCGCAGTTCACGCAGACGACTCTCGGATGTCCGCCGAAACGGTCCGCGGCGAGGTCCGCGGCCAGCGACTCGGCGAATGCCAGAACGTCAGCCGGCTCACCCGAGAGCTCGACCGCGCCCAGTTCCTCCAGGTTGGCCATCACCGCCGGGCCGTCCGGCACAACCTGCCCGAACGGCACGAGCAGCGGCCACGGCGCGCCGCAACCGCCCTCGCCGGCACTGGCACGACCGACCGTCAGTGGCTCGGCGGTCCACGTAAGACCCCCGTCGATGGCATCGAATCCGGTGGCGGGATCGTCTCGCGGCTCACTCAGCAGCAGCCCGATCGACTCCCGCGCCGTCGTGACGGCCACCACTCTCGGCAGCGGCCGTCCGTCCAGCCGCGCCGGCACCGCGGCCATGAGTCGCACCAGGGGGTCGGTGAAGTCGCCGTGTCGCCCCGGAGGCTCGGCGACCTCCGCGAGGACCGGGTCGCGGAGCGGATCGAACAGTGCTGCCATTCGTGACACGCGCGGCTCTCCTTCGGCCTGCCTGGTTGTGCGGAGCACCTGTCCGGACGGGGGGACGTTACCCCGAAGCCGGCTCGGTCGGAGCGGCCGAAGCTGTGGCCGCGACCGCCGTTGCAGGACTCGCGGGCCACCGCTGGGCGGAATGATCCGGCTGATCCGGCGGGGGGAGGCGCAAGCGCCAACCGGGATGGATGAGGTTCGGGTCGCGCAGCGTGCCCCCGCCTTCGAGCTGCCCGACGTTCAATTCGAAGATGTCCGGCCAGCGCAGCGCATCACCCAGATGCCGCTCGGCCAGGAGCCACAGCGAGTCACCCGGCTTCACAACGACCCAGCCCGACTCACCGGGTTCCGCCGCGGTGACCTGATGGGCCGCCGCGGTGACCTGATAGGCCGCCGCGGTGACCTGATCGGCCGCCGCGGTGAGGTGATCGGCCGGCGGGGCGGCCTGGAGAGCCACCACCGGATCCCAGCGCGCCGATGTGGCCTGCTCGACGCTCGCAGCAGGCCGCGCCGGCGATTGCGCCAATCGCGGCCCGACGGGCGTGCCCAGGATCGGCGCGGGAGCGGCCGCTTCCCGATCCGGCCCGGCGCCCTCCGGTGGCCCCAGGATCGGCGCCGGCGGCGATCCCGCGTCCGGAGCACGCGGTGACATCCCAGTGGTGGCCGGGATCGCCGCCGACCTCTCGTCCGCTTGCCCACCGGCGTCCATCGGCACGGCGATCTCCGCGAACGACGGGGTTCCCGCCAGCACCGGCTGCGCCAGCGTCCCGACCGTGCCGGCGGCGGCCACGACGACCGCCACGAGACACACGATGACCGGCTGCATGCCGAGGCCGCGCAGCGGCAGCGACCGGGCGGTCCGCCCCCGGCAGGCGGCCCGCACCTCGGCCGCGAACGACAGGGCGGCCTGCGACCACCAGATCCAGACAGCGATCGCCAGCACACCGCGGACAGCCCCGGTCGGAAGCGCACCGCTCTCGATCGCCGCCACCACCGCGGACCATTCCGGCACCCCGGCAGGCAGCGGGTTGCCGACGACCATCACCAGGCAGATCGGCACGCCGACCAGGAACAGCCCCAGAGCCACGCACGCTCCGAGCCCCGACACCGCCGCACGAACCTTGCTCTGCATCGCATTCACCCCGCTCTGTTGTCTCAACTGCTGCTGTCTCAACCGGCGCTCTGTGACCGGCAAGGTCCGCCGCGGCGGAATCACGGGCGTCGTCACCGGGCACTAGCGCCCGGCGCTGACACCCCAGGTGGCTCGGGCCCCCGCGGAGGCATGGAGCCGCACGCTCCCGCTGCCCAGTCCCAGGACGCGTACAGCGACGTGGCGACCGACCGACACCGAGGCGCGGTCACCCTGCACCGCGACGTCGGCCTCGAGACCCGATCGGTCCGCCACGGCCCGGGCGGCGGCAACCGCCGCGTCGCCGTCCAGCCGGACCGTTCCCGTCAACCGGTAGAAGTCGACGTCCACTTCCTGCACCGCAGCGCGTGCGGCCTGACGGGCCAGGTCCGAGAGAGCTCGGCGCTGTCCCCGCAACTCCGCCGAATCGATCACGACACCGGCGATGAGCAGGAACGCCACGAACAGGACCGCCACGAACAGGCTCACCACCCCTGTCTCGGCCCGGAGGTCTCTCGTCAGACCCCTTCTCGGGACCCGTGCCAGGTCGCTCATGCGATGACCCATCAGGTGCCCCCGCGGCGCCGATCCACCACTTCGACGGCCGTGGCCTCGAGCGTCACCGACCCCGGCATGCGCAGGAGCGTGAGGTCTTCGAGCCTGGTGACACAGCGGATACCGACCGCCACTGAACCTCCCGGACGCAGAGCCGACACATCGGCGGCGACGCTGAACTCCGAGCACCGGACTGAACGTTGCTCCAGGCTCGCCCGCGCGATCCGTTCCGCGGCGTCTGCTGCTGCAAGGGGATGCTGCCGCAGCGAGGCCGCCCGGGCGGCCTCGGCGGCCGCGTCGCGCATCTCCCCGCGCGTCTGGCCCAAGCGCCACGCCGCTGCCAGGAGCATCAGCGCACCGAGCACCCCGACGACGACCAGCACGAACTCCAGCGACAGCACCCCCCGCCGATCCCCGGCGCGATCCGCTGACCTTCCCCGCGCTCTCACCGGCGACCCTCGGGAATGAACTGCTCCACCGGTCCTTGCACTTGATGACTCACCGAGGTCGGCAGTCCCGGCACGATCCGGGGAGCCGTGGCCGAGACGGTGACCACCATGTCGCCTCCCGCGCCGACCACCTCCACAGACAGGTCCCGCACGAGCCGCTCGTCGCCGACGACGGCCTTGGCCAGATCCCGCGGCGAGAACTCCGGCCCGCCCGCCAGTTGCGCCGTCTCGAGCACGACGTCGGCGGCGTCGGTCACCGCCAGAGCGGCGTTGAACACCAGGCCGAAGTGGATCACGCTCATCACGAGCGCAAGCAGCGCCCCGTAGAGCAGCGTGAACTCGGTCGTCACGGCGCCGGACTCCGCGCCCAGCCCCCTCGCGGAAACCACCGACCGCTCCAGGAGCGATCGCATCGCGCCGCACCGTGGTCTCACTGAACAGCACCCTCAGCCGTCGGTGAGGAAACCTTCGCGGTCGGTTCCCACGTTCACGTCCGTCGAGATCTTGTTCGCCGTCTCCGAGGTGAGGTTCCGCACGACGCTCACCACGACGATCGCCAACGCGGCCACACCGGCCACGAGCAGCGCCCACTCCGTCGTGGTGAGACCCCGCTCGTCGCTGCGCAGCTTCCGGCGTATGCGGGCGGCCGTCTCCGTCAACCAGATCCAGCCGCGGATCGATAGTTCCTGCATGGCTCACTCCTTGCTGTTGATCGTGGTCACTCGTTGGCCCTGCCGGTTGTCGTCGCATCGCGGCTGCCGCAGCTCCTGTGCCGGTGCCCGCAGGTCGTCGATCGCCAGCCGCGTACCGGCGCGCGGGCCCGTCCCGGGGCCGGACAGGTGGCCGGCGCCGCTCACAACATCTCCAGCAGCGAGTTCAGCGCCGGGTAGCCGACGAACATGACGAATGCGATCGCCACGACGACGGTGGGGATCGACATGCGCTCGGTCATGGAGTCGGCCTTCACGCGGGCGTTGGCCAACTCGAGCGCGCTGAGCATCTCTGCCTTGCAGGCCAGAGCCTCGGCGGGGCTGGCCCCCTGCTCGGCGGTGAGGCGGATCGTGGCGGCCAACTCCTCGATATCCGGCACGCCGATCTCGGCCGCCAGACGCTCGAAGCCCGCCGACGGGGATTTGCCGTTCACCCGGCTCCAGGCCATGGCCGCCTTCAATTGATCGAAGGCCCAGCCGCTCCCGACGGCGGCGGCCTGGTAGAGCGCCCCGTCGCTGTGGCTCCCGCCCGCCACGAGGATCTTGACCAGATCCATGTAGGCACTGAGTGCCCGCAGGAACTGCTCCCGTCGCTCGGTCGCCTGCTTGCGGAGTGCCCCGTCGGCACCCACGTAGCCACCCAGGAAACCCAGGGAGGCCAGCACCGCGATGCTCCACGCCGGCGGCGCCAAGCCCAGCAGCCGTGCCCCGTAGCCCGCGGCGGCAAGCGCAATTGCGGCCAGCACGGCGCCCGCGAGCTTGGCGAAGGCGTGCTGGGCGGGGCTGCGACCCACGATCCGCAAGTCCGCCCCCAGGGTGCCGAGATCGAATCCGAACGACTCGACAATTTGAAGGGCGCGCCGTTCGGCCCGGTTGCGCCAGCCGGGGACATGCTCGCTGCCGGCATCGCCAGCCCGCGGCCCTCGCCGGTGATAGTCACTGAGCGCCCGCAGCAGCGGCGCCCGCCGCCGGAGCAAACCGCGGCCCACCAGCCAGACACCGGCACCCACCAGCGCCCCGACCAGCGCCGTCATCGCACCAGCCGCGCCATCCCGGCGGCGGTGGGGTCGAAGTAGCGCTCGGGGGGTGGCACGCGGCCGAGCCGCGCCAACAACCAGAACCCGCCCAGGAACACGCAGCCGATGCCCGTCAGCACGACCTGGCCCCCGAAGCCGTCATAGGGCGCCAGGTAGCCGCGGTCCACCAGGTACAACCCGCCGGCCATCACCGCGGTCGTGCCCACGATGAGCCGGGCGGAGGTGCGGTAGCGCGCCCGGGCGGCGTCGGCTTCGACCACCAGGCGGCTCTCGGCACGGACGACCTGTGCCTGGGACCGGAGCAGCGAGACCAGGTCCTGCGCGCCCTGGACCGACGCCAGGATCAGCGAGGCGGCGACCTTGTCGACAGCGGGGTGGGCCACGTCGGCTGCGAACGCCAGCAGAGCCTCGGGCAGGGGACGGACCTCCAGGCGAGCGGCCAGTTCCTGCACCTCCCGGCGGATGGCGGCGGGTGCCGCCGCGGCCGAGCCGGCGATCGCCCGCTCGATGCCCCCGCCGGCAGCCAGGATGGCGTAAAGCATCTCGATCCAGCCGGCGATGGCGTCGCCCAACTCGCTGACCGACCGCAGCCCCTTGCCGGAGGAGAACCGCCCGGCGAACAGCACGATCCCGGCGGCCACGAGCACCCCGGCGCTGAGCCATCCCGTGAGGGCGAAGATCGCAACGCCCGCCACCACGGCGATCGAGCCGCGGCGAAGCCTCGCCAGCGAGGCCGCGGCGCCCGCGGCGATGCCCCTCGCGGTGTGCCGGCCTCGCGGCACCATGACCCGCCCGCGCAGTCCGGCTGCCAGCACCCAGGTTCCCAGGCCGGCGAGTCCCCCGCAGACCACCATCCCAAGCTGGCTCACCGGTCCCACCAACCCTCGGGTCGGCTCATGAGAGCGGGTTCGAAACCCGCCTCGGTGAGCCTGCGGAGCGTCGGCTCAGCTCGCAAGGGCTCCCCCGACGGCACCGCCCAGCCCCCCGGAGACGGACACCAGACCTCATTGGAGACCACGTGGGTGTCCGTCGAGCCGACCACCTCGCGGATGCTGGTGATCCGCCTCGTCCCGCCGATCACCTCGACATGAACGACGAAGTCCACCGCCGAACCCACGAGCCGGTAGGTGAAGGCCCGAGAGAACTGCTGAGGCGTGAGCGAGGCGTACATGGTGAGCCGCTCGAATGCCTCGGCGGTGCTGTTGGCGTGGATGGTGCACAGCGAGCCGTCCTGGCCCGAGGTCATGGCCAGCAACATCCCCAGCACCTCCGGGCCGCGAACCTCGCCCACGACGATGCGGTCGGCGTGCATGCGCAGGCACTCGCGCAGCAATGCCTCCAGCGGGAACGCCCCGGCGCCCTCCACGTTGGGGGCGCGGGCCTCGAGGACTCCGATGTCCGGATGCAGGTCGGCGTAGTGGTGCACGCCCAGTTCCAGTTCGTCCTCGACGGTGATGATCCGCTCCTGCGGCGGCACCTCGTTCAGCAGGCTCCGCACGAGGGTGGTCTTGCCGGCTCCCATGCCCCCGCACACCACGATGTTGAACCCGGCGCGCACCGCGGCACCGAAGAACGACTCGATGGCACGGTCGAACATGCCCGACGCCCGCAACTCCGACAGCCGCGCCAGGTCGGGGTCGTGCAGGCGGATGGTCACCATCGGCACCAGCGACACCGCCATGACCGCGTGCAGCCGTCCGCCGTTGGGCAGGCGCATGTTCAGCACCGGTGAGGACACGTCGAAGCGGCGGCCGCTGCGGTCCAGAGTGGCGCCGACCCAGCGGATCTGCTCGATGAGTTCGTCGTTGCTGGTGGCGACCGGCTCGCCCCGGCGCTTGTTGCCGCGGCGGTCGACCAGCCAGACGTCGTTGCAGCCGTTGATGTGAATGTCGGTGAGGTCGGGATCGTTCAGGAATCTCTCCCATGGCCCTGTGCCGAAGGCGTAGGCCAGAGCTGCACGCGCCAGGCGCTCCTCGGCCACGGCGTCGAGCATGGGCGCCCCGATCACCAGGCGGTGCTGGGCCAGGCTCAACATCCACTCGGCGATGACCGCCCGGGCCCGCTCTCGGCGCTCGCCCTCGCCCGGACGCCGCCCGGCTCGGTTCTCCTGCTCGATCCAGACCGCCAGCTCGCCACGCAGGTGCTCGAGGAGCCCCTCGAGCAGTTCCTCCGGGGGATGGTCGTCTGGGGGATGGCCGTCGCCGCCCTCCCGGCTCTCGGGAAGTGCTGCGGGAGCCGCCTCGGGCGCGGGGCTCGCCGGGTCCGTCGTGGGTGGCCCGGGATGCTCGCCGGGCGGTCGTCGGGGAGCGCTCACGTGCCTGCGGGGCGGGACGGCACCGGCGTGCCCGCCGAGCAGAAATGGACCAGCAGATCGGTGACCGGTCGGACCGTGCGCGCCAGCAGTGACCGCCGTAGCGCCCGCTCGCGCCCCCCGTCGGTGGCCAGCGCTGCGGCGCCACGGGAATCGCCGGCCACCGAGGCCAGAACCCAGGCGCGGTCGCCGGTGGTCTGGCGCAAGGCGGCATCGATCTCGCCGACCGGATAGGAGCCGCCCCCAACGACCACCGCCAGCAGCGGCCGCTCGGCCGAGAGACTCTCGGCCCTGTCGAGCAGCACGGCGACGCTCTCGCACCGCGGCCGCACCACCACGACGACGAAATCCGCCGGCTCGTACAGCCGCGACGGCGTCTCGGAGTCCCGCAGGCGTCCGGCGTCGACCAGGAGGTCGGTGTCGCGCAGGCTTCGATCCAACTCCCCGAAGTCGACCTGTTCCAGAGCCGCCCGGGTGGCGGCGCCGCCGCGAGCCACCAGCACGGGCCGGCCACCCGGCACGCGCAGGCAACCCGACCAGAAATCCACCGTGACGCGACACCGCGGCGAAGCTCACCAGGCTGGGGCGCTCCGGGTGCAGCCCGAAGCGGGCGGCCACGGTGCCGCCGTCGGTATCGGCCTCGACGAGGGCGACCCGGCGGTGACGCGGCCACTGGTAGGCGACGCAACTGGCCAGTGTCGTCACCCCTGGCGCGTCTTTGAGGGAGCCGAACAGCACGAGGCTCACGAGTCCACCTCGGCGAGGCGAGGGCCGGCCGCCGCGGCCGCAACCACCCGCGGCGCCGCAGCTCTGGGCACCAACAGGGACACGAGCGCATCGCTGCCTTCCCCGCTGCCGAGCCACAGCAGGTCGAACACCTCCACACCGGACACTACGACCGGGTCGTCCCAACCGACCAGTGGCTCGCTGGTGAGCAGGTCCACCACGTCGCCGACCGAGAGCGTGCTCACCGGGTACCGCCCGGCTCCGAGTCGCAGACCCACCACCGCGAAGTCCGGAGGGATGGTCGATCCGGCGTCAAGCAGGGAGCCGCTCACGAACCCGCCTGCGTTGGTGGCGAATGCCACCGTCCGTCCCACGACGTCGGCAGCGGCCGCCACGTCCACGACGTCGACGGGAGTGTCGCTCTCGATGCTCGCCACCGTGAGGTCCTCCGGCGCCACCACCTGCCCCCTGCTCATGTCGTTCGCCCACACCAGCACCGGGGCGCGGGGTGGCTGCCGGCCGGCCAGCATCAGCGCGCCGATCGCCCCGAGCCCGATGAGAACCACCCCGACCGCCAACTCGGGTACCCGCCGCCCCATGGCGCGCCTCGGCGCGCCCGGAGACCCCTCCGCCGGGCTCCGCAGAGGGTCGCCAGGCCCGGCGATCCGCCCGTCGCCCGGCGTCCCGGCGGTACGCGGTGTCCCCGGCGCTGCCGGCGCGTCCGGAGTCGCTGGGCCAACCGGGCGCCCCGAGGCCGGGAGTGTGGGGCCGGTGGGTGAGGAGCTTGCTCGTGGCGGGTTGTTGAACGACACCGTCGGGACCTCCTCTGCGCACGACCGTTCGGGCTGCCCTTAGGGCTGCAAGGGGTCCGCACGGCACTGCAGTGAGCTGTGCCGCCGGCGAGGTCGGCTCGACCGCCGCCAGGAGCAAACGGGGAGGCGAGGCCTCCGATTGCCCGCTCCGTCAGCCGCCTCTCCGGATCCGCCGCGGTTCGAGCCGATTTCAGAGTAACCGGAGAAGCTCATAATTACAAGAAATTATTTCACTATGTTGGAATCAAATCTCGTCGGGCCTATACCGAGGCATGTCCAGGCATCGGTTCGCCGCCGCGGCGGTCGCGCTCGCCGGCGGCGGCGCTGCCCGGTTCGCCGACATCGAGCGGCTGCTCTTCATCGCCTGGCTGGCGGCACTGGCGGCCCTGTCGTGGCACGACTTGCGCACCCGGCGCATCCCCACCGCCATCGTCAACCCCGCCACCGCCGTGGGCGCCGCCGCCCTGGCCGGGTTGGCCTGGCGCAACGGCACGCCCCTGCGGCTCGGAACCGCGGCGGCGACGGCCGCCGGCGCCTACGCGGCGTTCGCGATTTTTCACGCCCTCAACCCCGACGGGCTGGGCTACGGCGACGTACGGCTCAGCGGCCTGCTGGGACTGTTCCTGGGGTGGCTCGGCCCCAGCGCCCTGGCGACGGCCGCGCTGGTAGGCGCCCTCGGGGCCGCCGCCGTGGCGCTGGTCTTGCTGGCGCGGCGACGGGGCCTCGAGGCGACTCTTCCCTTTGGTCCGTTTCTCGCCGGCGGGGCCGCCGCCGTGGCGCTGCTGCACGCCGAGTCCCCGCTGGGCTTCGGCTGAGGAACCGGCACCGTGTGCTGTGCGGCAACCCGTGGTTTGGCCCGTGGCCGGCCGGTGCCTCCGCGGGCCCGGAGCGGCGCGGTGCCTATCGGGGGCGGCGGCTCACTCGCCGCGGCGCCAGATCTCCAGGGCGGCCCGCATGGAGGGCTCCAGCCAGGCGTCGAAGCGGCGGCGCGCCACCGCCACGCTGTCGCGGAAGTTCACCTGGAACGGCTCCCGGGACACCACCTGGTGGTCGTAGATCTCGCCGCCCCGCTTACGGTAGAAGATCAACACCCCCGCCACCACGCCCCGGAACGACTGCCCCACCGCGTGGAACGACATCAGAATCTCCGAGCGCCCATTGGGGGTGTCCAGCCCGATGCGGTTCCAGGCGCTGAAGTTGCGCAGGTTGGCGAAGTAGCCCTGACGGCGCACGCCGTCAATGACCTGCTTGCGGTGCCAGTTGCGGCGCTCGGGATGGTCGGGGGGCGAGTAGTCGGCGAAGGCCCGGCGCTCGCCGCTGCCGTCGTCGATGGCCGCGATGAGGTCGGCCTCGATGCCCGCGATCCGCCCCTTGGCGTGCCAGAAGACCTCGGTGGCGACGTTCATGGCGTCGGAGAAGTTGCGCCGCACCCGCGACCCACCCGCCCGGAACTGATCGGAGATGACCGAGATCACGCCCGTGAGGTCGTCGGGCTCGCTGGGCACCCGGCCGAGCGTGCTGACCCCCTGCAGGAAGCTGCGGCGCTGGGAGGTGGCCACGATCTGGCGCAGCGCCGCCAGCCCATCGGAGTGGGCCGCCGCGCAGGCGTCGGAGTAGGCGATGCGATCCTCCCGCCGGACCGTGAGCGGGAACAGATCCGCCGCCATGAGGCTGTAGGAGGCGGCCGCCCGCGCCACCCGGTCGCTCATACTGCCGAACGGCCGCAGGCGCCCCAAGGCGTGCAGCAACCAGGCCGCCACGAGTTCCGGCGCCGGCTCGTGGCCGGGCGGCGGGATGACGTCGATGATCTGCTGCAGGTTCTCGGCGGAGACGTCGCCGTCGTCAGCGGCGGCGGGCCGCTCGTCGCCGGCACGGAACTGCTCCAACTCGCGCAGGCGCCGGTGCAGCTCGACGAGCAGCTCCGGATCCAGCGGCGGGCGAGCGTCCTCCTCGTCATCCAGCCGATCCAGCAGCCACAGCACCACGTCCCGCAGCAGCGACAGGATCTCCACCTCCCACTGCTCCATGTCGGCGCCCGCCGCGTCCCGCCCGGCGGCGTCGAAGCCGTTGGTCGCCAGGCGGAAGGCCATGCTCCGATCCACGTCCACGAGCCGCTCGGCGAGGGCTACGTCCAGCGCCCACTCGCGGGCCAGCCTGGCCTCCACCGCTGTCAGCCCGTCGGGGTTCTCGTCCAGGCACAGGTCGCGAACGTCCGCCCACGCCTCCGCTATCGCGGTGCATTCGCCGCTCGGAGCATCCCACTCGATCGCCGCCGGATCCCCCAGGAGACCGTTGACCGCTTCGCCATTGTTCATCGAAACGTCTCTTCAGCTACAGCACATGACAGAACTGTTCGTATACTGCGTATTATATTCTTGTACTTCCTTTGGGCGAGCGACAATGTACCAGATCCTGCGGAGCCAATTGAATCGACACTTAAGGTAGAGCGACTCCGAGCATCACTTACCGGAGAGCGACTCCGAGCATCACCCGCCCGCGCCTGCACGGGTGCTGAAATGGGCATGGATGCGGAACCGGGCCGCAGGTCGGGCCGTGCCGGCTCCGAGGACCGCCGGCCGGCGCCGGCACGAGCCCGCTGAAGTGAGAACCCCGCCATGAGCCCGCGACAGACCCTGCGGCCGGCGGCCGGCGCGCCGTTCGCCGGCGAGATCATCGACACGCCCATCGTCGAGGAGGTGTCGGAGTCGTTCCTGGCCTACTCGCTGTCGGTGATCACCTCCCGGGCGAATCCCGACGTGCGCGACGGCCTCAAACCGGTGCAGCGCCGCATCCTCTACTCGATGCTGCGCATGGGGCTGCGGCCCGACTCGCCGCACCGCAAGTGCGCCCGGGTGGTCGGTGACACCATGGGCAAGTACCACCCCCACGGCGACGCCGCCATCTACGACGCCCTGGTGCGCATGGGCCAGGACTTCAGCCGGGGCGTGCCGCTGGTTGACCCGCAAGGCAACTTCGGCACTCTCGACGACCCCCCTGCGGCCGCCCGCTACACCGAGTGCCGGCTGGCGGCGGCGGCCATGGAGATGCTCGACGAGCTGGACGAGGACACGGTGGACTTCCGGTCCAGCTACGACGGCGAGGCCTCCGAGCCGGTCTGCCTGCCGGGGCGGCTGCCGAACCTGCTGGTGAACGGCACCAGCGGGATCGCCGTGGGCATGGCCACCAACATGGCCCCGCACAACCTGCGCGAGACCTACGAGGCGGTGCGCCTACAGATGGCCGACCCCGAGGTCTCCACCGAGGATCTGATGGCGGTGCTGGGCGGGCCGGACTTCCCCTCCGGCGGGGTGGTGCTGGACGACGGGCTGGCCGAGACCTACTCCCGGGGGCGGGGCACGATCCGGGTCCGGGCCAGGGCTGAGATCATCGAGGTGGGCCCCCGCCGGGAGGCCATCCGCATCCTGGAACTGCCGTGGCTGGTGGGTCCCGAGAAGGTGGTGGGGCGGATCAAGGAGGTCGTGGGCGCCGGTCGGCTCGAAGGGGTGGAGGACGTCAAGAACCTGTCGGACCGCCACACCGGGTTGTGCATCCAGGTGGACTGCCGGCCCGGCACCGACGCCGCCGCCGTGCTGGCGAGGCTGTGGCGCCTGGCGCCCCTGGAGGAGACGTTCGCGCTGAACAACGTGGTGCTGGCCGGCGGGGTGCCGGTGACCTGCTCGCTGAAGGACCTGCTGGGGCACTACATCGACCACCGCCTCGAGGTGGTGGTGCGCCGCACGCGGTTCCGGGCGGCAGCCGCCGCCGAGCGCCTGGGAATCCTCGAGGGCCTGATGATCGCCCTGGACAACATCGAGCGGGCGGTGGCCATCATCCGCGGCAGCGCCACCGCCGAAGTGGCCCGGGAGGCGCTGTGCGAGGAGTTGGATCTCAGCGAGGTGCAGGCCGAGGCGGTCCTGGCCATGCGGCTGCGGCGCCTCGCCGCCCTGGAGCGTGATCGCATCATCGACGAGGGGGACCGGCTGGTGGCCGCCCTGGCCGAGTACCGGGAACTGCTGGGGTCCGAGGCGAAGCGGCGGGAGCTCGTGCTGGCGGAACTGGGCGAGCTGGCCGAGCGCTACGGCCGCCCGCGCCGCAGCCGGATCATGTCGGCCACCGAGGCGGACGCCGGAACCGCGGGCACGGCAGCTCCGGCGGGCTCGGGCTCCGGCGCCGCCGCCGAGGCGTGGCTGGTGACGCTGTCGAGCACCGGGCTGGTGGGCCGATCGCCGGTGAGCGCCTCGCGGCGGCGCGCCCTGGGCCGCCACGACCTGGTGCGCGCCTCGGCGCTGGTGGACGCCGGGGGCATCGTGTGGGCCTTGACCAGCGAAGGGCGCGCCGTGCCCCTGGCCGCCGGCGCCGTGCCCGAGGTGGCGGGACGCAGCCGCGGTGGCCCGGGCTCCGAGGTGTTCGACCTGACCGGCGGCGAGCGGATCCGCGGCCTGGTGCCGGCGCCGGCCCGAGGCGGGAACGCCCCCGCGGCCCGCGACCACATCGTGCTGGTAACCCGCAGCGGTGGCGCCAAGCGTCTGGCCGTCGGGGAACTGGTTGTCGGCGGCGCGGTCCCCGCCGCCCGGGCCGTCCTGCCCCTCAGCGACGGCGACGAAGTCGTGACGGCCTTCGGCTGCCCACCGGGCGCCGACATCGTGCTGATCTCCTCGGACGGCTCGCTGCTGCGCACCTCCTCGGAAGGGCTGCCGTGCCGGCGTGCCGCGGCCGGCGGCACCAGCGGGATGAAGCTGCGGCCGGGCGCCTCAGTGCTGGGAGCGGGGGCGCTGTTCGGCGAGTCCTATGTGATCGTCGTGACGACCTCGGGGGCGGCCAAGGCCACGCCGTCGGGAGACTTCACCGCAGCCGGCCGGGGCGGCATGGGGGTGCGCATCTGCTCGCTGCGTGACCGCGAGACGCTGCGGGACGCCTACGTGGGTCCGCTCGTGGACGTCTTCGTGCTCACCGGCGAGCGGCCCAGCGCCCCCGACGGCGAGCCGGTGCCGTTCCCGCTGCCGCCGACGCGGCGCGGGCTGGTCGCCCGCTCGGGCCCCAAGCCGATCCTGGCCGCCGGCCAGAGGCGGTGGTGAGGATGCCGGCGCGACCTGACGCCCCGCAGCTGTTCGATCCTGTGAGCGCCGTGAGCGCCGACACCGCAGACGAGCAGGACGCGGCCCCACCCGAGGCCCGCGAGGCGAAGCCCGGCGGCAACGGCTCGCCGGCCGCCGCGGGCAACTCCCCGCGCCCCGAGCCACCTGCGTCGAGCACGGGCCGGGAGGCACACTCCGCGCCGGACGCCGGGCACTACGAGGCCGACTCCATCCAGACCCTGGAGGGCCTGGAGGCGGTCCGCAAGCGGCCGGGCATGTACATCGGGGGCACCGGCACCGACGGTCTCATGCACCTGGTGTGGGAGCTGATCGACAACGGCGTCGACGAGGCGGCCGCCGGCCACGCCCGCCGCATCGACGTGACCTTCGGCGGTGACGGTTCGGTCACCGTGCGTGACGACGGCCGCGGCATCCCCGTGGGCAAACCTCCCGGGCGGGACGTCTCGGCGGTGGAGGTGGTGTTCTCGGAGCTGCACGCGGGCGGCAAGTTCGGCAGCGGCACCAACGGGTCCGCCTACGGCGCCAGCGGCGGTCTGCACGGGGTGGGGGCCTCGGTGGTCAACGCCCTGTCCGAGCGCATGCGTGTGGAGGTGGGGCGGGACGGCCACGCCTGGCGGTTGGACTTCAGCGAGCGGCTCGCCGGCTGGCGCGACGGCGACGGCTTCACGCCCCGTCACGACCTGCAGCGGCTGAAGCCCACGCGCCGCACCTTCACGCAGGTGCGATTCTGGCCCGACTGGGAACTCTTCGACACCGAGGCCTCCTTCGACTACGCCGCCACCTGCGAGCGGGTGCGTCTCATGTGCCATCTGGTTCCGGGCCTGCGGGTGACGGTCAGCGACCGCCGCCGGGGCGCCACCACCGAGCCCTTCGACTTCCGCTCCGAGAAGGGTCTGGGAGGGCTGGTGGCCGAGTTGGCCGGTAATGCCGGTGGCGCGGTCACCCGGATCATCGACGTGGGTGGCACAGGCAGTTTCGAAGAGAAGGTGCCCGTTGACGGCAGCCTCACCACCGTCGAGCGGGAGTGCTCGGTGTCGGCCGCTCTGCAGTGGACCGATGGGTACCGCAGCAGGGTGGCCAGCTTCGTGAACACCATCCCCACGCCCGCCGGCGGCACGCACCTGGCCGGCTTCGAGCGGGCGCTCACCCGGGCGGTCAACGACGTGCTGCTGGACGGCTCCAAGAAGCTGGCCCGCTCCGGGGAGCGCGCCGGGCGCGAGGAGGCGCAGGAGGGGCTGGTGGCCGCCCTGCAGGTGGTGGTTCCCGAGCCGCAGTTCCGGGGCCAGACCAAGCAGGAACTGGGCACACCGGCGGTGCAGTCCATCGTCTACGACGCCGTCAAGTCGGCGCTGACGGAGTGGTTCACCAGCGAGGGGCCGCGCAGCAACGTCACCGCCCTGCGAGCCAAGATCAGCGACGCCGTGGAGGCCAAGGCAGCCTCCCGGCAACTGCAAGCCGACCGCCGCAAGGCCTCGTCGCTGGGCTCGACGGGCCTGCCCGACAAGCTGGCCGACTGCCGGGTGCACGGGCCTGACAGCGAGCTGGTCATCGTGGAGGGCGAGTCGGCGGCCGGGCCGGCCAAGGCTGGGCGCAATGCCCACAACGTGGCCATCCTGCCGTTGCGGGGCAAGCTGGTGAACGCCGCCAAGGCCTCGCTGCGCCAGGTGCTGGAGAACGCCGAGGCGCAGGCCTTGTTCCGCTCGGTCGGCGCAGGTGTGGGCGCCGACTTCGACTCCGGGGCGGCCCGCTACGGCCGCATCGTGATCCTGTGCGACGCGGACGTGGACGGCAGCCACATCCGCTGCCTGCTGCTGACGCTGATCCACGCCTACATGCGGCCACTGCTGGCCGAGGGAAGGGTGTTCGCAGCCCAGCCGCCGCTGTACACCACCCGGGTTGGCAAGGAGACCCACCGGGCGTTCAGCGACGCCGAACGCGACGCCATCGGGGCCCGGCTGGCCAAGGGACGCAAGGGTGGTGCCGACTCGATCCGCTGGCAGCGCTTCAAGGGGCTCGGCGAGATGAACACCGACGAGTTGGCGCACTGCGCCCTGGATCCGGCCACCCGCACGCTGCGGCGCATCACGGTGGCTGACGCCGCCGAGGCCCGCAAGCTCCTGGAGGTGCTGATGGGTTCCGACGTGGCGCAGCGCCGCGACTACATCGGGCGCCACAGCAGCCTGGTGGACCCCGCCACCCTGGACATCTGAGCGCCACGCGGCCCGACTCCCAACCCGGTGGTCCGACACTCACTCCCCTGATGCCCCGGCCCGGCACCCAGCCGGAGACGCCGCCCAACGCGCTGTCAGAGGCTGCCAATAGCGTGCCGAACCGATGACCTTCCCGGGACCGGAAGAACTGGGGCGAGGGCTCGTGGTGGCCGCCGGAGCAGAACTCGACGCCGAGCTCGCGCTCGCCGGCGACTGGGAACGGGTGCGGGTCGACGAATCGCTTCTGGCCGAGCGGCCCGACGAGGCTGCCGGTGCAGGATCGACGGCGGGCGGCAGCGCGCCGGAACCGGATATCGCCGGGCGCCTGGCCGACACCGTCGAGCAACTGCACCGGGCCTGGGCCAGCCGGCGGCGGGTGCTCTTGGAACTGGATCTTCCGGCGGAGCAGTTGGCGCAGCTGCGGCAACCGGTGATCGTCGAGCGACCGGTCTATGAGCTGGGGGCGGAGTTCGCGCTGCTGACCGAGCGGCTGCAATTCCTGCTGTGGCGCAACAATTACGACGCCCGCAGCGGCAAGCCGGTGTGGTGGTGGGCCCGCAAGGCCGCCGGCCTGGGGGCGACCCTTGGCGGGCGGGCCGACGTGGAGCTGCGCGACGGCACCGAGGCGTGGGTCGACGGCGGACCTCGCCAGCCCCTGGGCCGGTTGGGCCCGCCGGGCGAGCCGGGCCCGGAGGTGCCCGTGGTGCACGCCGAGTCGCTGGAACTGGGTCGCCTGACCCTGCAGCCCCCACCGGTTGGTGCCACCGGCGACGGAACCTTGCTGGCCCCCGACCAGCAGGCGGCCGTGGAGCACCTTCGGGGACCAGTTCGCGTGGTGGCGCCGGCGGGCTCGGGGAAAACCCGCACACTCAACGCCCGGCTGCTGCATCTCACCGACGACCGCGGGATCGAGCCGTCGCTCGTCACCGCCGTGGCCTACAACAACCGGGCTGCGGAGGAGATGCGCAGCCGCCTGCAGCGGCCCGATCTGCAGATCCGCACGATCCATTCGCTGGGTTGGCGCATCGTGCGGGACCGCCGGCCCGATGCCACGCTGCTCGGTGAACGCGAGGTGCGCGGCCGGCTGCAGCGGATCCTGCCGCAAACTCGCCGGGCCGGCACGGATGTGTTCGGGCCGTACATCGAGGCGCTGGCCGACGTGCGCATCGCCCTGCGGCACCCGGAGACCGTCGAGGTCGAGCGCAACGACGTACCGGGCTTCGCCGGCATCTTCGAGACCTACCGGGCCGGGTTGGCCGAGCGGGACGAGTGCGACTTCGACGAGCAGGTCTACGAGGCAATCCGGCTGCTGCTGGCCGACCCCGAGTTGCGGGCCCTCTGGCAGCGGCGCTGCCGGCATCTGCTGGTGGACGAGTTCCAGGACCTCACGCCCGCGTATCTGCTGTTGCTGCGCCTGCTGGCTTCGCCGGGGCTGAACGTCTTCGGAGTGGGCGACGACGACCAGACCATCTACGGCTACGCCGGTGCGGATCCCCGGTTCCTGCTGGAGTACGAGCGGCTGTTCCCCGGCGCCGGTGAGGCCGCCCTGGAGGTCTCCTACCGCTGCCCGCCCGAGGTGGTGACCGCCGTGGGACACCTGCTGGCGAACAACCGGCGGCGCCTGCCCAAGACGGTCCGAGCCGCCTCGCTGGGGGACGGGGACTCGACTGACGGCTCCGCCGTAGCCGTGGACAGCACCTCGGCCGGCGCCGAGACCATCCCCGCCACCGCCGGCACGAACCTCCGAGACCCCGCCGCCGCCGGCGCTTTCAGAATCCTGCGAGTGCCCGACGAGGCGATGGCAACAAGGGCCGCGGAGATCGTGGCCGCCTGGCGGGCCGAGGGCGTGGGCGACTCGGGCATCGTCGTGCTGGGGCGG
>JAGWAK010000035.1:21873-23816 GCA_021296435.1 Acidimicrobiia bacterium
GAGGCCGGCGTGGCTGCCCGGTGCCTGCTCGACTCCTCGCTGCTGCACCGCAACGTGGTGCGGGCCACGCTGGCGTGGATGCGGCTGGCGCTGCGGTCCGACTCGATGGACCCCCGCGATCTCACCGAGGCGGCCCGGCGGCCCGGCCGGAAGATCAACCGGCTGTCGCGGGAGCTCCTGGAGGGGGCCTGGGACTTGTCGCTGGAGCAGCTGGCGGCCCTCGGCACGAGCCTGAACGAGCGCCACCAGGAGTACTGGGAGGGCTTCGTCGCCGACATCGGGAACGTTTCCCGGCTCGTCGCCGGCGGGTGTGACTCGCGCACGCTCGTGGAGTTCCTGATGCAGGGAATCGGCCTGGGACGGGCCGCCGGCTCGCTGGACTCCCGTCGCACCCGGCCCGACCGGGCAACCCACGTCGACGACCTGCTGGCGTTGCGGCGCACCGCCGCCGTGTACAGCGACCCAGAGGACTTCGGCCGGCAACTCGCGGCCCTGCTGCGGCGCACCAGCGAGCAGGGCGACGGCGTGCTCCTCACCAGCATCCATCGCGTCAAGGGCCTGGAGTGGGACCGGGTCCTGGTGTTCGCCGCAGACGAGGACCTGATGCCCCATCAGCTGGCCACCGACATCGAGGAGGAGCGCAGGGTGCTGCACGTGGCGGTCACCCGCGCTCACGACCAGGTCGTGGTCCTGGCCGACGAGAGCCGGCCGTCCCCGTTCCTGGACGAGCTGGAGGGACGCCCCAGCCCCCGCATGCGACGCCGCACCGACCCCACGACGGCGCGGGAGGAAGCCAAAGCATCGCGGCGCGCCAAGTCCGCCAAGTCCGCAGGGCTCGGAGCCGGGACATCGGATGCGGCGGACGAGGAACCCTACGACGAGGCGCTGTTCGAGTCGCTGCGCCAGTGGCGCCTACAGGAGGCCCGCCGGCAGGATGTGCGCGCGTTCCACGTATTCAGCAACCGTGTGCTCCGGAACATCACCCGCCGAGCTCCCACCACGACGGCCGAGTTGGCCGCTGTGTCCGGGGTCGGCCCGTCCAAGCTGGCCGCCTACGGCGAGGCGGTCCTGGACGTCATCAGCCAACACAACGGTTCCTGAGGCCCGAGCCCGCCTGAACCAACCCCGGCGCCGAGCCCGGCATCTGCGGGTGCGGCAACGCGGGATCCGGCGGTTCAGCCGGCAAGAACTCGTCGATCGGCGGGCAAGACCCCGCTGTGACGTGGCTTCGGCATGGTTTGTGCCGGTCGTCGGCGTAGCGTCGAGGCATGGCTCTCACTGATGAACTCGTGAACAGGCTGACCTGGAAGATCCCGAATGCGCTGGCGCTGATCGGGTCCCGGGCCGGCGAGGAGCGCAACGGCATGACGGCGAGCTGGATCAGCCAGCTGTCGATGGAGCCGGTGCTGATCGGCGTGTCGGTGGAGAACACCGCCGTGACGCACCGCCTGATCACCGACGGCGGGGCGTTCACCGTGAACCTCTGGGACGCTGAGCAGACCAGGGTGTTCGTGAAGTTCTCCAAGCCTGCGGCCTATGCCGACGGCACGCTGAACGGGCGGCCAGTGACCGAGGCCACCACCGGGGCCCCGGTGTTCGACGAGGCGATCGCCTGGCTGGACTGCGAGGTGCGCCACGCCCTGGACCTGGGCACACACACGCTGTTCGTGGGCGAGCTGGTGGACGGCGGCATCAACGACGACGAGCCCCGGGCTGCCGCCATGAGCGACACCCGCATGAAGTACGGCGGCGTGAAGCGCCACTAGGGTTCTGCCGAGAGGTGCCGCGGACCAGCCCACCCATCATTCCGGCGAAGGCCCGAATCCACGTGCCGACGGATCCGCCTGCACGCGCCGTCCGCTAGTCACCACACCCCTAGGGTCGGGCCGTGTTCGAGTGGCAGGCACGTGCCGTCCGGCTAGCGCCGAAGCTGGTGCTTGCGG
>JAGWAK010000036.1:0-15962 GCA_021296435.1 Acidimicrobiia bacterium
CAGCGCAGTTCGTCGTCGTCGGATGCCGACGCGACGTCAACTCGTTCGCCGGCGGCGTCGTGCAGCGAGAACCGGGCGCCGACCGTCGGCAACGACCTGTTCCCCCCGGTGTCGACGACGATCCAATAGTCCTGGCCGTCGGTTGCGTCGAAGCGGTACCAGTGGACCTCGTCGAACTCCTCGAGGCGCGCCTCGTGGGGCGGTGCGTCCACGGTGATCGCCACGGCGTCGGGCGGTGGCACCGAGTCGGTCGTGTGCTCGGTCGCTCCCGCTCCCGCGGCGGCGCTCGTGACGAGAGCAGCGGTCAGGGCCGCGGCGAGCAGACGTCGCATTCTCGACCTCCTCTCGACCCGACGCCCCCGCCGGGTCACAGAGCATCCGGCCGACGCCCTGCGCGAACGCGACAGTACTCGGCTGCCATGTCCGTAGTACTCGGCTGCCATGTCCATCATGGATGAGACGAACTCAAACCCCTGCCGGTTCCCGCCGACTCAGATATTTCCCCCAACTCGCACCGACGAGTGTGGACGCGGCAGCGACTCCGGCACCGGACGATTCGCTAGTGCATGTGCGGCGTGGAGCCGCCGGCGATGGCCTGCCGGACGTCGTCGATCACGCCGATTGTCTCCCGGCCGATGAGGTCCAACTGCCGGACCTGCCGGATGCGCGGCGTGACCTGCTCCAACTCCCAGTTCGAAAGCAGTTGGTTGAAGATTTCACAGGCGTCGGCGAGGCCGATGAGCATGACATCTCGCGGATCGGGGATCTCGTCGCTGAACAGCACCTCCATGAGCCGTAGCTTCACCTCGCGCCGCACCTCGCCTCGCAGTTCCGGGTAGCGCCGGGAGCGGAAGACCCACAAAACGTGATCGTCGCGCTCCTCCAGAATGCCCGTGTCGGTGAGGCGGGCGAGAGCGGCAGCGCGAAGCCCGTCGCACCGGTCGGCCACGTGTTCCAGCCAGAAGCGCGTGTCATGCTGCTGGTGCGCCGCGGTGATTTCCGCCAGCGTCGGATCCAGGAGTTCGTCACCGGTTGGCGTGTCGTCCAGCACGACCAGGTTCTCCAGGTCGGTGTCGATCCGATTCTCCAGCGCCAGGTCCATGAGCACGCCCCCGGCGAGGGCGTAGCGCAACGACCGGTCGGGCACGGACACGAGAGATCCACCCTCGTCGCGCAGGAGCAGCAGCAGGACCTCCTCGGCGAACCGCAGCATGCCAACCATCTCTCCGGGTCGGGGTTGTGCTCAGCCCCCGAGCCAGATCGTGGCGTCGTTGGTGATCTCCACGAGCGGGCCGGGCACGATGCCGAAGACCACCGTGACGGCCGCGCACACGGCGACCACGAAGCCCGCTGAGCGGCTCACCGCCGGACGGCTGCCGTCGGAGGGCGCCGTGAGGTACATCCGCACCACGATCCGCAGGTACAGGAACGCCGCCACCACCGCCCCCAGCATCGCCATGGCGGCCAGCCAGTACGAGCGGGCCTCCACCGAGGCGCCGATGACCTCCAACTTGGCCCAGAAGCCGGTCGTGAACGGAACCCCGGCCTGAGCCAGCAGCAGCACGCCGAACGCGGCGGCGAGAGCGGGCGAGCGCTTGGCCAAGCCGTCGTAGGCGTCGAGGCTCTGGCGACCCTCGGGGCCCGAGCCGATGATCGTGACCACCGCGAAGCTGCCGAGCGCCAGGAACGCGTAGACGCCCAGGTAGAACAGCGAGCCCGCCACACCCGCGTCGGTGGCGGCCTCGACACCCACCAGGATGAACCCGGCGTGGCTGATGGACGAGTAGGCCAGCAGCCGCCGGACGTCGGACTGCACCACGGCCAGGGTCGCACCCACCAGCACCGTGAGGGCGGCGATGGCGTACACGATGGGCTGCCAGTCGGCGGCGTTGGCACCGAGGGCGGCGTTGAAGACCCGCAGCAGGGCGGCGAAGCCGGCGGCCTTCACCCCCGCGGACATGTACGCCACCGCCACCGGCGGCGATCCCTCGTACACATCGGGCGTCCAGGCGTGGAACGGCACCGCCGCCACCTTGAAGAAGAGCCCCACGAGCAGCAGCGCCATACCGCCGAGCAGCAGGGCGTTGGACTCCGCGCCCCCGCCGGCCAGGAACTCCGCCACCAGCCCCAACTTCGTGGACCCGGTGGCGCCATACAGCAGTGCCACGCCGTACAGGAAGAACGCCGAGGCGAACGCGCCCAGCACGAAGTACTTCAGTCCGGCCTCCTGCGAGGCACCCCGGCGCAGGTCCAGCGCCGCCAGCACGTAGGCCGCGATGGACAGCACCTCCAGCCCCAGGAACAGCACGATGAGATCGTTGGCCGAGGCCATCGTCACCCCACCGGCACCCGACAGCAGCAGCAGCACGCAGAACTCGTCGACAGGCAGGCCCTGGCGTCGCAGGCTGCCCGACGCCAGGACGGCCGCCAGCAGGACCGAGACGGCGACCACTCCGCTGAGGAACACCGAGAACCCGTCGATCCCGATGGTTCCGGCGATCGTCGTGAACGCCCCCCGAGCGGGGTCCTGGACCCTGATCCATAGCCAGATCACCCCACCGAGGGCGCCCAGAGCGGCCGCTGCGCTGAAAGCGGTGGCGAACCAGGACGGCAGCCGCCGGCGCAGCAGCGACCCGATGGTCAGCAGCACCAGACCGCCCCCGCCGAGGAAGTACTGCGGGAGCAGGGCCGCCCAGTCCACTTGCGGCATCAGCGCGTCACCTCCACCAGGCCCGCAAAGCCGTGGCCGTGATCGGCGGCGCTCACGGCGCCGGCTCCGTCTCGGCAGTGTCGACGCCGGCGGGGTCGTCGTGGGCCTCCATGTGCACCACCAGGGCGTCCACCGAGGGTTCCATACGGTCCAGGACCGGGCGCGGGTACACCCCCAGGAAGATGATCAGCGCCAGCAGTGGCGCCAGGACGAGGCCTTCCCGCCACCGCAGGTCGCTCATGGTTGCGTTCTCTCCGCGAGCCGGGCCGTGGAACACACGCTGGTAGGCCCACAGCAGGTAGATGGCGGCGAGGATCACCCCCGCGGTGGCCAGCACCGCCCACCAGCGGTGCGCCTCGAAGGCACCCAGCAGCACGAGGAACTCCCCGACGAATCCGTTGAGGCCCGGGAGACCAACCGAGGAGAGCATGACCACCATGAAGGTCATCGCCAGCACCGGGGCAGGGCGCGCGAGGCCGCCCAACTCCGAGATGGCGCGGGTGTGACGCCGCTCGTAGATGAAACCCACCAGCAGGAACAACGCCCCGGTCGAGATGCCGTGGTTCACCATCTGCAGCAGGCCGCCGCTGAGCCCGGTGGTGTTGAGGGCGAAGATGCCGAGGATGATGAAGCCCAGGTGGGCCACCGAGGAATAGGCGATGAGCCGCTTGAAGTCGGTCTGCATGGTGGCCACGACGGCGCCGTAGATGATGCCGACGACACCGAGGGTGAGCATCAGCGGGGCGAAGAAGCGCGACGCCTCGGGGAACAGGTACAGGCCGAAGCGCACGAACCCGTAGGTGCCGAGCTTCAGCATCACCCCCGCCAGGATCACCGACCCCGCGGTGGGGGCGTCGGTGTGGGCGTCGGGAAGCCAGGTGTGCACCGGGATGAGGGGCACCTTCACGGCGAAGCCCAGGGCGAATGCCAGGAAGATCCAGCGGGCCGTGGTGGTGGCCAGGGACTGCGCCTGCGCGATCTCCACCACGTCGAAGGTGAGCGGACCGCCGGTGGCCGAGGCGTGCAGGAAGGCCGTGGCCAGTATGCCCACCAGCATGAGTGCCGAGCCGAACATCGTGAACAGGAAGAACTTGACCGCCGAGTAGCGGGCGTTGCCGTGTCCCCACTGGCCGATGAGGAAGTACATCGGCACCAGCACGACTTCGAAGAAGAGGAAGAACAGCATCAGGTCCAGCGCCGAGAACACGCCCAGGCAGCCGAACTCCAGCAGCAGCAGCCACACGTAGTAGGCCTTGTGATCGTGACCCGGGTCCACCGCCAGGGCCCCCAGCGGGAACAGCAGCGCCGTGAGAGCCAGCAGGAACAGCGAGATGCCGTCGACGCCCAGCTTCCAGCTGATCCCCCAGGCCGCCACCCACGGCTGATCCACGATCATCTCGAAGCCACCCGAAGCGACCGGGTACTCGACGATGATCCACCCCGCCACCGCGGCGGCCGCCGACATGAACAGCACCGTCACCGGGCGCACCAACTCCACGCGGCTGCGGGGCAGCAGCAGGACCGCGGCGGCACCCAGCAGCGGCAAGACCACCAGCATCCCCAGCACGGGGAACGCCTGGGTGGAGGCGGCCGCCAGGGTCACCAGCCCACCCTGCTCATGAAGTAGGCCAGCAGCACGACGGCGCCGGCCGCCACACCCAGGGCGTAGCGGCGCACGAAGCCACTCTGGGTCGCCCGGAGGCGCTCGCCCGTGCGGCGCACCAGGGTGCCGACCTTGTTCACCGCGCCGTCGACGACACCCGCGTCAAAGCGGGCCGCGGCGTCGAAGGCGCGGCGACCGGGGCCGCCCACGAAGTCGCCGAGCGCCTCGTCGAATCCCCAGGCCTCGGCGAAGAGCTGCCGCTCCACCTTCTCCGCCGGCACCCGCCGGCGGGCGTAGACGGAGACCGCCGCCCAGATGCCGCCGGCCGCGGCGACGATCGCGATTCCGCCCAGGATCCACTTGGTGCCCCCCGCGTAGCCCAGTGCCTTGGCGTGCGCCCCGGCGAAGACCGGTTCGAGCCACTGGCCGAGGAATTCGGTGTCATGGGTGAACGGCAGGTTCAGCACCCCGGCGGTGGCGGCCAGGCCGGCCAGCGCCAGCAGCGGCAGGCGCATCAGCAGCGGCGACTCGTGCGGTGTGACACCCGCGGGCCAGCGGGGACTGCCGCCGAAGGTGAGGATCAGCAGCCTCGTCATGTAGAAGGCCGTCAGCACCGCCGCGAGCAGCAGCAGCGCCCAGAGCAGCTTGTTGGCCCCCCAGGTGTGCGCCAGGATCTCGTCCTTGGACCAGAACCCCGCCAGCGGGGGCACGCCGGCGATGGCGAACGTGCCCACCGCGAACGTGGTGGTCGTGTAGGGCATGGCGCGGGCCAGCCCGCCGTAGCGGCGGATGTCCTGCTCGCCGGCCATCCCGTGGATGACCGAGCCGGCGCCGAGGAACAGCAGCGCCTTGAAGAAGGCGTGGGTGACCATGTGGAAGATCGCGGCCGTCCAGGCGCCCACACCCACCGCCACGAACATGAAGCCCAGCTGGCTGATCGTGGAGTAGGCCAACACCTTCTTGATGTCCTTGGCGGCCAGGGCGATGGTGGCCGCAACCGCCGCGGTCGCCAGCCCCACGGCGACGACGATCTCGGCGACCCAAGGCGAAGCCTGCTCGAAGAGCGGGTTGAACCGCACCAGCAGGTACACCCCCGAGGTGACCATGGTGGCGGCGTGGATGAGCGCCGAGACCGGGGTGGGGCCGGCCATGGCGTCCGGCAGCCACACATACAGCGGAAACTGCGCCGACTTGCCGGCCGCGCCGAGCATGAGGCACAGCAGGATGGCCGTGGCGGTGCTCTGGGCGGCGTGGCCCGACAGGATGCCGGCGTAGTCGAGGGTGCCGTAGGCCCCGAAGGCGAAGAACATCGCCAGCAGGAACCCGAAGTCGCCCACGCGGTTGGTGATGAACGCCTTCTTGCCGGCGACGGCGTTGGCCTCGTCGCCGAACCAGAAGGAGATCAGCAGGTACGAGCAGGCGCCCACGCCCTCCCAGCCCAGGAACGTCACCAGCATGTTGTTGCCGAGCACCAGCATCAGCATCGAGAAGACGAACAGGTTCAGGTACAGGAAGAAGCGCGAGTAGTTCTCGTCTCCGTGCATGTAGCCGATGGAGTACAGATGGATGAGGGCGCTCACCCCGGTGACGAAGAGGATCATGGTCACCGACAGGGGGTCCACCAGGAAGGCGGCGTCCACCGCCAGGTTGCCCGCCGGCACCCAACTGAACAGGCTCACCTCCACGGCACGATCGTGCGAGTCGAGGCTCAGCAGCCCGGCCAGCACCAGCAGCGAAGCCACGAAGGACGCACCCACCGCGGCGGTGCCCAGCCAGCCGGCGCGGGGCTCCCCCAAGCGCCGGCCCCCGGCCGCCAGCACCACGACGCCCACCAGC
Organism: Acidimicrobiia bacterium; assembly: GCA_021296435.1. Lineage (GTDB taxonomy): Bacteria > Actinomycetota > Acidimicrobiia > Acidimicrobiales > CATQHL01 > VXNF01. Next base: position 6,150 of record JAGWAK010000036.1, read on the forward strand.
GGTGCCAGCAGCACCAGCCAGACGAGTTCCGCGAGAGCCATCGCCAACCCGCCTCAGCCGCGCAGGACCGACACGTCGTCGGCGGTGGCGCCGGTGCGGCGGCGCATGATCGCCACGACGATCGCCAGCCCCACCACCACCTCGGCGGCCGCCACCACGAGCACGAAGAACACCGACACCTGCCCGCCCAGATCGGTGAGGTCGCGGCCAAACGCCACGAAGGTCAAGTTGACCGCGTTCAGCATGAGCTCCACGCACATGAACATGATCAGCGGGTTGCGCCGCACCAGCAGCCCCACCGCGCCGAGCGCGAAGACCACCGCGGCCAGCGCCAGATACCAGCCGGTTCCGACCATTAGAAGCGTGCCTCCGGAGCCACTAGAAGCGTGCCTCCGGGGCCACTAGAAGCCTGCCTCGGGGGGCCATCAGCCGACCGCCTCGGGGGCCGGGTCGGGCACGGACTCGTCGTCCTCGTCTCCGGAACCGCCGCGGTGGCGCGCCAGCACCCCGCGCCCACCACCGCCACGGTCAGCAGCAGACCGGTCAGCTGGAAGGCCCAGACGTAGTCGGTGAACACCCACCAGGCCACCTGGCGGATGTTGGAGATGGGCTCGGGGCCGTCGCAGGCAATGGCCGCGCCGGTCCCCTCGAGGGCCTTGGGCACGGCGGTGCAGCTGTCGAACTCGGGCGCCACCGCGGCCGGCCGGCCGGTGGCGACGGTGTCGGCGCCGAAGCCGCCGGAACTCGCCGCGACGGTGAACAGCAGCGCCAGCACCAGCACGGCGACGCCGAGGCCGGCCGCCAGCGGCCGCTGACCGCCGAGCGGCTCGGTACGCAGGTTCTCGGCCCGGTCCACCCCCAGGAGCATGATGACGAACAGGAACAGCACCACGATGGCGCCGGCGTAGACGATCACCTGCACGGCGGCCAGGAACTGGGCGTCGAGCGTCAGGAACAGTACGGCGATCCCGAAAAGCGTCGCCACCAGCGACAGGGCGGCATGCACCGGATGGCGGGTCACGATGACCCCGAGCGCGCCACCGACCACGATGGCGGCGCAGACCGCGAAGACGGCGATCTCCATCAGCCGGAGGGTTCCTCGTCAGCTGTGTCGGATCCGGCCTCGGCGGACTGCCCCTGCTCGGGGGCCCGCACCCCGTACCCCAGCTCGGCGGACCAGGCGGCCCGACCTTCCCACGCCGCCGAACCCGACGGGGACGTCGCCCGCATCCAACCCGAGGTGTGCTCGTCGTCGCCGGGGCGCCAGTCCTCCCAGGGCAGCCGCTGGGGCCTCCCGTCGTCGCCCACCAGCAGCTCGTCCTTGGTGTAGACCGCGTCGTCGCGCGAGGTGAAGGAGAACTCGAAGAGCTTCGACTCCGTGATGGCCTCGGTGGGGCACGCCTCCACGCACAGGTCGCAGTGGATGCACCGCAGGTAGTTGATCTCGTAGACGTAGCCGTAGCGCTCACCGGGGGCCACAGGGCTGTCGGGCGGGTTGTCGGCGCCGCGCACGTAGATGCAGCGGGCCGGGCAGACACCGGCGCAGAGCTCGCAGCCGATGCAGCGCTCCATACCGTCCTCGTAGCGTCCCAGCACGTGGCGGCCGTGGAAGCGCTCGGGCTTCGGGCGCTTCACGGTGGGGTACTGCGAGGTGACACGGTTCTCGAAGAGCTTGGCGAAGGTCACCCGGAACCCGCCGAAGAAGTTCATCGCTTCCCACCCCCTTGCGCCGGCTGACCGGCGGCCTCTTCGGCCTCTTCGGCCTCGTCGACCTGCCGCTGCACCCGGCCGGCCCGCACGGCGGTCCGCAGCACCAAGCCGCCGGTGGCCAGTGCCGCCACGCTCACCACGATGACCACAGCCTCCGACCAGCCCCGATCGCGGCCGATGCTGAGCGCGCCCAGGAACAGCAGCCAACCCAGCGACAGCGGGATGAGCACCTTCCAACCCATGTCCATCAGTTGGTCGTAGCGGAGCCGGGGCAGCGTGGCCCGCAGCCACACGAACACGAACAGGAACACCATCAGCTTGCCGAAGAACCAGATGATCCCCCACAGCCAGTCCACGCCCGCCACGAGGATCGGGCCGTCGGGGCCGCCCAGGAACAGCGTCACGATGATCGCCGACATCGTGATGACGTTCATGAACTCAGCCAGGAAGAACAGCGCGAAGCGGATGGAGCTGTACTCGGTGTGGAAGCCCCCCACCAGCTCCTGCTCGGCCTCCACCATGTCGAACGGCGGGCGGTTCAGCTCGGCGGTGGCCGCCACGAAGAACACCACGAACGGCACGATGCCGGTGACCCAGAGGTTCCAGTCGTAGCTGCTCTGGTCGGCCACGATGTCGTGGGTGGAGAGGCTGCCGGACTGCAGCAGCACCGCGGCCAGCGACAGGCCCAGGGCGGCCTCGTAGGAGACCATCTGCGCCGAGGCCCGCACCGAGCCCAGCAGGGGGTACTTCGAGCCCGACGACCAGCCGGCCAGCATCACCCCGTAGACGGCCATGGAGGACATTGCCAGCACCAGCAGGATCCCGATGTGCGGGTCGGCCACCTGGAGGTAGGTGGTGTTCCCCCACCAGCTGACCGTGCCGTCGCCGGTGGTGAAGTTGCCGCCCACCGGCACGACGGTGAATACCAGGAAGGCGGGCACCAGCGAGAGATAGGGCGCCAGCTTGTAGACGAAGCGGTCCGAGCGGGCCGGGACCAGATCCTCCTTGAAGAAGAGCTTGACCCCGTCGGCCAGGGTCTGCAGGATCCCCCACGGTCCGGCCAGCGCCGGCCCGATGCGGTTCTGCATGTCGCCGATGAGCTTGCGCTCGAACCAGATCATCAACATCACCGCCACCATGAGCATGACGAAGGCGGCCACCACCTTGATGATCAGGATCAGCGCCTCGTCGAGGCCGAAACCGCCGATGTAGGCCGGATCCAGGGCGAGGATGTTCATGAGATCGGCGGCTCCACCCTGATCTCGCACACCGCCGCGTCAACGTCGATGAGTTCGCCGGGATCAGCCCCGCCGGAGTTGATCGTGAGGGCCGCAACCGCGGTGGGGACGCCCTCGTCGGGCGACGCCGCCACCGAGATGGCCCCGGCCGGCGAACTGACCCGCAGCAGCTCGTCGGGCCCGCAGCCCAGGCGCTCGAAGTCCCGCGGGTTCAGCCGCAGCGCACCCGGCCGGGCGAAGGCGGCCAGCGACGGGCAGTTGGCGGTGACCGTGCCCGCGTCGTAGGCCCTGCGATCGGCGACCAGCCGGTAGGAGTAGCGGTCGAACGCCACGGCCTGCGCGGCGGGGAGCCGCACGTCGTCGAGACCGAGACGTGGCGGCAGCCCGGCGCCGTTGCCGCCGGCAAGCGGGAGCAGCACCCCGTCGAGATCGGCCCGCACCTCGTCCCAGGTCGCCCCGGCGTGCAGCGGCGAGAGTTCGGCCAGTTCGGCCCAAGCCTCGCCGGGCGAGGTGATCTGTAGATCCGACCCGAGCCGAAGCGCCAGTTCGGCGGCAATCTCCCAGTCCCGCCGGCACTGTGGCGGCGGGGTCACCTGCCGGGTCTCGGCGGTGGCACGACCTTCGACGTTGAGGTGCGTGCCGGCGCGCTCGCCGAACATTGCCGCCGGCAGGACCACGTCGGCGCGCCTCACCGAGGCGGTGCCGAAGGTGTCGACGGCGATCACCGTTCCGACCCTCTCCAGCGCCCGCCGCGCCAGTTCCCTGTCGGGGAAGTCCGCCAGCGGGTCGGCGCCGAGCAGGAAGAGCACGTCGATGCGTCCCGCGGCGGCGGCAACCAGGATGCCGGCGGCGTCGGCGCCGCGCTGGGCCGGCACCGCATCCCATGCGGCGCCGTAGTGGGCGCCGGCCTGGGTCAGCGAGGTGCGACCCGGCAGCAACCCCGGCGCCAGGCCGGCGTCGATGGCACCCGCCGCGGCGCCCCGCCGCAGCAGCGGCAGGAAGCGGGCGTGCGGGAAGGCACGGGCCAGGCGCAGCGCGGCCGCGGCGGTCGGGATCGCCGACTCCGCCACCGAACTGCGGCCGACCAACACGGTCAGCGGATTCTCGGCGAACAGGGCCGCGGCGGCACGCAGGTCCTCGGTGGCAATCCCGGCGAGGGCGACGCCGTGGGGTGGATCCAGGATGGCCTCGGCGATCATGTCGGCGTCACCGGGGCGGACACGCAGCGAGTGGCGGGCCAGCGGCGTGAGGCTGGTCGCCAGCGGCGACATCTCCACGAGCGTGGCGGCGCCGGAATCGGCCGCCCCTCGCAGGCGCAGGAAGAGGCTGCCGAACTCCTCCCGGAGGTCGCCCGCCAGCGTCAGCACCACACCGCCGGGCCGGCAGGCGTCGGCGATCGTGGCGCGCGGCAGGGCGCAGACCAACTCGGGTGGCAGGCCGTCGCCGAGATGGGCATCGACGTTGTCGGTGCCGATGACGCCCTTGGCCAGCTTCGCCCAGGCGTACTGATCCTCGCTGCAGAGCCGCGCCCCGCCCAGCACCGCCAGCGAGGCCGGCCCGTTGCGGCCCAGCGCGTCACCGGTGGCCTCGGCGACGGCGTCCAGAGCGGTCGACCACGAGACCGGGACCAGGTCACCGTCGCCGCGCAGCAGCGGCTCCAGCAGGCGTCCCGGGCTGTGGACGGCCTCGAAGCTGAAGCGGTCACGGTCGGCCAGCCAGCCGTGGTTCACCGCCTCGGAGTCGACCCCCTGGATGCGCAGCAGGCGGTTGCGCGAGGCGTGGACCGACACCCTGTCGCCGGTGGCGTTCGGATACGTGGAGACCATCTCAGTGAGGTCCCAGGGCCGCGCCCGGAAACGGTAGGGGCGGGCGGTGAGCGCGCCCACGGGGCAGATCTGCACCGTGTTGCCGCTGAAGTACGAGTCGAACGGTCGATCCGGAAAGATGTTCACCTCGGTGTGGTAGCCGCGTCCCTGGAAGCCGATGAGCGGCTCGCCAGCCACCTCGTCCGCGAAGCGGGTGCAGCGGTCGCAGAGGATGCAGCGCTCCCGGTCGAGGTAGACGAGGTCACTGATCGGCAGCGGCTTGTCGAAGTGGCGCTTCTCCTCCACGAAGCGGCTCTCCCCGGGCCCGTAGGCCATGGTCTGATCCTGCAGCGGGCACTCGCCGCCCTTGTCGCAGACGGGGCAGTCCAGAGGGTGGTTCACCAGCAGGAACTCCAGAACCCCGTCCTGCGCCTTGCGGGCGGCGTCGCTGGCGGTCTCCACGACCATGCCCTCACTCACCGTGAGCATGCAGGAGGGCGCCAGGGCAGAACCGCGGCCGGTGTCCACGTCCACCAGGCACATGCGGCACATACCCACGGGCCGCATCCGCGGGTGGTAGCAGAACCTCGGGATGTACGTGCCGGCCTGCTCGCAGGCGTCGCTGAGCAGCTGCCCGGCCGTCGACGGTGATGCGCACCGGGGTCTCGCTCATGACACCGGCGCCGCCGCCACCGGGATGCGGCGCGGCAGGTAGGCCTCGAACTCGCCGCGGAAGTCCCGCAGCGCCGAGACGATGGGCGAGGCGGCCGACGGGCCCAGCGGGCAGATGGTGGTCATGCGCGGCGGCCAGCTGAGGCCCGGGCTGATGTTGTCGCAGACGTCGGTGAGAAGGTCCAGGTCGCCCGGACGACCGCGACCCGCCAGGATGCGTTCCAGGATGACCTCCAGCCAGCTGGTGCCCTCGCGGCAGGGCGTGCACTTCCCGCAGGACTCGCGGGCGAAGAATCGCGCCAGGTTGTGGCAGGCCCGGGGGATGTCGGTGGTGGAGTCCATCACCACGATGGCGCCGGAGCCCAGCATCGACCCCGCTGCGTCCACAGCGGCCTTGTCCAGCGGCAGATCCAGGTGCTCTTCGGTGAACCAGGGAGCCGACGCCCCGCCGGGGATGAAGGCCTTCAGATCGCCGCCGTCGCGGATCCCGCCCCCGTAGCGCTCGTCGCAGATGATTTCCCGGAAGGTCGTCGTGCCGAAGGGCACCTCGAACACGCCGGGGTTGCGCACGTGACCCGACACCGCGAACACGCGCGTGCCCGTCGACTGCTCGGCCCCCCGGCCGACGAAGGCGGCAGCCCCGTGGGTCACGATCCACGGCAGGTTCGAGAGCGTCTCCACGTTGTTGACGATGGTCGGCCGCCCGTAGAGCCCGATCGCCGCCGGGAAGAACGGCGGCTTCAGCCGGGGCATGCCGCGGTTGCCCTCGAGGCTCTCGATGAGTGCCGTCTCCTCGCCGACGATGTAGGCGCCTGCACCGGAGTGCAGCACGATGTCCACGCTGAAGTCGCTGCCGCAGATGTCCGAGCCCACGTACCCCGCTGCGTAGGCCTCGTTGAGTGCGGCGGCGAGGCGCTCGGCGGCCAGCGCCATCTCGCCGCGCACGTACAGGAAGCACTGCGAGAGGCCCAGCGCGTAGCAGGCGATGAGGCACCCCTCGATGAGTTGGTGCGGGTCAAGCTCCATGAGCAGGCGGTCCTTGTAGGTGCCGGGCTCGCTCTCGTCACCGTTCACCACCAGGTAGCGCGGCCAGACGTTCGGCGGGCAGAAGCCCCATTTCACCCCCGCCGGGAAGCCGGCGCCGCCGCGTCCCAGCAGGCTGGCCTCCCTCACCTCGGCGTGCACCGCGGCGGGCGCCGCGGCCAGCGCCCGGCGCAGGCCCTCGTAACCGCCGGTGCGGAGGTAGCCCCTGAGGGTGTGGCCGTCGGTGATGTCCCGTCGGGAGGTCACGATCATCTCGGAGGGGGCGGCGGGCGCCACCTCCGGCAGCGAGCCCGCGCCGTTGCCCCCGGTGGCGGCTTGGTGGCGCTCCCACCAGGCCGGCGGCCCGTCGGCGGACGGCGGCGAGGCCCCGGCGGCGCGCTTCGGCGGGATCTGCTGGCGCACCGTGGCCACGGTGCCGTGGGGCGGCACGTCGGGGCGATCGCCGTTGCGCAGCTCGCCGACAAGTTGGTCGAAGTCCTCTGTCGCCACGCCGCCCACGTATCGGTAGTTCACCTGCAGGCAGGGTGCCTCTGTGCAGGCCGCCACGCACTCCACCGCCTCCAGGGTGATCCTCCCGTCGGAGGTGGTGCCGCCCACGGGCACACCCAGTGACTCGCTGGCGTATTCGATCAGTTCGTCGGCGCCGAGCAGGTGGCAGCTGATGCCCCGGCAGATGTTCAGTCGGTAGGTGCCGCCGGGCGAGCGCTTGAACATCTCGTAGAACGAGCAGGTGCTGAGGACCTCCGACGGCGTGGTTCCCACCAGTTCGGCGATGTGCTCCATCGCCTCGGTGCTGACGTGGCCGTCCTGCGCCTGGGCCACGTGCAGCAGCGGGATGAGGGCCGAGCGCGCAACGGGGTAGCGCCCGATGATCTCGGCGGCCAGCTTGACGTTCTCGTCGCTGAGACGAGCCATCAGCGATCCACCTCGCCCATGATCGGATCGACCGAGGAGATGATGGCCACCGCGTCGGCCACCAGCCGGTCCTCCAGCAGGTACGGGAGCGCTTGCAGGTTCACAAAGCTGGGGGCCCTGATGTGCATGCGCAGCGGCTTGGGACCGCCGTCGCTGACCATGTAGCAGCCCAACTCCCCGCGCGGCGACTCCACCGCCGCGTACACCTCGCCGGCGGGCACCTTGAATCCCTCGGTGAAGATCTTGAAATGATGGATAAGGGCCTCCATGGACTCGTCGATGCGTCCACGCGGGGGCGGTGTGACCTTCTTGTCCTGGACGCGGTAGTCGCCCGAGGGCATCTGATCGAGGATCTGGCGCACCAGCCGGATGGACTCGCGGATCTCGTTGAGGCGGATGGCGTAGCGGTCGAACGAGTCGCCGTAGCTGCCGCAGATCACGTCGAAGTCCAGCAGGTCGTAGTCCAGGTACGGCATGTGGCGGCGCAGGTCCCAGGAGTAGCCGGTGCTGCGCAGGATCGGCCCGGTGACACCCAGCGCCAGGCACTCCTCCGCGCTGATGACGCCCACGCCCTGCAGGCGCTCCCGCCAGATGGGCTGGCCGGTCAGCAGCGCGTCGTACTCGTCGAGACGGTCACCGACGGGGTCCAACAGCCGCAGGGTGTCGTCGCGCCAGCCGTCAGGCAGGTCGGCCGCCACGCCGCCGGGGCGGATGTAGTTGTGGTTCATGCGCAGGCCGGTGATCTGCTCCAGCAGGCGCAGCACCTCCTCACGCTCGCGCCAGCCGTAGAGCATCATCGACACCGCCCCCAGGTCCATCCCGTTGGTGGCCTGGAAGAGCAGGTGCGAGCTGATGCGGTTCAACTCGCACATCAGCATGCGGATCCAGACCGCACGGGGCGGGAGCTCGAGGCCGAGCAACATTTCGGTGGCGGTGGCGAAGGCCAACTCGCTGAACAGGGGCGAGGCGTAGTCCATCCGCGTGACGTTGGTTGGCCCCTGCAGGTACGTGAGCGTCTCGCCGGTCTTCTCCATGCCGGTGTGCAGGTAGCCGATGATCGGCTTGCAGCGCGTCACCGTCTCGCCGTCGAGCTCCAGCAGCAGCCGCAGCACCCCGTGCGTGGACGGGTGCTGGGGACCCATGTTGATGATCATGCGCTCGGGCGCCGAAGGCGCCGCCGTCAGGGCCTCCGACTCGCTGAGCCGCAGCACGGGCCCGCCGCCGCGGGCGTAGACGCGGCCCTGGGCAGGGGGGGCATCGGCACTCACCGCGTGTCCCCGGCCGCTTTGAACCGCACGGGCACGATCCCGACGGCGTAGTCCTTGCGCAGGGGATGTCCGTCCCAGTCCTCGGGCATCAGGATGCGGGTCATGTCCGGGTGGCCGACGAAGACGATGCCGAACATGTCGAACGCCTCCCGTTCGGGGCTCTCAGTGCCCGGGAACAGGTCGAACAACGTGGGCAGCCGAGGATCCTCCTCGGGGACCTGCACCCGCAACCGCACCCGGCCGCGCCGCTGGTGGGAGATGAGGGTGACGACAATCTCGAACCGTTCGGGAACCACCTCATCGGGGAGATCCGTCCTGGAATCGGCGCCGAGGTAATCCACGGCGCAGACGTCGAGGCACTGGAGGTAGCCGGCGTCGCGCAGCGCCTCGGCGACCTCCAGCAGTTCAGCCGGCCGGGGATGCAGCACCGGTGCCCCGGCGGGATCGGTGCTGACCGCAACGCCGAGGTCGGCTACGCCCTCAGGCGAGGATGACGCCATCGCTTCACCCCCGGCCGAAGCGGCCGCGCTTGGGACTGACGACCATCCGGGTGGCCGTCTGGCCGTCGCGCTGCTCGACGATGATGCCCGCACCTGCGCCGGCGGCGGCCTCGCGGCGGCGTGTCAACTCGCCGCTGCGGATCAGGCCGTGCAGCGTCAAGATGGCGTGCAGCAGGGTCTCCGGGCCGGGCGGGCAGCCGGGCGCGTACACGTCAACCGGCACCACCTGGTCCACCCCCTGCACGATGGCGTAGTTGTTGAACATGCCACCCGAGGAGGCGCAGACGCCCATTGAGATGACCCACTTGGGTGCCATCATCTGGTCGTAGATCTGCCGCAGCACCGGTGCCATCTTCTGCGACACCCGACCGGCCACGATCATGAGGTCGGCCTGCCTCGGCGACGCCCGGAACACCTCCATGCCGTAGCGGGCAATGTCGTAGTGCGGACCGCCGGTGGCCATCATCTCGATGGCGCAGCAGGCGAGCCCGAACGTGGCCGGCCAGCAGCTGCGCGCCCGCGACCACTTCACGACCTCCTCCAGGCGGCCGGTCGCGAAGTTGTGGGGAAGCTCGGTCAACCCGCCGTAGGCAGCACCCAGCGGCGCATCCTCAGGCGAACCGGCGACCCGTGGCACAGCGCTGCTCTGGGGAAGCTCGGT
>JAGWAK010000036.1:16086-21850 GCA_021296435.1 Acidimicrobiia bacterium
GAGGCACTCACGACACCGGGCTCTCGGGTGGAGCGGCCGCTGCCGCAGTCGGCAGCCCGGGCTGGGAATCACTGGGCGGAACCCGGCGGATGGTGTCGGCGGACGTGCGGGCCGCGTCGACAGCGCCCTCGGCCCGGGGCGCCCGCAGCGGACCCCAGTCCAGCGCACCCTTGCTGATGAGGTACACGAACGACTCGAAGACGGCGAAGGAGAAGATGCCGATCGCCACCAGCCCGAACAGCCCGAGCGCACCGTGGGTCACCGCCCACGGGTACAGGAACACGATCTCCACGTCGAAGACGATGAAGATCATCGCCACTAGGAAGAAGCGGACCGGGAAGCGCTCGGGGATCTCGACCTGCGAGACGATGCCGCATTCGTAGGGAGCGTTCTTGGCTCTCGTCGGCCGCCGGGGCGCCATCAGCCGCGACGCCACGAAGCTCAAGGCGCAGAAGACCACCGCCAGCACTCCCAGTGCGAGGATCGGCAGGTACTGGCCCACTCCGTCCTCCCCCCGTCTAGGCCGTGGCGCTCTCGAACGCCTCCTGCTCCCGGCGGAACCGCTGGTCGCGCCAGTGCAGGCTGAGCACCAGGGTAAGGAAGATGAGACCCGAACCGATCGCCACCAGCGCCGGCACCAACCGCAGGTCGCCCAGGTTGCGGACCATCACGATGGAGAACGTGTCGCCGCTGCGGTCCGGCTCGGGCAGGGGCGGCGCCTCTCCCAGGACCTGGACCCTCGGCACTGCCGGGCGGGCCTGCACGACGGCGTAGTGCGGCGGGTGCGTGATGCGCGCCGAGTTGGTGATCTTGTTGGCGACCCGGGACCAGAGACCGCCCTCCGGTTCCGGCTTGCCGCCGATCTCGTAGGTGTCCTCGAACACGTAGAGCGGGCTCACCGAGGGCTCCTCGCTCCCGTCGGGCAGCGAGACCACCGTCGGGACGAAGGCGAAGATGTCGCGTTCGATAAGGAAGGCCTCGGCGCTGGCCGTCGCCTCGCCGGACTCCGCGGTGGACAGCAACTCCCAGTCCCGCAGGTCGATGTAGCCGACCCTCTCCGCCCACTCGATGACCTGCGGCGCCGCGGCCGCCAGGGCGCTCATGGAGAGGTTGTCGATGCGGTTCGCCTCGTCCGCCACCTGCTCGTCGAACTTGGCCTCCAGAGCCGCCTCGTCCAGGTAGCGGGGATCCTCGGGGGAGAGCAGGTCGTTGCGCTCCACCAGCCGGGCGCGAATTCCGTCTGTGTCCACGGTGGCGACGGCCGCCCGCACCGCGTCCTGATCGGGTCCCGAGTAGTGCAGAGCCAGCGCGATCGCCCGGGGAAAACATCCGTGCGCCGGGCGCGAGAACCGCCAGCCGGTCTCGGAGACCGGGAAGATCTGCCCGGTGTCGCAGTTGGGGTCGGGCAGGTCGGAGACCGTGGACACGTAGGCGTCCTCGATGCCGGTCGCCTCGATGCCCGCGGGGTCCGCAAATGTTCCCTCGTACTCCCACGTCGGCGACTCACCGACATAACCGATGCCCTGCAGCCACCAGATGACCGCCATGATGGTGAACCAGCCGAACAGCCCCGCCAACGCCAACATCGAGCCGAGGCGCACGCCGGTGTTCAGCACCAGCAGCAACCAGACGGTCCCCATCAGCAGGGCCGAGGCCAGCGCCACGGTCAGGATGCCGCGGATCTCCGGCTCCCAGCTGATGCCGCCGAGGGTCACGAGGGCGTTCATACCAATTGCCCGCCCCGCTACAGCTGCCGCTCGTAGGCCACGATGGCGGCGATCTGCTCGGGGGTCAGCATCCCCTCGTCGCCGTGGGCCAGGCAGAACTCGATGCGGCTGATGTACTCGAGGTCACCGGCGTCCCGGTCGGCTACGCAGCTGCCGAACGAGGGCATCTGCCCGCCGCCGTCGCCCTGGCCGAAGTTGCCGTACTCGATGCCGTTCTGGCTCCCGGCCGCGACGAATTCCTCGTGCTCGACGGCGGTGTCGAACTGCCGGGTGGTGGCTTCGCTGTTGAGCGGCGGCCCGAAGCCGCCGCCGCCGGCGATCTCCGGCGGCACCAGCGGGTTCTGGGCTGCCACCTCGTCGGCGTCGTAGGACCAGCCGGGGGTGTGGCAGCGGGCGCAGCCGTAGACACCGCCGTCGGCTTCGTTGTTGAACAGCAACTTGCCCAACTGAACCGGATCGTCGGCGGCGTCGGCCAGGATCTGCTGCGCGGCGGCGCCGATGTCGGTGTTCGAGGCTTCCTCGCCGAGTTGGGTGGTTGCCATCTGGCGGGCCGTCGAGGAAATGCCGTCCTGGGCTCGCTGGCGGATCTCGGGGACGTCGATCTGCTCGTGCTCCAGGTAGACGATGATCTCGTCGATCTGCTGGGTGGTGAACGGGCCGCCGCCGGCGATGCCCCAGGCCGGCATGGGGGTGTTCGGGCGGCCGTACTCCATCACGTAGCGCACCTCTTCGGTGGAGTAGCGGTACAGGACCGCCGCCAGCGAGGGCACCTTCCACTGCACCTGCGCCAGGAACAGCCCGTTGTTGTCCACCAGCGTGTGGTCGCGCAGCCCGCCGGGGCCGTCCACCGAGCCGTGGCAGGTGGCACAGCGCTCCTCGTACAGGTGGAAGCCGCGTTCGGCCGCCAGCTCGTCGCTGACCTCGATGAGGCCGTCGTGGCGACCCGGTTCACCCAGCCAGTACAGCGGCAGGGCGATGGCGATGATGACGATGCACACCAGGCCGGCCATGAGGCCCTGATCCAGCCGGCGGCCCTCCATCTCCGCGTCGTCGGGGAGCGGCTTGCGGTTGGGCGCCAGCTCGATCTCCGAACCGGTCTCGGCCCGGCCCACGAACCAGTTGAAGATCCAGTAGAGCAGGAAGCCGCCGATGGCCAGCACACCGATGACGACACCGATGGTCCGCTGGGTGGATGCCGCGAAGACACCGAGATCGCCCATCACCGGTGGCATTACTCAGTGGCCTCGCCAATGCAGTGCGGACCCTGCGCCTCCTGATTGGTGGTGTTGGTACCGATGGGCGGGCCCTGGACGATCTTGCCGGTGTCCACGAGGAACTCGCCACGGTCGTTGACCGAGGTGGCGAACTGATCCATCCCGCGCGGCGCCGGTCCGCCGCGCTTCTCGCCCACCTGGTTGTACTTGGAGCCGTGACAGGGGCACTCGAACCACTGCGAGCTGACGCACTCCGGCACGGTGCAACCCAGGTGCGGACACTTCCAGTACAGGGCCACCAGCCCCGCCTCCATGCCACCCAGGACCGCGGGCGAATACGTCTCGCGAGCTTTAGCCAGGGCCCCCTCGGGATACTCGGTCACCCACATGCGCCCTTCGGGCAGCTTCAGGAAGCCGTTCTCGTCGCGGACCTGGGTCTTGAGACTGTCCACCGTGCCGGCGTTGATGACCGCGCCGAAGCCGGTCACGAACGGCGGCCAGAGAAAGCCCAGGACCGCGGCGCCGAACCCGGTGATGCTGAGAGTCATGAAGCCCACGATCGAGCGGTTCATGAACTGCCGGCGTGTGACCCCGACCTCCTCCGGATCCGGGGGCGTCCAGGGAATGTCATCGTCGCTGGGAATCGCCGGGAGGTCGTCGGGCTCGCGCCGGGCCAGCACCGCGGCGCGCTCCACCTCGCGCCCGGTGGGCGCGGTGTCCGTGGCCTCCTCGGAGCGCCGGGCCAGCCGGTCACGCAACCGGGTGCGCCGCGAGAGCCGCCCCGTGACCGAGCGCACCTCGCGCCGGCGGTAGGCGGCAATCAGCATGATCAGGGCCGCGGCGGCCAGGATCGGGATGACGATGGCGAGGACGATCACAGCACGTTTCTCAAAAGTCGAAGAACAGCCCGTCTTGCCACGGGAAGATGAAGTTGAAGCCCGGACCTCTGAAGAACGAGCCGATCATGACCAGCACCGCCCAGAACATGAGGTGCACGGTCATCAGTGAGACGGCGAACTTGCGCTTCTCCGGGGCGTTCTCCTTGTTGCGGTCGATATAGGGGGCCAGGATCAGCAGGAACAGAGCGATCCCGGGGATGGTCACGCCGGCCACCATGGGGTGGAACATCGTCAGCAGTTCCTGCAGACCCAGGAAGTACCACGGCGCCTTGGAGGGGTTGGGGGTCTCGTTGACGTTCGCCAGCTCCAGCAGGGGGGCGTTTACGAAGACCGAGAAGATCAGCAGGAACGCCGTGATGAACAGCGAGGCCACGAACTCCCCCAGCAGGAGGTGCGGCCAAACGTGCACCCGGTCCTGCGGCATGGCCTTGACGTCCTGAATGGACCCCGATTTCACGACGGTCAGCAGGCGCTGGGTGTGCCCGCCGGGGCCGGTGGGCAGGCTCGGCGGGGCCGCAGCGACGGGTCCGCCCGGCGCGGCGGGGGCCATGGCGGCCTGCTCTTCGGCCGAGCGTGAGCGATCCAGCAGGTGCGCGGGGATCTTCTCGCCCTCGCCGGCGGTCGGCTCGGCCGCGGTGGGCTCGGCGGGCGGTGGACCGGAATCCGCGGCCGCAGGAGCCTCGGCGGACTCGCCGGAGCCCTCCATGCGCTCGCGGGCCTCCTTGGCGCGGCGCAGCAGGTGTTCGGGTACCTCGGTCATGGCTCGTCGATTCCTCGCACCGGCCTACAGCGGTCCGGAGATCCCGCCGTCCTTGCGGACCCGCCAGAAGTGGACCGCAAGGAAAATGATCAAAACGAATGGTAACATCAGAACGTGTAGCACATACCACCTCAGCAGTGTGTCCGTCCCGATCTCCACGCCGCTGAGCAGCACGAATCTCACCTGGTCGCCGAACACGGGGGTGAACCCCATCATGTTGGTGCCGACGGTGACGGCCCACAGCGCCAACTGGTCCCAGGGCAGCAGGTAGCCGGTGAACGACAGCAGCAGGGTGAGCGTCAGCAGGATCACGCCGATCACCCAGTTGAACTCGCGGGGCGGCTTGTAGGCGCCGTGGTAGAAGACCCGGGCCATGTGCAGGAACACCGTGAGCACCATGAGATGGGCGCCCCAGCGGTGGATGTTCCGCACCAGCAGCCCGAAGGCCACCTCGGTCTGCAGGATGTAGATGTCGTCCCAGGCCTGCGCCGCGGTGGGCCGGTAGAAGAACATCAGGAATATGCCCGTGACGGTCAGGAGGATGAACAGGAAGAAGCTGAGCCCGCCCAGGCACAACGTGTAGCTGACCCGCACCCCGTGGCGCTTCACCTTCACCGGGTGAAGGTGGTAAAGGACGCTGTTCATGATGACGTAGGAACGGTTCCGCGGGCTGTCGGTGTACCCCTTGCGGAAGATCGACCCGGGCCGGAAGATCGACGTCCAGGCCTGCGACCCCTGGACCTGGCCCATGAGGTCCGACGCCTTCCCGCCGAGCTGGGTGCCCATGCGGCGAACGTCGTCTGCTGTGGGGAGCCTGGGACCCAACTCGTTCCGCCCTTCTCGTCGTCCTTCGAAGCTACGCCAGGCGCATGCCGTAGCCGTAGCCGTAGCTGACCACCCGCTGGTGGGGATCGCCGTCGGGAGGCGCCTCGCCGACCTTGCCCATGATGATCACGCCGGTGGGACAGCGGTCCACGCACAGGGCGCAGCGCGTGCACACGTCGTCATCGATCGTGAAGATCACGTGGTCGGTGGGGTCGGCGCCCGGTCGCTCGGTGCCGATGGCCATGTCGATGGCGTCGGGGGTGACCATGTGGATGCACTTCCACGGGCAGATGTCCACGCAGCCCTCGCACATGATGCACTCGGACTGGTCGATGTGGA
>JAGWAK010000037.1:0-12623 GCA_021296435.1 Acidimicrobiia bacterium
TCGTCACCTTGGCGTGGCCCAGCAACTCCTGCACGACGCGGATGTCGGCGCCGTTGTCCAGCAGGTGGGTGGCGAAGCTGTGACGTAGCACGTGCGGCGCGAGCGCCGAGGTGATCCCCGCCGCCTCCCCGTGGTGACGCACCAGCTGGTACACCCCCTGGCGGCTGAGCCTGCCGCCGCGCCGGTTCAGGAACACCGCCTCGGAGTCGGTTCGGGATCCCCAGCGCTCCGGCTCCATCTCGCCGCGCCCCGCCGGCTCCAACCACTCCTCCAGGGCGGCCCGAGCCAGACGTCCCAGCGGCGCCACCCGCTCCTTGGAACCTTTACCCAGCACGCGCAGCGACGCCGAGGCCAGGTCCACGTCGCCCAGCGACAGCCCCACCAGTTCCGACACCCGCACGCCGGTGCCGTAGAGCGTCTCCAGCACGGCCCGATCGCGCCGCGCCAGGGGTCCCCCGCCCGCCGGGGCGGCCACCAGCGCGGCCGCCTCCTCCTGGCTCAGCGGCGTCGGGCGCCCGCGAGGAACCCTCGGCAGCTCCACGTTGGCCGTAGGGTCGTCCGGCCGCAGTTCCTCCAGCACCAGCCAGCGGTGGAACGTCCGCACCGTGGTGAGACCCCGCTTCACGGTGGAGGCCGCCAGGCCCCGGCCCAGGCGTGCCCGCACCCACGCCAGCACCCCGGTGTCGGTCACGTTGCGGTGGTCCCAGCCACAGTCGGCGCCGAAGGCCAGATAGTCCCCCAGGTCCCGGCGGTAGGCGTCGATGGTGTTGGCGGCGCGGCCCTTGCTGAGGACCAGCCAGTCAAGGAACTCCTCGGCGTCGACCGGCAGCGCCGGAGGGGTCACACCACCTCCACCGCCACCGCCGCGTCACCGCTGAACTGCAGGCGCGGGTTGCGGCCCTCGACGCGATCCAGCGCCGCGTCCATCAGGGCGGCGAAAAGCGGTGCCGGGCGGTTGGGTCGGCTCTGGAACTCGGGGTGCGCCTGGGTGCCGACCCAGAACGGGTGCCCTTCCAGCTCCACGAACTCAACCAGCAGCCCGTCCGGCGAGACGCCCGAGCAGACCAGCCCGGCCGACTCCACCTGCTCCCGGTAGCCGGGGTTGAACTCGTAGCGGTGCCGGTGTCGCTCCGACACCACCTCGCTGCCGTAGATCTCCGCCACGCGGCTGCCGGGACGCAGCTTCGCCACATACGAGCCCAGCCGCATGGTGCCGCCCTTGTTGGTGACCTTGCGCTGCTCCTCCATGAGGCAGATGACCGGATGCGGCGTGCGGGAATCAAACTCCGTGGAGTGCGCCCCCGCCAGACCCAGCACGTTGCGGGCGAACTCCACGGTCATGACCTGCATGCCCAGGCACAGCCCCAGGCACGGGATGCCCCGCTCCCTGGCGTAGGAGGCAGCGGCGATCTTGCCCTCGATGCCCCGCGAGCCGAACCCGCCGGGGATGACGATGCCCTCCAGGTCCTCGAGGCGGCGGGAGGTCAGCAGGCCCTCCACCTCCTCGGCGGGGATCCAGTCGATCTCCACCCTGGCGCCGCGCGAGCAGGCGGCGTGACGCAGCGCCTCGGCCACCGAGAGGTAGGCGTCGATGAGGCGCACGTACTTGCCGACCACCCCGATGCGCACCACGTTGGTGGCGTTGTGGGTGCGCTCGCTGAGGAGCTGCCAACTGTCGAAGCCGAGCAGGTCGCCCACGACGGCGTCCAGGTTCTCGTCGTGCAGGATCAGCGGCAGGTCGTAGATGCTGTCGGCGTCGGCGGCGTTGACCACCGCCGAGATTGGCACGTCGCAGAGGTTGGAGATCTTGCGCTTCAGGTCGTCGGTGATAGGAGTGTCGCTGCGGCAGACGATCACGTCGGGTTGGATACCCCGGCTGCGCAGCTCGGTGACCGAGTGCTGGGTGGGCTTGGTCTTGTGCTCGCCGGTTGGCCCGATGAGCGGCACGAGGGTGACGTGCAGGTAGCACACATTGCGCCGGCCCACGTCGAGGCGGAACTGGCGGACGGCCTCCAGGAACGGCAGGATCTCGATGTCGCCGACGGTGCCGCCGATCTCGGTGATGGCCACGTCCACGTCGGGGCGGGCCACGCCCAGGATGCGCCGCTTGATCTCGTCGGTGACGTGGGGGATGACCTGCACGGTGCCGCCGAGGTAGTCGCCGCGCCGCTCGGCCTCCAGCACCGCCGAGTAGATCCCGCCGGTGGTGGCGTTGGAGTCCTGGGTGAGGTTCTCGTCGATGAACCGCTCGTAGTGGCCGAGATCCAGGTCGGTCTCGCCGCCGTCGGTGGTGACGAACACCTCGCCGTGCTCGAAGGGATTCATGGTGCCGGGATCCACGTTGATGTACGGATCCAGCTTCTGCATGGTGACCCGCAGGCCACGCGCCTTCAGCAGCGCACCCAGGGAGGAGGCCGTCAAACCCTTGCCGAGCGAACTGGCCACACCGCCCGTCACGAAGATGTGCTTCGTCACGGGATGCCAGCCTACTTCAGTGGTGGCCCCGGTGGTGCCACCACCGCCACGCCGCCGCTTCCCGGAGCGCTACCCGGCCGGGACGCGGGTGGCGACGCGCATCTCGTGCACGACGATGCCGATGGCCTCCATCTCTGTGTAGTTCCCCGCGCTTGTGCTGCCACCGCAGTAGACGCGGGCACACCTGCGGACCCGGAGACGGCTGCGGGGACTGATTGGGAGTACGGCTGAGGTGGCGGACCCTCGCCGTACTCCCCACCGGCCGACCCGGCTTACGGGTCGAACTCGGACTGCGGTGCCTCGGTGAAACCGGACGCCGGCGCCACCGCGCCGCCGTCCTGCTGCCGGGTGCTGATTCGCGGTGCTCCGCCGCTGCCGCTAACAGCCTGTCCTGGCGCTACCGCCGGGACATTCAATTCTCTACCTGACTATCTTTAGGTTGATTGCGGATGCTGACAATAACACACTTAGTGAGACTATTTGGACAATCGGGATGTTGTTCTATGGCCGACCGTACTGCTTTCGCTGCGCGCCCATCGATCTGTCTACGAGAGTCCCCTCAGGAAGGCTCCGGCTCGAAGCGCTCGGCGGTGGCGCGGGCAAGCAGCTCTGCGGCGTGCTCGCGGGCCGACCCGCTGTGCGGCGAGCCGGAGAGCATGCGGGCCAACTCCACCAGCCGCCCGTCTTCGTCGAGTGTCCGGGCCGTGATCCGAGTCCGGGTGCCGTCGTCGATCTTCTGCAGGCTCACATGGGCGTCGGCGTAGGCCGCCACCTGCGGTAGGTGCGTCACCACGAGGGTCTGAGGGCCTGTCGCCAGCGTTGCGAGGGCGCGTCCGACCGCGGTGCCGGCCTCGCCGCCGATCCCGGCGTCCACCTCGTCCAGTAGCACCGTGGGCGGAGCCGCCATCAACACCACGTGCAGCGCCAGCATGGTCCTCGAGAGCTCGCCGCCGGAGGCAACCTGCGCCAGTGGTGCCGGCGTGACCCCGGAGTTCACAGCTAGCAGGTACTCGACCTCGTCACCCGGGCCTGCGCCGACACGCAGGTGCAGGCCGGCGTTGGGCATGGCCAGCTGGCGCAGTTCGGCCGTCACGGCCTCGGCCAGGGCGGGGGCGGCGCGGCGGCGGCACTCACCCAGGCGGGCGGCCTCGGCGCGCTCGAGCTCTTGGGCCGCCGCCAATTCGGCGCCGAGACGCACCGCGGCGCCCTCGGCATCCCGCAACTCTGCCAGACGCGCCTGCGCTTCGTCACCGAAGGCCATCACGTCGGCCAGCGTGGTGCCGTAACGGTGGCGCAGCCCCGCCAGCAGGGCGCGACGCTCGATGACCTCGGTCAGCCGGACCGGGTCCTCGCGGACCTCATCGGCCAGCCTGCGGAGCTCTGACGACACCTCGCCGGCCTCCTCGGCCAGATGGCGGAGCCTGCCGACCACCTCGGCCAACGGTTCGAACCGCTCGAGTTGGCTGAGGGCCTCACCCAGCGTCTCCCCGCCGGGACCGTCGGCGCCCAGCAGGTAGGCGGCTCCGGCGGCGGCCTCGCGGATCGCCGTCGCTTCGCTCAGCATCCGTTCGGTGGCCTCGAGGTGCTCCTCCTCGTCGGGATCGCTCAGGTCGGCGGCATCCAGGGTGGCAATCTGATGCTCCAGGATGTCCAACTCGCGGGCGCGGGCCCGCTCGTCACCGCCG
The DNA here is from genome assembly GCA_021296435.1 of Acidimicrobiia bacterium. Classification (GTDB taxonomy): domain Bacteria; phylum Actinomycetota; class Acidimicrobiia; order Acidimicrobiales; family CATQHL01; genus VXNF01. The sequence goes on from JAGWAK010000037.1 coordinate 4,161, forward strand.
AGTGCCGCCAGCCGCTCGCTCAGCTCGGCGCAGCGCCGGCGAGCCTCGGCCAGTGGGGCGGCGTCGAGGTCGGCGAACCGGTCGAGCGCGTCGCGCCGCATCCCTGGGCGCAGAAGGGCCTGATGGTTGTGCTGGCCGCAGATGTCCACCCTGCCGCCGACAGCCTCCTGCAGGGCGCTCACCGGGGCCAAATGACCGTCCAGATAGGCGCGGGCGCGACCCCCTGTGGGCACAACCCTGCGCACCACCAGCTCCGTGCCGTCGTCGTCCACGAAGCGCCCCTCCACCTCCGCCTCGCCGGCGCCGGTGCGGATCAGTCCCGGATTGGCTCTCCCCCCGGCCAGCAGCCCGACTGCCTGGGTCAGCAGCGTCTTGCCGGCGCCGGTTTCGCCGGTCAGCACCGTCATGCCCCCTTCAAATTCAAGGACCAACTCGTCGATCAGCACCATGTTTCGGATGACGAGGTCGGTCAGCACGCCAGGCTCCCGATGCGGGCTGCCCCGCTCTGCGTCTCGTACACGTGATCTCTCCGCGGTTTCCTGCGGCGCCGGCGGCGGTGCCGCAGCGGCGCCTCAACGGTTCCCGAGGCCGAACTTGGCCTTCAGGATGTCATCGAAGTGACGGTGATCGAAGCTCACCAAGCGTGCCGGGCTCTCCGAGGCCGTGCACTCCACGGTGCCGCCGGGGTGCAGCACCCGGCAGAGGTCGCCGTCGATCGACAACGCAGCAGGGTGCTCGGACTCCACGTCGATCCGCAGCGTGGTGGCCGGCGGCAGCACCAGCGAGCGATCGAACAGCGAATGCGGCGACACGGGCGTCACGACGAGCGCCTGATGCGTGGGGGCCAGGATAGGGCCCCGCACGCTCAGCGAGTACGCCGTGGACCCTGTGGGTGACGCCACGATGAGGCCGTCGGCGCGGTAGGTGGTGAAGTGACGGCCGTCCACGCTGAGGCTGAGGCGGACGCTGCGCCCCCGGTCCAGCTTCTCCACGACGGCCTCGTTGAGCGCTGCCAACGGCGATCCGGCGGCCGAACTGCCTGCGGTGGACACCCGTACCGCCAGGCGCATCCGCTCGATGATGCCGAACTCCCCCGCCAGCCAGCGGTCGATGGCCGAGCGGGCGTCGCCGGGCTCCACCTCGGCCAGGTAGGCGAGCTCCCCGAAGTTCACGCCCAGCACCGCCACGCCGTCGTCGGCTGCCAGCCGGACCGCGCGCAGAATGCTGCCGTCGCCGCCGAGACTCACGACCAGGTCCGCCATGCCGACATCACTGTCGGCGCAGGCCAGGTCGGGTAGGTCGGCCGAGTGGGCGTCGGGGCCCGGCAGTCGCACGTCGTGGCCCTCGGCGACCAGCCAGCCGGCCAGTTCCTGTGCCAGCAGGCGCGCCGATGGGCGCCGCGGATGCACGACCAGGGCAAAACGGACCACGGGTTCAGACTACGAGACTGCCGGACAATGCAGCGGACCACCCGCTGGCTGGTTCGGTCTGCGCCCCGCCGTCCCGGCGATGACCGGAACCGGTCGGCAGCCGGCCTGTTAGGACGCGCCGTGAGCGGCGCGTTCGGCGGCAGCCATGAGCGCTGTCTCCAACTCGACGGCGAAGACCGCCGGCAGCACCACCTCGGACTCCCCGGGCGGGGCGCCGCGGCCCTGCGCCTGCTTGCGGCAGTGCAGGAAGAACTCGGTGTTGCCCTCGGCCCCGGGCGGGTCGGCCAGCACGACCCCCCGAGGTGCCAGACCTTCGGTCATGGCGTACTGTGCCACCTCGGCGAGCGTGCGCCGCCACACTTCCGGGGAGCGAATCACGCCACGGCCCGCCGAGGCCTCGCGCCGGCCGGCCTCGAACTGCGGCTTCACCAGCGCCAGCAGGTCACCGCCGGTCGCGGTGAGGGCGGCCAGCCGCTCCATCACCAGGCGCAGGCCGATGAACGACAGGTCCACGGTCACCAACTCGGCCGGTCCGCCGGCGTCGCCGGGCTGCAGGTGGCGGACGTTGACGCCCTCCAGGTTGCGCACCCGCGCATCGGACTGCAGCCGCTCGTGCAACTGCGCCCGACCCACGTCGACGGCCACCACTTGCGCCGCTCCCCTCTGCAGGAGGCAGTCGCTGAACCCGCCGACCGAGGCCCCCACGTCGATGCAGCGCTTCCCGGTGACCTCCAGCCCCAGCACCGCCAGGGCGCCCTCGAGCTTCTTCCCGCCGCGGCTCACGAAGCGGGGCCGGCGCAGCACCTCGAGGGCGTCACCGGGGAGCACCGCCCGAGCGGCCCGCTCGGCCACCGTCCCGTTGACGGTCACGACCCGTTCCTCGATGAGCCGGCAAGCCTCCGCGCGGCTCGACGCCAACTCGCGGCGCACCAGTTCGCTGTCGAGGCGGCGGCGCCTGCTGGAACCCACCGGCCTGCCCCGCGCCCTACAGCAGGGCGTCGACCACGCCGGCCAGGTCCTCTGCGACGAGGGCAGGCGGAGGTTGGGTCGGCAGATCCTCGGGGGTCGTCACGCCGGTCAGCACGAGGGCGAACTCGAACCCCAGCGCTTCGGCAAGCAGGCCGTCACTGTCGGGCCGATCGCCGATCACCACACCGGCTCCAGGTCCCAGGCGCGCCCGCACGCACGACACGATGGCGCCGTGCGGTTTGCCGGCCATGATGGGTTCGGTCTCGGCGGCAGCTGCCACCGCCGCCAGGATGGCGCCGCCGCCCGCCTCCAGGCCCGACGGCGTGGGATAGGTGGGGTCGTGGTTGGTGCCGATGAGCCGGGCGCCTGCCCGCACCGCCCGCATGGCCCGCCCGCAGGCGGCGTAGTCGAAACTCGGATCCATCCCCACCACGACGGCGGCGACGGTGGGCTCCGCGGCGGCGATCCCGCCGGCCGAGTTGCGCACCACGGCGCCCCCGGCCTCCTGCACCGCCTCCACGATGCCTTCGCCGCCACACACGAGTACACGCTCGGTCGGCGCCAGCAGCGAGGCCGCCGCCACCGCCGAGGTGACGACCTCCACCGGCGGCCGCACACCGCAACGCGCCAGCTTCTCCTGCTGCTCCCCCACCGTGAGCCGCGACATGTTCGTCACGAACACCACGTTGCACCCCGCTTCCGCCAACCGGTTGGCGCCATCCGCAGCCCCCTCGATGGCATCGCTCCCGACCCACATCACCCCATCAAGGTCGATGACGACGTTCCGCACACCGGTCATGGCGTCACGTCAGCAAACGGGCAGGCCGCCGGCAGCCACCGGTGGCGCCGCCGGGCAGGAGATCAGCCTCAGGCGACTTCCCAGGTGGCGCGGGAACGGAGCAGGGCGTGCAGGTCGCCGGGGCCGCTTCGATCCTGGGCGAACGCCAACTGGCGGGAGACGTGCGAGGCGTACTCCGGCCCCTCGACGGCCCGGTACACGCCGATGGGCGTGGGCATGAACGGACCCGAGGAGAGGCGCGACAGCGCGAATGCCAGCGACGGGGTCTCGGCACGCTCGTCGTGGATCAGCAGTTTCTCCTCCCCCACGTCGGCGACCTCCACGATCTGCAGTTCGCCGCTGCGGTTCATGATGACGCCGCGTTCCCCCTCGGCCCCGAAGCGGATTGGCTCACCGTGCTGCAGCGAGATGAGCATGGAGGGGCGCTTGTCCTTCTTGGTGATCTCGGCGAACGCCCCGTCGTTGAACACGTTGCAGTTCTGGTAGACCTCCACGAAGGCGGCGCCGGAGTGCTCCCAGGCCCGCCGGAACATGTGCTGCATGTGGGTGCGGTCCATGTCGTGGGTGCGGGCCACGAAGGTGGCCTCGGCGCCGAGGGCCACGCTGAGCGGGTTGAGCGGCTCGTCCACCGAGCCCAGTGGCGTGGACTTGGTGACCTTGCCGATCTCGCTGGTCGGCGAGTACTGGCCCTTGGTGAGCCCGTAGATCTGATTGTTGAACAGCAGGATCTTGATTTTGACGTTGCGGCGCAGGGCGTGCAGCAGGTGGTTGCCGCCGATCGACAGGATGTCGCCATCGCCGCCGACGACCCACACGTCGAGGTCGGGGCGGCAGGTGGCCAGCCCGGTCGCCAGCGCCGGGGCACGCCCGTGAATGCCGTGCATGCCGTAGGTCTTCATGTAGTACGGGAAGCGGGCGGCGCAGCCGATGCCCGACACGAAGACCGTGTTCTCGGGACGCGCTCCCAGTTGCGGCATCAGCAGTTGCATGGCCGACAGGATGGAGTAGTCACCGCAGCCGGGGCACCAGCGCGGTTCCTGGTCGCTGGTCCAGTCGGCTTTGGTCGTGGTCGGGCCGGTGGACATGTCAGTCGTCATCGACGGCTCCTGCGATGGCGGCGGCGATCTCGCTCGCCGTGAACGGCACACCCTCCACCTTGGTGATCGACTTCACGTCGATGAGGTAGCGGGATCGGACGATGGAGGCCAGCTGTCCCAGGTTCATCTCGGGAACAAGCACGGTGCGGTACCGGCCCAGCAGGTCACCCAGGTCGGCGTGCAGCGGGTTGAGGTGCGTGAGGTGCAGGTGGTCGACGGCTGAGCCGCCGGCGCGCACCCGCCGCACCGCGCTGGTGACCGATCCCCACACCGACCCCCACGACAGCACGGCGACGGCGGCCGGGCCGTCGCTGTCGAGCATCGTCGGGGGAATGTCGGCGGCGATGCCGTCCACCTTGGCGGCCCGCAGCTCGGTCATGAGGCCGTGGTTGGCGGGCGTGTAGGAGATGTTGCCCGTCACGTCCTCCTTCTCGATCCCGCCGACGCGGTGCATGAGATCGGGAGTGCCCGGAACCGCCCACGGCCGGGCCAGCGTTTGGGGGTCGCGCTTGTAGGGCCGGAAGACCGGGTTGCCGTCGGAGTCGGCGTCGTTGAACTGCGTGGTGAAGTCGACACTGATGTCGGGCAGGTCGTCGCGGTCGGGCAGGCGCCACGGCTCCGAGCCGTTGGCCAGATAGCCGTCGGAGAGCAGGATCACCGGGGTGCGGTACTTGAGGGCGATCCGCACCGCCTCGATGGCGGCGAAGAAGCACTGCGACGGGCTGTAGGCGGCGACCACCGGCAGCGGAGCCTCGCCGTGGCGGCCGTAGAGCGCCAGGTTGAGGTCCGAGGCCTCAGTCTTGGTGGGCAGGCCCGTGGAGGGTCCGCCCCGCTGGATGTCGATCACGAGGAGCGGCAGCTCGATGCTGAGCGCCAGGCCGATGGTCTCCGCCTTCAGCGCCAATCCCGGGCCGCTGGTGGTGGTCACCCCGATGTGGCCCCCGAACGACGCCCCCACCGCGGCGCACACGGCGGCAATCTCGTCCTCGGCCTGGAAGGTGCGCACGCCGAAGTTCTTGCGCCCCGAGAGCTCGTGCAGCACGTCTGAGGCCGGCGTGATGGGGTACGACGCCAGGAACAGCGGCAACTTGGCCTGCTGGGCGGCGGCGATCAGCCCCCACGACAGTGCCGTGTTGCCGTTGATACTGGTGTAGGTGCCGGGCTCGAGCTCGGCGGGGCGCACCTTGTAGGTGGCCTGGAACATCTCGGTGGTCTCGCCGAAGGCGTGGCCGGCCTTGAAGGCGGCCGCGTTGGCGGCCGCCACCAGGGGACGCTTGGCGAACTTCTCCTCGACCCAGTCCAGGGTCGGCTGCGTCGGCCGGTCGAACAGCCAACTCACCACGCCGAGCGCGAAGAAGTTCTTGCTGCGCTCTGCGTCCCGGGGCTTCACACCGAGGTCCTTGCAGACCTCCTTGGTGAGGCTCGTCATGGGGATCAGGTACGTGTTGTAGTGGTCGAGGGTGCCGTCGGTGAGCGGGTCGTCGCTGTAGCCGGCCTTGTCGAGGTTGCGCTCAACGAAGGCGTCGGAGTTGATGATGACGGTGCCGCCGACTTCCAGGCGATCCAGCTCGCTTCGCAGCGCCGCCGGGTTCATCGCCACGAGCACCGTGGGGGCGTCGCCGGGCGTGGTGACGGTCTCGCTGGCCACCTGCACCTGGAACGCCGAGACGCCGTGGATGGTGCCCGCCGGCGCCCTGATCTCGGCGGGGAAGTCCGGCAGCGTGGCGAGATCGTTCCCGAACAGGGCGCTGGCGCTGGTGAAGCGGTCGCCGGTGAGCTGCATGCCGTCGCCGGAGTCGCCGGCGAAGCGGATGACCAGTCGATCCAGATCCTCGACGGTCCGCTGCGAAGGCTGTTGGATGGCAGTGTCGGTCACGTGCGTTCCCTTGCGATTTCGATCCTCATCGGTCAGTGGCTGCAGGCGCGGCAGTGCGTCTGGCGACCGACCGGAATTGCAATCTAGTACCGCCTCGGCGGAGCCGGAGCCGGACCGCGGGCCTGTGAAGGTGACGCGCAGTGTGACTTTGTTCACACAGCCGGTTGCCGCTAGGTTGCACCGCGGTCACGTTAGGAGATGGGCACCACCCGCAGAGGGATTCTCGGGGGTCGCCGGCGGGGTCTGCGGCGGATTCGCTCGGGGGTTCAGGCCACGCCCACGGAGGCGTCGAGGTAGACGTCCTGGATGGCGCCGAGCAGTTCGACGCCGTCGACCATCGGGCGCTGGAAGGCCTTGCGCCCGCTGATGAGGCCGGTCCCGCCGGCCCGCTTGTTGATGACCGCCGTGCGGACGGCCTCGGCGAGGTCGTCGGCCCCCGAGCTGGCGCCGCCGGAGTTGATGAGGCCCACACGGCCCATGTAGCAGTTGGCCACCTGCCAGCGCGTGAGGTCGATGGGGTGGTCGGAGGTGAGGTCGCTGTACACCAGCGGGCTGGTGCGGCCGAATCCGACCGCCTGGTAGCCGCCGTTGTTCTCGGGCAGCTTCTGCTTGATGATGTCGGCCTGGATCGTGACGCCGAGGTGGTTGGCCTGGCCAGTGAGGTCGGCGGCGCCGTGGTAGTCCACGCCATCCACCTTGAAGGCACTACTGCGCAAGTAGCACCAGAGCACGCAGAACATGCCGAGCCGGTGCGCCTCCTCGAACGCTTCGCTGATCTCGACGATCTGCCGGCGCGACTCGGGCGACCCGAAGTAGATGGTGGCGCCCACGCCGGTCGCACCCAGCTCGAAGGCCCGCTCGACGCTGCCGAAGCCCACCTGATCGTAGCTGTTGGGGTGGCTCAGAAGCTCGTTGTGGTTGATCTTCACGATGAACGGGATGCGATGCGCCCAGCGGCGGGAGGTGGCGCCGAGTACGCCGAAGGTGGAGGCCACGGCGTTGCAGCCCCCCTCGACGGCGAGACGCACGATGTTCTCGGGGTCGAGGTAGGCGGGGTTGGGGGCGAAGCTGGCGGCGGCGGAGTGCTCAACGCCCTGGTCGACGGGGAGGATCGACACGTAACCGGTACCGGCGAGTCGGCCGTGGCCGAACAGGGCCTGCAGGTTGCGCAACACCTGCGGCGAGCGGTCGGTGGCGGCGGCGTCCCGGTGTACGAAGTCCGGGCCGGGCAGGTGGAGATCCTCGGCGGGTATGGCCTTGGCGGTGTGGCCGAGCAGGTAGTCGGCGTCGTCGCCCAAGAGAGCTGCGACGTCTCGCATCGAGCGGCTCCTGTGTGATTCGATGGGTGGGTTGGCGGGGCCTGCGGGCCGTCGGCGCCCCTCGCTGCGACCCTATCCCGATGGAGGTCACCGGCGGTGCCAATCGCGGGCCTGCGAGAGGCAATAACGCGGTCTCCGGCGCCGCCTACCGACAGCGAACTCGAAGCAATCGCGCTGCCGCTTGCTTCGGGGCTCTTCGGGCCCCGGAGGATCCGGCCCGCACCGGTCAGGCCGACAGGTCGGCGAGTCGGTCGGTGGCGTCGCCGAACCCGGGCGAGTGGCGGTCGATCCAGGCGAACAGCCGCCGGGCAGCCGGCTGGTCACCGCCGCGGTCATAGAGGTCGGCCAGCGCGTAGGCACGGCGCAGGTGGAACTCCTGCGGCTTGCGGGGCGCGCGCCACCCTTCTGCCAGCAGCGCCACCGCCTCGGCCAAGCTGCCCCGGTCGGCGAGCGCCCCGGCGGCCACGATGCGTCCCTCGGTCACCAGCTCGGCCGACGGGCTCTCGTGGCGCAGCTCCTCCCAAAGCTCGTCCACCTTGTCCCAGCGCTGCAGCGCCCGGTAGCAGTCGGCCAGCACCGGCGCCTGCTCACAGCTGCGGGTGAGGGTGGCGAAGGCTTCGAGTTCCCGCACCGCCGCCCGCCAGCGACGCAACCGGTACAGGATCAGCCCGTGCAACTCCCGTACCTCGGGCACGTCCGCGGCCTCGGTTTCCAGCACCGGGCGCAGATGCGTCAGCGCATCCCGGTGGTACTCCGCTGCGAAGGCGTCAGCCGCCTTGGTCACCTCGCGCAGTGCCCACTTCCCCCGCTCGGCGCCCAACTTCCGCCGCAGCACCCCCGCCAGATCGGGCTCGTTCCCGCCACTCACCACCCCAGCCTACGAGCGCCACCAGCGGCGGGCGGTAGTGTCGACAGACACCGACCTGGGGGGCGGCGCGGATGTCATCAAGATCGAGCGGCGGGAGCACGGTGG
>JAGWAK010000037.1:12665-13849 GCA_021296435.1 Acidimicrobiia bacterium
TTCGTCGACGGCCTCGTCGAAGCCGACCTCCGAGGGCACTGGTCGCATGGCGTCGTGCGCGTGCCGCCTTACGTCCGGGCACTCGCCGCGGGTGTGGTCAATCCGACACCCCGAATCGAAGCCGTGCGCCAGTTCGGCGCGACCGCTCTCGTCGACGGCGACAACGGCCACGGAGTGGTCATCGGCCAGATCGCAACCGACCGGGCTGTGGATCTCGCCCACCAATTCGGCGTCGGAATCGTCGCCGTCCGAAACAGCAACCACACGGGAATGCTGGCGACACACGTGCTGCGGGCGGCCAACCGGAACATGATCGGCTACTTCACCAGCAACGGTCCCGCGATCATGGCACCGCACGGTGGCCGCGAGCCGCGCATGGGCAATGCGCCGTTCGCCTACGCCGTTCCGAGGCGGACCGGCGATCCGATCGTCCTGGACATGGCATCCTCCCAGGTCGCCCGCGGCAAGGTGCGCATGCACGCCGATCGCGGGGATCCGATCCCGGAGGGATGGGCGATCGACGAGCGTGGCGTCCCGACGCGAGATGCCGCCGCCGCGATGCGGGGCTCCATGGTGCCGATGGCCGGCTACAAGGGCTACGGCATCGCCTTCGTGACGGAGATCCTGGCGTCCGTGTTGCCCGGAGCACGCCTGTCGGTGGAGATGCCGAGGGCTTTCCTCGAGGCCGGTTCGTCCATGCTCGACTCGTGGGGATCGGGTCATCTGGCGATGGCGATCAACGTCGAGGCGTTCGCCGACCCCGGGGAGTTCACGACAGAGGTGGATCGCCTCGTCACCTCTATGAAGGAGACGCCGCTGGCGGAAGGCACTGACGCCATCCTCGTGCCAGGCGAGCCCGAGTGGTTCACACGGCGCCATCGCCTCCGCGACGGGATCCCGCTGAACGCGACCGTGCTGTCGCAACTCGACGCGTTCGCGGAGGAGATCGGGATCGAGCCCATCTGAGGGGCTCGACGCCTCGGGAGCCTCCCGAGCCTCCGGCACCAGCCTGTTGACCGCCCTCAACCTGGGAATTATGCTCTGACGTGCGAGGACGGGGAGGTTTGTCCTTGCGTTCAGGCGTGCCGATCAGTGGTTACGCCACCATCGAGGGGGGGTCCTCATGAGGGCACGAAGCTTGCTCTTTTCATTACTCGCGATCGTTCTCGTGGCCGCAGCATGCG
>JAGWAK010000038.1:0-15844 GCA_021296435.1 Acidimicrobiia bacterium
CCGGGTGGCGGAGGTCATGGACAGCCGCCGCGCCGAACTGATCAGCGAGCTGGACCGCGCCACCACCGGTGCCATCTCAGCCGCCGATCCCGCCGCCGAGGTGGACGTGGCCACCGAGCGCTGGGTCTGGTACGCCGGCTGGTGCGACAAGTACCCGCAGGTCCTGGGCGGGGCGAACCCCGTGGCCGGGCCCTACTTCAACTTCACCGTCCCCGAGCCCATGGGAGTGGTGGGACTGGCTGCTCCCGACGAGGCGCCGCTGCTGGGAATCGTGTCGCGACTGGCTCCGGCCCTTGTCCCGGGGAACGCCGCGGTGGTGCTGGCCGGCGAGCGTCACCCGCTTGTGGCGGTGACGCTGGCGGAGATCCTGGCCACCAGCGACGTGCCAGGCGGTGTGGTGAACGTTCTGACCGGGCACCGGGCGCCGCTGGTGCGGGCGCTGGCCGGACACGGCGACGTGGACTGCGTCGACCTGAGCGGCTGCGACCCGGTGGGCGACGACGGCGGCGATGTGGCGGCCGAGGCCGAGCGGCTGGCTGCGGAGACCGTGACACGGGTCGTGCACGCCGCGCCCGGCGAGCGCCGCTGGCTGGAGGCCGCCGCCCAAAGCCCGTACGCCATCTCCGCCTTCTGCGAGTACAAGACGGTGTGGCACCCCAAAGGCCGCTGAGCCGACCCGTGCCTGCGCGTCCCGGGACCGCGCTGCGATGAGCGACGGCGGGCAGTTCGTGCTCGGCGTGGACCTGGACGGCGTGTGCGGCGACTACATCGGAACGTTCCGGCAGATCGTGGCCGAGAGGTTGGGCGTGCCCGTCGAGTCGCTGACGCGGGACGTCTCCTGGGGATGCGAGGAGTGGGGGGTCCAGACCCCCGAGGAGTTCGACGAGCTGCACCGCCACGCCGTCCTGGAACGCCACATGCTGCGGCACATGAACCTGATCCCGGGCGCGGCCGAGGCGCTGTGGCGGCTGTCCGACGCCGGAGTCTGGATCCGCATCGTGACTCACCGGCTCTATGTGAACTGGGGCCATGCCGTGACCGCCGGCGACACCGCCGAGTGGCTCGACACGGCCAGGATCCCCTACCGCGACCTCTGTTTCATCGCCGCCAAGTCCTCGGTGAACGCCGACGCCTTCGTGGACGACGCTCCCCATCAGATCGAAGACCTGCGCGCCGCTGGCCACACCGTGATCGTGTTCGACCAGCCCTACAACCGCCACCTACCGGACCCCCGGGCCACCAACTGGTTCGAGGTGGAGGAACTCGTGCGCGACCTGGTGGTGGAGCGCACCGGCAGCTTCCCCATGCAGCTCCCCGGCTTCGATCCCGGTGCCGACCGGCTGGCCCGTCGCCTCTACCGTCACCCGGCGCGGACCACTACCGACGATGGCTGAGCGAGGGAGCGCCCGGCTGCGGGCGCTCGTGACCGCCCCGCTGCGCGGGCCGGGATTCGAGGCCCTGCAGCAGCTGGCCGACGTGGTCTACGAGCCGTGGCTGGAGTACGTCCCGATCCGCCTGTATGACCCGCCCCGGCTGGCCAAGCGGCTTGCCGAGATGGGGGCCGACGTGCTGATCTGCGAGGCCGACTTCTGCTCGGGGGAGGTGATGGACCTCCCGCTACGGGCCATCGTGGCCACCCGCGGCGAGCTGTCCAACGTGGATGTGGCCGCCGCCACGGCCGCCGGCATTCCCGTCCTGTACACGCCCGGTCGCAACGCCGACGCCGTGGCTGAACTCACCGTTGCGTTGCTGTTCGCGGTGAACCGGCGACTCGTCCCCGCCGATCGCGACGTGCGCACCGGGCGGGTCTTCACCGAGACGCTGCCCTACCAGCGCTATCGCAGCGACCTCCTGGCCGGGCAGACCTTCGGGATCGTGGGCCTGGGTGCGGTCGGCCGGGCCGTGCGCCGGCGGATGGAAGGGCTGGGCCTGGAGGTGATCGCGCACGACCCCTACGTCGCCGAGGCGACCCACAGCCTCGAGGGGTTGCTCGCCGCCGCCGACATCGTGTCGATGCACGCCCCGCCCAGCGCCGCGACCGCGCACATGATGGCTGCGCCCCAGTTCGCTGCCATGCGGCGCGGCGCCGTGTACCTCAACACGGCCCGGGCCGTGCTGCACGACCTGGACGCCCTCGTGGCGGCGCTGGAGTCCGGACACCTCGGCGGCTGCGGGCTCGACCACTTCGACGGCGAGCAGCTGCCCGAGGGTCACCCGCTGTGCGGGCGCGACGATGTGGTGCTGACGCCGCACATAGGCGGGGCCAGCTACCACACCGAGCAGGTCCAGGCCTCGATGGTCGCCGCCGACCTGCAGCGACTGCTCGACGGTGAGCGGCCCGCCCACATCGCCAACCCGGAGGTCCTCTCGTGAACGCCCAAGACCGCGCCGCAGGCAGCCGGGCCCACCAGGAAGTAGCCCGGGTCGTGCTGGAGACGGCGCAGGCCATGTACGCCAAGGGGCTGGTGGAGGGCACCGCCGGCAACGTCTCCGGGCGTGTTGTCGACGGCACGTTCTGCCTCACCCCGTCCTCGCTGGGCTACGAGGCGATGCAAACCTCCGACCTGGTCTTCGTGGATGCCGGCGGCGGCGTGGTGGCCGGCGAGGGCCATCCCTCCAGCGAGAAGTCGCTGCATCTGGCCTGCTACCGGCAGTGGTCCGAGGTGGGCGGCGTGGTGCACTGCCATCCGCTGTACGCCTCCATGTTCGCGGTGGCCCGCCAAACCATTCCGGCCGCCATCGAGGAGGTCGTGATCTACATCGGCGGCGACGTGGAGGTCTGCGACTACCACCTCACCGGGAGCGACGAGCTGGGTGAGGCGGTGGCGGCGGCGCTCGGCCGGCGTAGCGCTGTGCTGATGGCCAACCACGGGCTCGTGACGGTGGGGCGCGATCCGGCCGACGCCCTGCACGCCGCCCTCGTCGTGGAGCGCACCGCCCACATCGTCTGGGGAGCCCGGCTGCTCGGCACCCCGGGCAGCGTGCCGGCGAAGGTGAACCAGGACTTCGCCGGCGTGTATCGCTGGGTTCGCGAGTCCAGTTGGGGCGGGGAGACCTGAGCCGGCCGCGGTGCCGCGCCGGCCCCGAAAAGGAGAGCAGCGGCCCGGCGAAGTACGGCTGCTCAGGGCGGTGATGGTGGCTTCTCACACTAGTGGCCGCACATTGTGTCCGCAAGGGGCTCCGGCGACGGGAGGCACCTGGCCGCGACCGGCAAGAGCTTCGGGCGCGCGAGACTTCGCGACGCGGGGATGAAGCGAGCAAGTCGGGTCTCGGGACATGCCCGCCGGCAACAGAGACAGGGGAGGCCGATGGCACCGTTCGGTAGGGACAAGACGCGAATGCCCACCACCGAGGAGATGCTGGCCGGCCGCGCCAGGGCAATGCCGGTGGCCGCCACGCATGCCGTTCTGGGCACTCCCACACAGCCGCCGTTCCCGCCGCAGTTGCAGACCCTGATCGTGGCGATGGGCTGCTTCTGGGGCGCCGAGAGACTGTTCTGGCAGGCCGAGGGCGTCTACACGACGGCAGTGGGTTATGCCGGTGGTGGAACCCCGAACCCCACCTACGAGGAAGTGTGTTCGGGGAGAACCGGCCACACCGAGGTGGTGCTGGTGGTGTTCGACCCAGCGGTGACTGACCTCGACGCCCTGCTGCGCATCTTCTGGGAGAACCACAATCCCACCCAGGGCATGCGCCAGGGCAACGACGTGGGGACCCAGTACCGCTCGGCCGTCTACGTGGCCGACGAGAGCCAGCGACAGGCAGCGGAGCGGTCACGGGATCGGTACGGCCCCGTGCTGGCCGCCGCCGGCCACGGCCAGATCACCACCGAGATCGCAACCGCGCCGCCCTTCTACTACGCGGAGGACTACCACCAGCAGTACCTGGCCAAGAACCCTTGGGGCTACTGCGGCATCGGCGGCACCGGCCTGGCCCTGCCGGAGGGCCAGGCGGCACAGCACTGCGGTGGAACGCCGGTTGCCGGCGCCGAGGCGGCCGCCCGGTGAGCCGGCCGGATCTTCCCGGCGCATCGCTCCGACCGACCCCGTGAGCGCGGTCACCCTCGACGGCGAACGTCTCGCCAGCGAGATCCGCGAGCAGTTGCGTGGCCGCATCGGAGCGCTGGCGCGCCGGAGTGTGACGCCCGGGCTGGGCACCGTGCTGGTGGGCGACGACGGTCCCTCGGCCAACTACGTGGCCATGAAGCACCGGGACTGTGCCGAATTGGGCATCGAATCCCACCACGTTCACCTGCCTGCCGATGCCACGCAGGCCGACGTCGACGCCGTCGTGGACCGCTTCAATGCCGACGACGCCGTGCACGCCTACCTGATGCAGTACCCGTTCCCACCCCACCTCGACTACGAGGCCGCCCTGCTGCGCGTGGAGTGGGCCAAGGATGTGGACGGACTGCACCCGGTGAACCTGGGCAAGCTGGTGCAGGGCATCGAGGCGCCGCTGGCGTGCACGCCTGCGGGAATCCAGTGCATGCTCGAGGCCTACGACATCCCGATCAAGGGCGCCCACGTCGTCATCGTGGGCCGCGGGCTTACCATCGGGCGGCCCCTGGCCAACCTGTTGACCCTGAAGCGCCCGGGCGCCAACGCCGCGGTCACCGTCGTGCACACCGGCGTGGCGGACCTGGCGACCCACACGCGCCGGGCGGACATCCTGGTCGCGGCGGCGGGGTCGCCGGGGCTCATCACCGCCGAGATGGTGAAGCCCGGGGCGGCGGTGGTCGCCGCCGGTGTCTCGTTCTCGGGGCGCCGGCTGCTGTCGGACGTGGACGAGGGTGTGGCCGAGGTGGCGGGATGGCTCTCGCCCCGCATCGGCGGTGTCGGACCCATGACCCGAGCGATGCTGCTGCGCAACACCGTGGCCGCTGCCGAGGGCGCGCCGGGGTGACGCATCGGGCCGGCGTGGCGCTGGGGGGATGCCCGTAGGCTGCACGTCCATGCGAAACGCCACCGGTAGTACAGCCGCGGCACGAATCGCCATCGGCAGCGACGGCGTGCTGCAGGTCCCCGACGTGCCGATCATCCCCTACGTCGAGGGCGACGGCACCGGGGTGGACATCTGGCCGGCGGCGCGAGCCGTGCTCGATGCGGCAGCCGCCAAGTTCGGCAGGCGCGTGGAGTGGGTGGAGGTGCTCGCCGGGGAGAAGGCCTTCAACGAGACCGGTGAGTGGTTGCCGGAAGAGACCATCGACGCCTTCCGGGACTACCTCATCGGCATCAAGGGGCCGCTCACGACGCCGGTGGGCGGCGGGTTCCGCAGCCTCAACGTTGCCATCCGCCAGTTGCTCGACCTCTATGTCTGCCTGCGGCCGGTGCGCTGGTTCCGGGGAGTGCCGTCACCGGTGCGCAACCCCGAAGCGGTGGACATGGTCATCTTCCGGGAGAACACCGAGGACATCTACGCCGGCATCGAGGCCGAGGCCCACTCGCCGGAGGCCGACCGGATCCGGGAGATGGTGCGCGAGGTCTTCGGCCGGGAGCTGCGCGCCGACAGCGGTATCGGCATCAAGCCGGTGTCGCGCACGGGCTCGCAGCGCCTGCAGCGTGCCGCCCTGAACTACGCCGTGGCCCGCAAGCGCTCGCGGGTCACCTTGGTGCACAAGGGCAACATCATGAAGTTCACCGAGGGCGCCTTCCGCAACTGGGGCTACGAACTGGTGCGGGAGGAGTTCGCGGACGTAGCGGTGGGCTGGGACGACTGCGGGGGCGATCCCGGCGGGCGGATCCTCGTCAGCGACACCATCGCCGACATCGCCCTCCAGCAGGTGCTGACCCGCCCGGCCGAGTTCGACGTGATCGCCACGATGAATCTCAACGGCGACTACCTGTCCGACGCCCTGGCCGCACAGGTCGGGGGCATCGGCATCGCCCCCGGCGGCAACATCAACTACGTCACCGGCCACGGCGTCTTCGAGGCCACGCACGGCACAGCCCCCAAGTACGCCGGCCAGGACAAGGTGAACCCGTCGTCGGTGCTGCTCTCGGGCGTGATGATGTTCGAGCATCTGGGTTGGGACGCCGCCGCCGATGCGATCGTCGCCGCATTGGAGGAGACCATCGCCGCGGGGATCGTGACCTACGACTTCGCCCGGCTCATGGAGGGTGCCACCGAGGTGCGCTGCTCGGAGTTCGCCCAGGCGATCATCGACCGGCTCTGAGTTGGCGGCGACGGGGAGCGACATGAGCGAGACCGCAACGCAGAGGCACGCGCCCGTACGCGTGGCCGTCACCGGCGCCGCCGGCCAGATCGGCTACAGCCTGATGTTCCGCATCGCCTCCGGGCAACTCCTGGGGCCCGAGGTGCCAGTCATCCTGCAGATGCTGGAGATCCCTCCCGCCATGGGCGCCCTCGAGGGCGTGGCCATGGAGTTGGACGACTGCGCCTTCGGCCTGCTGGCGGGCATGGAGCTGACCGACCAGCCCGAGACAGCGTTCTCGGGGGCTTCCTGGGCCCTGCTGGTCGGCAGCCGGCCCCGCACCAAGGGCATGGAACGCAAGGACCTCTTGGAGGCCAACGGCGGCATCTTCACCCGCCAGGGTGCGGCCTTGGCCGCCAACGCCGCCGATGACATCCGCGTCCTCGTGGTGGGCAACCCCGCCAACACGAACTGCCTCATCGCCCAGCGCAACGCCCCCGGCATCCCGCCGGAGCGCTTTACGGCGATGACTCGACTCGACCACAACCGCGCCGTCGCCCAGTTGGCAGGCCGGGCAGGTGCCGGCGTCGCTGACATCAGTTGCATGACGATCTGGGGCAACCACTCGGCCACGCAGTACCCCGACATATTCAACTGCCGGGTGGGCGACCGGCCAGCCAGCGAGGTCATCGGTGACCTGGACTGGCTCGAGGGCGACTTCATCCCCACCGTCCAGCAGCGCGGCGCCGCCATCATCGAGGCGCGAGGGGCGTCGTCGGCCGCCTCAGCCGCCAACGCCGCCCTCGACCACGGCAGGGACTGGGCGGCCGGCACACCCGCCGGCGACTGGGTCAGCGTCGCATTGCCGTCCGACGGCAGCTACGGCGTCCCCGAGGGCCTGATCAGTTCCTTCCCGTGTACCAGCGACGGCGCGAGTTGGCAGATCGTGCAGGGTCTCGAGCACAGCGCCTTCAGCCGCGACCGCATCGTCGCCTCGGTCGCCGAACTTGTCGCCGAGCGGGACACGGTGACCGAACTGGGCCTGATCGGCTGAGGAATCGGCCCGACCGACCGCCGGGCTAGAACTCGGTGATCGCGCGGAGGCCGGCGAGCGCTGCGCTGAGCTTCTCGAGCGCGGCGCGATGGCCGACGAGGGCTTTGGTGTCGCCGGACACGGTCACACGACCCATCAGGAACTCCACGTGGGCGTCGAGTTCTCCGCTGGCGATGCCGCACGCCACGTCGTAGCTGTGCCGGTACACGACCGTGGCATCGCCGGAGAACCCGCCGAATGCCTCGGCCCCGTCCGCGTCGAGTTGGATCCGGTAGGCACTGCGCGTCCCATCGGGGTGCTCCACGAGTTGCTGGATGACGAGCGGCGGTCCGCCTTCGGTGGTCACCCCGGCGCTCTGCAGCGCCTCGCTGGCTGCCGCCACCCACTCGGCGCTGAGGAATCTGACCACGGAGAACCGACCTCGTTGTTGGTGCAGTCGCGGTGCGTTCAGAGGGCTGCCAGGTTCGCCGCAGCGAACTCCCAGTTCACGAGGTTCTCGATCCACCGTTCCACGTAGGCAGGGCGGGCGTTCCGGTAGTCCAGGTAGTAGGCGTGCTCCCAGACGTCGATGGTCAGCAGCGGTGTGCGGTCATGTCGCTGGGGGAGGTCGGCGTTGGCCGTCGCCACAACCTCCAGGTCGTCGCCACCCGCCACCAGCCACACCCAGCCCGAGCCGAAGTGACCGCAGGCGGCGTCGGCGAACTGCTTGCGGAACCCGTCGACCGATCCGAAGCCGCTCTCGATGGCGGCGCGCAGGTGGCCACTGGGGTCGCCGCCACCGGCGGGGTGCATGGAGTGCCAGTAGAAGGTGTGGTTCCAGACCTGGGCGGCGTTGTTGAACAGGCCCCCGGAGGTGGTGACGATGAGGTCCTCGAGTGGGGCGCCTTCGGCTGCGGATCCCGCCACCAGCCGGTTCACGTTGGCCACGTAGCCGGCATGGTGCTTGCCGTAGTGCAGCGCCACCGTCTCGGCGCTGATGTGCGGGGCGAGCGCATCCTCCGGGTAGGGGAGCGGGGGTAGGTGAACGGTCGCCGGGTTACTCACGAGGGACCTCCGGGGGGCGCTGAGTGGCGGTCGCGCCGCGTGTAGCTATCAGGGTGCTTCCAGTAAACCGTTTTCCGGTCCGGTTCCGGCGTTCGAGTGGCCGGCGAACCGCGAGGCGGCCAGCGCCAGCGCGAACGCCACCGCGGCGCAGACCACCGGCCAGAGCGCCTCGCCGCCGTCCGGCCATTCGAGGCCGGTCCCGCTGATCACTTCGTCGGGACCGCCGAGGTGTCCCACGCCGTTCGGCCAGGGCCAGAGCACGCGCAACGAGCCCAGCATCAAACCGACCATCGTCGCCATCACGGCGTCGTGGTACCGGTCCAGCAGCCTGCTCAACAGCGCGGCGAACGCCAGCATCCCCACCAGCACGCCGCCGGCGGATAGGCCGAGCACGTTCCAGTCGCGGTCGCTGAGGGCGTCGATGAGGGGCGCGTAGACGCCGATCATGAGCATCACGAACGCCCCGGAGATCCCGGGCAGAATCATGGCGCACACCCCCAGCACCCCGGCGGCGAACCACAGCCACCCGGCGGGGTCGGCGATGGGCTCGGCGGTTAGTCCGAAGACCCAACCCCCGGCGGCGCCGGTGGCCAGCGCCAGGGCGGCCAGCGGCACTCGCCAGGCGCGCACCTGCCGGGCCGCAGCGAGCACCGCCGCGCAGACCAGGCCCGCGAACGCGCCGGCGGTGGCCTCGGCGCGATTGTCGAGGAGCCAGTCGATGACGCCCGCCAGCGCTCCCAGCGCCACCCCGACGCCCGCGGCCACCGGGATCACGAGCCGCCAGTCGATCCGCCGCAGTTGCCCGGCCGCCCCCCGCAGATCGCCGCGCAGCAGGCCGGCCACCGCCCCGGCGGCGCTCCGCAGCGAGCGCAGCAGGCGCTCGTAGACCCCCAGCAGCAGGGCCACCGTGCTGCCGGAGACCCCCGGCACCAGGTCGGCGGTGCCGATGCAGAATCCCCGCAGGCCGTCTCCGGCCCACCGCTGGATCGCCGGGCCGTCTCGGCGCTGCGCTGGGCTGCCGGGCCGCTGCGCTGGGCCGCCGGTGCCGTTGCTCACGCGTCCCGGCGCGTCTCAGACCTGGCCGGCGAGCTTGCGGTTCTTCAGCTTGGCCCTCACGTAGTCCCGGTTGGTCCAGGCGATGAAGTCGATGGAGATTTCCTTCGGACAGGCCTCCTCGCACTCCCCGTGATTGGTGCAGCTGCCGAAGAACTGCTCCATGGTCTCCACCATTGCCTCGGTGCGCGCCCAACGCTCGGGCTGGCCCTGCGGGAGCAGGTTCAGGTGCTGCACCTTCGCCGCCGTGAAGAGTTGCGCGGCGCTGTTCGGGCAGGCTGCCACGCAGGCGCCGCAGCCGATGCAGGCGGCCGCGTCGAAGGCGCTCTCCGAAGCCTCCTTGGGGACCGGCACAAGGTTGGCGTCGGGCGCCGCGCCGGTGTTGACCGAGATGTAACCGCCGGCGGCGATGATCCGGTCGAGGTCTGTCCGGTCGACCGCGAGGTCCCGGATGACCTCGAAGGATCCGGCGCGCCACGGCTCGACGGTGATGACGTCCCCGTCGGAAAACTCCCGCATGTGGAGTTGACACGTGGCCGTGCCCTTCTGCGGGCCGTGGGCGCGCCCGTTGATCATCAGGCCGCAGGTGCCGCAGATGCCCTCCCGGCAGTCCGACTCGAAGGTGATGGGTTCCCGGCCTTCGAGCGTGAGACGCTCGTTCAGCACGTCCAGCATCTCCAGGAAGGAGGCGTCGGAGCTGATGTCGCCAACGTCGTAGGTCTCGAAGCGGCCGGCGTCGCCGGGACCGTCCTGGCGCCAGACGCGCAGGTGCACACTCAGCGCGCCGTTGTTGGTGGTGCTCACTTGTAGGACCTTGTGGTGGGTGTCACGGCGCTGAAGGTCAGTTCCTCGCGGTGGCGGATCGGCTCGGCGCCCGGGCCGGCCCATTCCCATGCCGCCACGTGCGTGAAACGCTCGTCGTCGCGGCGGGCCTCACCCTCGGCGTCCTGGTGCTCCTCGCGGAAGTGCCCCCCGCAGGACTCCTCGCGCTCCAGCGCGTCGCGCGCCAGCAGTTCGGCGAGCTCGAAGAAATCGTCGACCCTTCCGGCCTTCTCGAGGGACTGATTCAGCGTGGCGGCCGAGCCGGGGACGCACACGTCGGCATGGAACTCCTGGCGCAGGGCGGGGATCTCCGACAGCGCCTTCTGGAGCCCGGCGGCGTTGCGCGACATGCCGCAGTGGTCCCACACGATCTGCCCCAGCTCGCGGTGGAACCAGTCCACGGTGCGCGACCCCCGGGCGGCGGGCCAGCGGGCGGTGCGCTCGTTCACGTCCGAGACGGTGTCCGCGAAGGCGGGATGATCGGTTCCGGGCCCCTCCTTGCCGAGGCGCCCCGCCAGGTAGTCCCCGACGGTGTAGGGCACAATGAAGTAGCCGTCGGCCAGCCCCTGCATCAGCGCCGAGGCTCCGAGGCGGTTGGCGCCGTGGTCGGAGAAGTTGGCCTCACCCGCCACGAAGAGTCCCGGCACGTTGCTCATGAGGTTGTAGTCCACCCACAACCCGCCCATCGTGTAGTGGACGGCCGGGTAGATCCGCATGGGCACCCGGTAGGGATCCTCGCCGGTGATGCGCTGGTACATGTCGAAGAGGTTCCCGTACTTGGCCCGGACCACCTCCGCCCCGTCACGCTCCAGCACGCCGGAGAAGTCCAGGTAGACCCCGTTGCGCAGCGGGCCGACTCCCCGGCCGGCGTCGACCACCGTCTTGGCGTTGCGCGATGCCACGTCGCGGGGCACCAGGTTGCCGAAGGCGGCGTAGCGCTCCTCGAGGTAGTAGTCCCGCGCCGCCTCGGGGATGTCAGCCGGCGCCCGGGTGTCGTCGAGCGCCCGTGGTACCCAGATGCGCCCGTCGTTGCGCAGCGACTCCGACATCAGCGTCAGCTTGGACTGGAAGTCGTCGCCGGCTGGGATGCAGGTGGGGTGGATCTGCGTGTAGCAGGGGTTGGCGAATAGGGCGCCGCGCCGGTGCGCCCGCCAGGCGGCGGTGACGTTGCACATCATGGCGTTCGTGGACAGGTAGTAGACGTTGCTATAGCCGCCCGTGGCCAGGATGACGGCGTCGCCGGCGTGTGCGCTGATCTCCCCGGTCAGCAGGTCGCGGGTCGCGATGCCGACGGCCCGGTCCTCGGCGACCACCAGGTCGAGCATCTCCGCACGGGTGTGCAGAGCCACGGTCCCCGCCGCCACCTGCCGCATCAGCGCCGAGTAGGCGCCGAGCAGGAGCTGCTGGCCGGTCTGGCCGCGGGCGTAGAAGGTGCGCGACACCTGCGCGCCGCCGAAGGAGCGGTTGTCGAGCAGGCCGCCGTACTCGCGGGCGAAGGGAACGCCGGCCGCCACACACTGGTCGATGATCGCCAGCGATGTCTCGGCCAGGCGGTACACGTTGGCCTCGCGGCTGCGGTAGTCGCCGCCCTTGATGGTGTCGTAGAAGAGCCGGTAGACGCTGTCGCCGTCGTTCTTGTAGTTCTTGGCCGCATTGATGCCGCCCTGGGCGGCGATGGAGTGAGCCCGGCGCGGCGAGTCGTGGTACGTGAAGGCCTTGACCCGGTAGCCCAACTCGCCGAGCGAGGCCGCCGCCGACGCCCCCGCCAGGCCGGTGCCGACCACTATGACGGTGAAGCGTCGCTTGTTGTTGGGGTTGACGAGGCGCAGGTCGAACTTGTGGTCCGTCCAGGCGTTCTCGATGGGCCCGTCAGGCAGCCGCGCATCCAGACTGCCGATCATGGTGCGCTTCCTAGCGTTCCGAGGGCTTCGCCGACTGCACCGTCGAGTTGCTCCTGGTGTTCCCGCACGACGGAGCGTCCGCCGTCGTCGATCACGCCGGCCTGTACCAGGATCGGGAAGCTGAGGTTGCCGACGAGGATCACCGCCGCAAAGGCCTGGGCGAACCGTCGCCGCAGCGGGTTCCAGCGCGGGCTGTTGATGCCGAGACTTTGAAACATGCTCCAGGCGCCGTGGTAGATGTGCACCGCCAGGGCCACGTTGGCCACGATGTACCAGATGGCGACGGGCAGGTTGGAGAGGCTCGCCACCACGTTGTGGTATGGGTCGCCGCGGATGTAGTCCGGGTTGAAGTGGCCCCACGTCAGGTCGGCCAGGTGGTACACGACGAACAGGCCGACGAGGGGGCCGGTCCAGCGCATGGTGCGTGAGGCGTAGTTGGCGGCGATGTAGTCGCGGCCGCCGGGGTAGCGCCGGTCGGCCGACCGGCTCATCCGGGTGAGGCTGTAGGCGGAGTGGATGTGCAGAGCGAAGGCGGCGATGAGGCCGAAGCGCAGGGCCCAGAGCGCCCAGGTGCGCGGGATGACCTCGGTGCCGAGATCGCGCAGGGTCTCGGCGTACTCGTGGGTTTCCCACGGGCCGTCGTAGAGGTGCAGGTTGCCGAGCATGTGCACCAGCACGAACCCCAGCAGGGTGAGGCCGGTCAGTGCCATCACCCACTTCTTGCCCACCGCCGACTGGTAGAGGTTCAGCGGCCACGGGAGTTCCCGGCAAGGCGCCGACCGCCGGCCTTTCTGGCTTGCTGGCTTCTCGACAGTCGTCGTCGGGGTGGCTGAACTCAGCGTGCTGCTCCTGCGTGCGGCCGCGGGGCGGATCCGGGGGATCGGCGACTCGGTGGGGCTCTGCGGGTCGTACGTTACCGGCGAGAACCCCCGTCGCCGGGAAACCTCGGAAAATCCCCGGTCTCGCACTTGATTTTGGCTGGAACGCCCGGCATACTCTCTAGTACACGCTTGTAATTACACAGGTGTGAATAGACCTGTGGACAACACAGGTGCCAACAGGTGCTCGGACGGCTGCCGAAGGCAACCACGCCGGGGTTCCCCGGGTCCGAGACTCCAAGGATCGAGAGGATGTCCGGATGTTCTTGCAGGAGATGCGAGTCCAAGATCCCTGGAAGCAGTACGCCAACTGCCTCGGGGTGGATCCCGATCTGTTTTTCCCCGAACGCGGGGCGTCCACCAAGGAGGCCAAGCGGGTCTGCGGCGCATGCGTCGTGCGCACGGAGTGTCTCGAGTACGCCCTCGAGAACGGCGAGAAGTTCGGGATCTGGGGCGGCATGAGCGAGCGGGAGCGCCGTCGGGTGCGCCGCGAGCGGGCCCTGGCACGGCGGCAGGCGAGCGGCTCCGCCACGGCCTGAGCGACCTCCGGTCGGCAAACTATTTTCGCCCGCTGCCGGTTTCCCCGAGCACCGATCGGGTAACCTGAAGTCGTGGCAGTAATCGGCACAACCGAGTTGATCATCATCCTGGTGATCGTCTTGGTGATCTTCGGCGGCGCCAAGCTTCCAAAGCTTGCGCGGTCCCTCGGGCAGGCCCAGAGAGAGTTCCGCAAGAACGCCGGTGATGAACTCGAGGAACCGGCCTCGAGCGGATCCGCGGACACCAAGAACAGCGACGCCTGACGCCCTCGGCAGGGGCGCCGCCCGGTACCGCCGGGTGGCCGTGCCGAGATCTTCACGAATGCCTGCGGAGTCTTCGGCCTGCGGACGCTTCGACCGTTGACGCAGGATCTCTGTCGCCGCAGCAGGATTCCGGTGACTGGTGTTGCGTGACCGGTGTTGCGTGGTGCGCCTCGAGGCCCACCCGCAGAACAGGCGTCGGTGGGCCGCTGCATTCGCTCCTGCTGCCGGCGGCGCTGCAAGCGCCGGCGCTGGCGCTCGGAGGCGCCTCCCCAGACACCGTGCGAGATGTGATTGGCGAGTGCGTACTCGAGGCACTCGTTGATCACGGGGCAGTCGGCGCAGATCTTCTGGGCGCGCAGGACACCCACGCCGTCGGAGGGGAAAAAGACATCCGGGGACTCGCCGGAGCAGCTAGCTCGCCCCATCCAGCCCGTGCTCGGCATCCTTGACGGCACGGTTGTGGTGTCCATCGACCTAAGTACGGGCCCAAGCGGCTAAAGGCCTCGTAAAGGACGCGGGATCACCGGAGGACCACCCGCTGATCGGCGGCGCCGACGATTCGGACGGCGCAACACAGGGCGGTAGCCTTGAGGTACGGATTGCCTCGATGCCGAGTGCGCCGGGGTGCCGGAAGGAGTGTCATGACAAGCATCGGGCCCGACTACGAGCAGGAACTGCCGCCGCCGATCGGCCACGTCAAGGTGGTCTTTGCCGGCCCGGTCGCGCCCCACTGGGATTTCCGGTCGGAGTTCGGGGACAGGCAGCTCATCGAGGACTTCCGTATGCGTGCTCAGGCGAGGCTACTGCTGCTGCCGAGGGACGATCCTCAATTCCGCCGCAACAGGGAGCGAATCAATCGGGACGCCGTGCGCCAGAACCTCCTGATCGAGTGGGATCTCGGCTACGCCGAGGACGAGTTCGCTCCCTACGCCGAGTCCTGATGAGACAGCGAGGTTTGACGGGGGGCTAGGTGGCGATCGACGTATCCGTCGAGACCTCGTCACGCGCCGCTGGCGCGCCGGCTCCCGGTGACCTGGGAGCGGCGGGCGGCCGCTACCTCAACCGCGAACTGTCCTGGCTGGACTTCGATGCCCGCGTCCTGCATCTGGCGAGCGATGAGAACATCCCTCTGCTGGAGCGGCTGCGCTTCTGCGTCATCGCCGCCGGGAACCTGGACGAGTTCTTCCAAGTGCGGGTGGCGAGCCTCAAGGCGCGTCTGGCCGAGGGCCGGCTGGAACGTTCCGTCGACGGGTTCACGCCACAGGCACAACTCGCCGGCATCCATGCGCGGGTGGAAACGCTGCTGGCGAGCCTCGAGAGCGTTCTCCGCAGCGAGATCTTCCCCGCGCTGGCGACAGAGGGAATCCAGGTCGTGGACTGGAGCGATCTGGACCTCGACGACCGGAAGTTCCTGGAGGGCGAGTTCGCCGACCGCATCTACCCCATCCTGACGCCGCTGGCGGTGGATCCCGGGCACCCGTTCCCGTACCTCTCGAACCTGTCCACGAGCCTCGGCGTGCGGCTGGTGGATCCCGTCAGCGGCCGCCACTGCTTCGCCCGGATCAAGGTGCCCTTCACCTACGGCAGGCTGCTGAACCTCCCCGACGGTGAGCGCTTCATCCCCATCGAGCAGGTCATCTCGGCGCATCTCGAAGCGCTCTTCCCGGGCATGGAGATCCTGGAGCACGCCTGCTTCCGGGTGACGCGCAACGCCGATCTGTCCGTCGACGATCAGGAGGCCGAAGACCTGCTGACGGCGGTGGAGGCCGAGTTGCAGCGGCGCCGGTTCCGCGCCGTGGTCCGCCTGGAGATGTCGGCGTCGGCCTCGGCGGCGATGCGCAACCTGCTGATGGCCGAGTTGGACGTTCTGCCCGACGACGTCTACACCACGGATTTCCTGCTGCACGTGGGAGGCCTGAGCCAGCTGTGCAGACTCAAGCGTCCTGACCTGCTGTGGTCGCAGCGCCACCAGTTCGTGCCGGCCCCGCTGCGGCCCACCGGCGAGGGCACGCCGGACTTCTTCGCCGCCATCGGGAACGCCGACGTGCTGGCCCACCACCCGTACGACTCGTTCGGCGCCTCTGTGCAGGAGTTCATCCATCAGGCGGCGGAGGACCCCGACGTCCTGGCCATCA